>CAZSWC010000063.1:0-7917 GCA_964610665.1 uncultured Lachnospiraceae bacterium
CGGACAAACGGTTTTCAAGACCGCCTCGTTATGACCACTTCGATACCTCTCCATTTTTTGTCTTGCGCTCTTGTCGAACGCAAAAATGATTCTAGCAAATATCATCCTAACTGTCAACAACTTTTTTTATTTTTTTACAAAATATTTTTTCTCCATCTAATCCTTTGTTCATCAGTCTGCTATTTCTTAAGAAATGCATGTGCAATCAACATATCTTCAGGTGTCGTAATTTTTAGATTCTCATAACTGCCATATACCAAATGAACTTTCTTCTTTATATAATGTTCCACAACCATAGCATCATCTGTTACCTTTATTGCCGGTTTCTTTCCTTCCTTCTCTTCTTTTATCAGCATGGTATATGCTTTCTTAATCATAGAATGTTCAAATGCCTGAGGTGTCTGTATCTGCCACACTTTGCTTCTTTCAGGTGTACTTTCTATGTTACAATCATCATCTGCCAGCTTCACCGTATCTTTTACAGGCATACCAGCCACACAGGCTCCATGTTCTCTTACCCCTGCAATACATCTTCTGATAATCTCTTCGTTAACGAATGGTCTTGCTCCATCATGTATCAAAATATAATCTGCATCCTGCACTTGACAAAGTCCGCAATACACAGAATGATATCTTTCTTTTCCCCCCGGCACAATTGCTTTTACTTTAGAGAAACCATACTTCATTACAATCTCTGTTCTGCAATATTCTTCTTCCCCAGCACCTACCACCAGTACAATCTCTTCCGCCGCACTGTCCTGAAATGCTTTCAGGGCATAATACAATACAGGTTTCTCTTCTAAAAGCATATATTGCTTCTGTAGTTTACTCTCCATTCGTCTGCCCTGTCCTGCCGCAAGACATATTACCGAAATTTTTTCCTTTTGCATGGTCTTCTCCTATCCTCAAAAAAATACAGTTTACCCCAATAATACTTTCCCTCTGAGCAAAGATTCAAAGTCTCTCGCCTAATCTTAAATTCGGTACAGCATTCAAATCGTATCCATGACGGACCCCTTTTTGATATTCGTAATATGCCGCCACACCAATCATTGCCGCATTATCGGTACAATAAATAGGAGAGGGATAAAAAAACTCTATTCCTTTTTCATGGCATTTATTTTGGAGTGCTTCCCTTAAGTGGGAATTAGATGCCACACCTCCGGCAATGGCAAATTTATGCAAACCATTTTTTTGAACAGCACTGATAGAATGTTCTACTAACACATCCACTACTGCTTTCTGAAAGGAAGCTGCAACATCTGCCTGACAGATTTCTTCTCCTTTCATTTGACAGGAATTCAGATAATTTAAAACAGCAGACTTCAATCCGCTGAAACTAAAATCATATTCGCTCTCCCCTACTTTTGCCCTTGGAAAATGAATGGCATCTGGATTTCCTTCCCTTGATACTTTATCAATCTTAGGACCTCCCGGATACCCCAATCCTATAGCACGGGCTACTTTATCAAAAGCTTCGCCTGCCGCATCGTCTCTGGTACGCCCCAAAATTTCATACTCTCCATAATCTTTTACTTTTACAAGATGAGAATGACCACCAGAAACCACCAGACAGATAAAGGGAGGTTTTAACTCTTTGTTTTCAATGTAATTTGCACTAATGTGACCTTCAATATGATGGACTCCAATCAAGGGCTTCTTTAAAGCAAATGCCAGTGCTTTTGCTGCTGAAACTCCCACCAACAAAGCTCCTACCAATCCCGGGCCATAGGTAACTGCTATGGCATCTATTTCAGGAAACCCTACTCCTGCCTCCTGCAATGCCTGCTCAATTACCTGATTTATTTTTTCAATATGCTTTCTGGATGCAATTTCCGGCACTACCCCACCATAAAGAGTATGTAATGCAATCTGGGAAGAAATGACGTTAGACAAAACATCTCTTCCATTTTTTACCACTGCTGCCGCTGTCTCATCACAAGAACTTTCAATCGCCAGGATATAAACATCTTTATTTTCTACCACAATCTGCCTCCTAATGCCTACAACTTTCTCTTTTACTGACTTTTCATCTGTGGATGGTTTTGTGCCAGGTCCCATCCGTATATTTTCCAATGACCTTCCAAATCCATGCGCAAAAGATAAATTTCTTCTACAGCCTGCATTACGGTTCCAGTTCTCACATTATATGTACAATACAGTCTTGCAAAATTATATCCGTCTTCCGTGAAATCATAAACATCCGTGCTGGAGGACATGCTATAGGAACTAATCTTAAAATCTTTTTCTTTAAAATTATCAATTTCCAGTTTCAGTTTTTCAAGATACATTTCTTCTTCATTTATTTCTGCCAGTTCATAATCGTATAATTCCATTGCTTTCATGGCAAGCTCATGTAACTCTTCTTCATTACACTCTTCATTATAAAAACATTTCATAATTTCGCTATAATATTTTATCACTTCTTTTGGTGTCTGCGGATAATTGGTTTCCAGATTTCTGGAGAGTACCTCCTGCACCTTAGTCATTTCCACATAACCTTCCGGTTTGCTTTTTTCTATTCTCACATTAATCAAGTGATATGCCAAAAGTACACAGCACATTGCTAAAAACAAAAAAAATGCACCTCTTGGAGTTCTAAATCTTTTCATTTTCTTCCCCTTTTATTCCTCAAACTTCAATTCTATACTCATTCCATCTTTTGCTGCATAAGAATTGGTAAAGATTGCTTTCACATCCTTCATGTATTCTTCCGGCCGCATCAAGGACGGACTGTAATGGGTCAGCCACATTTGTTCCACAGCAGCTTTCTTTGCCATATCCGCCGCCTCATAAAAAGTCATATGTTTATATTCTTTCGCTTTTGCTTTTTTCTCCGGTTCACCATACATCCCTTCACAAATAAACAAATCTGCATTTTTAGCATGATTCACAATATTTTCTGTCGGCCGGCTGTCCGTACAATAAGTAACTTTCAGTCCCTTTCTGGCTTCTCCCATTACCATATCCGGAGTATATATCTTATTATCTAATTCTATTGTTTCCCCTTTTTGCAGTCGTCCCCAGTATTTTTTCTCCAATCCCAGACTTTCTGCTTTTACGGGATCAAACTTCCCGGCTCTGTGCACTAACACATTATATCCATAACAAACCACATTATGATTTACTCTGAAGGCTTGTATTTCAAAGCCTTCAAATGCAAATTTCTGTGACGTTTCGGTAATCTCCTGACACACAATCTTAAAAGGCAGTTCCGGAGCTATCACCCTTAATGAATTTACCACCTTATTCAATCCCTTAGGTCCAATCAATAATAAGGGTTCTGTTCTTTCCGCATTTCCCATAGTAAGTAGCATCCCCGGCAAGCCACTGATATGATCCGCATGATAATGGGTAAAACAAATAATATCAATAGGCTTAGGGCTCCAGCCTTTTTCCTTCATGGCAATCTGCGTTCCCTCACCACAATCGATCAAAATACTCTTTCCATTATAGCGCGCCATCATGGATGTCAGCCACCGATATGGCAGAGGCATCATACCTCCTGTTCCTAACAAACAAACATCTAACATGTATCTATCCTTCCTGTTTTCATTTTAGGAATTCTTATAAAAATTCTTTCATTTCCTCAACCTGAGGCGGAAGTAAAAAATCTCCCGTCCATTTATCAAAACATCTTTCACACAAATCGAGGCTGTAGATATATCCGTCCTTATTGCTAAAATAATCAAAAGAATAGTCTACACGAAAACAACCTTCTTTTAAAATTCCTTCTTCTACTAATAGTTCTTTTCCACACTGATTGCAAACCACTTTTTCTAAATTTGCTTCCTGTGCTTCTTTTATTCCATATGCCCGCATTCCTTGATTTCCTTTCTATAAACTTTTTCAAAGCCTATCTCAAGTATACAAGTTTCTTTTCCCTGTGGCATTGGTAATCTCTACCTCTTCCACATAATCAGAGCATCTTCCGTTGGCTTTTCGTAAAAATTTTTGCGTTCTCCTTCTGTAACAAATCCCAGACTTTCATATAAATGAATTGCCGCCTCATTGCTTTTTCTGACCTCCAAGGTAAATGCTTCCACTCCCATTTCTGCACCTTCCTCCATCAGTTTTAACAGCATCTGTCTGCCAATTCCCAGTCCTCTCTTATCTTTTTTAGTTACTACGTTGGTGATTTCCCCTTCTCCTACAATATTTCTGAGTCCACAGGAAGCCACCACTTCTTCTTCCAAAATTCCAACCAGATAGCAGGCATCTTTGCATTGAATCATTTCTAAAAAAGATTCTTTATGCCAGGGCATGGAAAATGCTTCTTCCTCCAAAGCACACACCTGGTCCACATATCTGACTCCTAAAGGTTTAATTACCAGCTCCATGTTTTATTTCCTCATTTCGTTCTCTCTCTGCCTGAGATAGTCTTAAATATTCCGGCATATGCTCAGATGCCTTCTGAAACTTTCCCTGTTTCGCATAGGAAAATGCCAAAGTTCCCACGGCCGCTGCCCGCTGTCTGTTGCAGCTTGCGGGAGCATAGGAAAATGGAACTGTTATTTTTTCTTCCAGCTGCCCCTTAAAAACCGGAACTCCATCTCCCAGAAAAATAACTTCCCTTCCCAACTGATTGATAGATTCTATCACCTCATCCAAAGAAACTGCACACTGCTCTTTTATTACACAAAGCTTGTATTCCTTTTCTTCTTTTTGAAATTCATAAAGCCCTGTATAAGTCTGATTTCTTCTGGCATCCATTAAAGGACAAATTACGTTCTCTGTTCCATACAGATTATAGGCAAGTCCGTCTACCGTAGGAACCGCAATCAATGGCTTCTGCAATGCCATTCCCAGTCCCTTTGCCGTAGCCGAACCAATGCGAAGCCCGGTAAAAGAGCCCGGTCCTGCTGCCACCGCAATGGCATCAATGGAAGACAAATCCAATTCTATCATTTTGCTGATTTCCTCCAACATGGGGAGCAATGTCTGGGAATGCGTTTTTTTATAATTCACCGTATATTCCGCTATACAATTATCATCCTCTAAAACTGCCACTCCGGCTACCAGGCCGGAACTGTCTAATGCTAATATTTTCACTTATATTTTCCTCACATCCGTCTGTAAATCTTCGTTTCTAAGATTGTATTTCCTCTATACTTATTTTACGATAATCAAACCCTTTTTCCAAATCTTTTTCAATGGTAATCCGACGATAACTTTGGGGCAGAATATCCTCAATCAGATTTGCCCATTCTATCAAGGTCACACCTTCCCCATAAAAATAATCTTCGTAACCGATTTCTTCCATCTCTTCCGAATCTCCAATCCGATATACATCAAAATGATAAAATGGAATTCTTCCTTCCTCATAGACCTGTACAATGGTAAACGTAGGACTGGATATTGCTTCTGTAATACCAAGTCCTGCTGCCACGCCTTTCGTAAAAGCCGTTTTTCCTACTCCCAAATCCCCAATCAGGGTATACACCTCCCCGGCTTTTGCCTGATTGCCTATCTTTACTCCCAACTCAAATGTATCTGCTTCACATAAACTATTAAAAACCATATATCCTCCGCCATCTAAGCTTTAATTTTCACTTTCCCCGTGGGCATATGCATACAGATCATCTCTATCACCGCTACTTCTTTTTCTTTCAAATCCGCTCTGGGGAATATACATGCATTCACTCTCGAGGTATACAAAATGATGCTTTTTCTTGTTGAGGTTGCCTTATACATACACTCCCATTTTTGAAACTCTTTTGCATCCTTTTGAGAAATTTCCACGCCCTCTTCTGTCAGCCGATAATGTAAAGGCTCTTGAAAAGCCGGTGTTCGGAGCATCTGTTGTTTGCTCTTTAAAAACAATGACCAGGGCAGATATGCCAAAAGCACCACCCCCGCTATCAGCCAGATTCCATATCCAGTTACAAAAAATCCAAATAACATCATAGCTCCTACTGCTGTTCCCATAACTCCTTGAAAACTACTGTATGTATGATGCAGCATATAATCATATAATACCTTAGAGTCTACTTTTACGTCAAATTCCACTTCCATTTACCTGCCTTTCTTTTTCACAGCGGATACTCTTATATCGGTTCCTCTGAGTGGGAAATGTCCCTCTTAAATTCTCTATTTTTGATATTCTCTTTTCTCTGTTCAAAAGCTGAATTTCTATCATTATATACCTGTTTTTGTTTTCCGTACAGAGTTTTTGTCATAAACCCTTTTTCCGATGCGTATGATATATTACAAGGAGGAATCGGTTATGAACAAAAAAGCTAAAATTGTAGTTTTACATATGAAAGAATTAATATATACAGGACTTTTTTTGGTCTTAGGAATCTTATTTGTAGTAATTATCGTCTTAATGTTTTCCGGCAAAGACTCCCCGTCTGCTGCCGCCGCTTTGTATACACCCGGTCAATATACTACCACCCTTACTTTCAATGGAAGTGTGGCAGACATAAAAGTCACCGTGGATGAAACCTCCATTACTTCCATTGAACTGGACCATTTAGAAGAGTCTGTTTCTGTAATGTATCCTCTCATGGAACCGGCACTGGAAGAACTTTCCGCCCAAATCATTGCTACACAATCTTTGGATAATATTTCTTATGCTCAGGATCGTCAGTACACTTCCATGCTTCTTTTGGATGCCATTGCCTCCAGTCTGGAACAGGCAAAAAAAACTACTGCGGATAATGGCTCCTTAGATGATTAAAGAATCTTAAACAGCCTTTTTCAATTCCTTCTTTTATAAAAACACGAGGGTTAGCATCCTCGTGTTTTTCTTTCCTCTGATTCCTTACTTTTATTTATTTTCTAATTGCTTCAGCCAGATATCTGCCGCTGCATCAGAAGGCATACGCAAATCCCCCCTTGGTGACAGGCAGACACTTCCTACCTTTGGCCCATCCGGCAGACAGGAACGTTTAAACTGTTGTGCAAAAAAACGGCGGCAAAAGATTTTCAGCCACTTTAAAATTTCTTCTTTCTCATATTGTCCTGCAAAACTTTCTGCTGCAATACGATATATCTTTTCCGGCTCGTATCCCCATCGTAACATATAATATAAAAAGAAATCATGAAGTTCATAGGGTCCTACTAAATCTTCCGTTTTCTGAGCAATATTTCCTTCTACGGGAGGAAGCAGTTCAGGACTTACTGGTGTATCCAATACATCCCTTAAAACTGCCTTCAGCGCCTCTTCTTCACAGGTATCCGCACAATAGGCTACCAGATAACGTACCAAAGTCTTCGGCACACCGGCATTCACGCCGTACATAGACATGTGGTCTCCGTTATAGGTTGCCCATCCCAAGGCCAGCTCAGACATATCGCCGGTGCCAATTACCAGTGCATTTTCCCGATTTGCAATATCCATCAGAACCTGAGTACGTTCTCTTGCCTGACTGTTTTCATAGGTTACATTATGATTTTCTGCTTCCTGTTTAATATCTCTAAAGTGCAAAGCAACCGCTTCTTTGATATCTATTTCTTCTAATACAGTTCCTAATTTTTCAGCCATCTTGCAGGCATTATCATAGGTTCTGTCTGTAGTTCCAAAACAGGGCATGGTAATACAGCGAATCTGGGTTCGGGGAAGATTCAGCATATCAAAAGCTTTCACCGTAACTAATAAAGCAAGGGTAGAATCCAATCCTCCCGAAAGACCAAGAACCGCATTCCTGCATCCGGTATGGACCAGTCTTTTTTTCAATCCACTGGCCTGCATTCTTAAAATATGAGCCAGACGGGCATTCCTTTCTTCTTTTCGTTGGGGAATAAAAGGTGTCACTGAAAATGTTCTGTCCAAAAGACATTCTTCTATTTTTACCTGAAATTCAACTCTTAGATAGTCTTTCTTTTCATTTTCAAAAGTATTCCGGCAGATTCTCTCATGATTCAGGCGAAATACGTCAATTTCCTGCATCAGAATTTTTTCTTCCCAGTGGC
>CAZSWC010000064.1:0-5087 GCA_964610665.1 uncultured Lachnospiraceae bacterium
GAGAATTTCCGCTTTTTATAACCGATTTTGACTTTCCGACTACATTTTCACGGGTATCTTTTCAAGCATTTCTGACATATTCCGTCTCTTCTCCTTTCCGCCTTTTTAATTATTTATTTCAACTGTTTCAACAAATGCATTTAAAACTTTCTCTGCATCTTTTTTTGAAACTTCAGCCTATTCTGCCAATGCTTCAACTAATTATGTTTTATTTACAAATAACACCTGTCTTTCTTCCAAATTATATGCAAATAGCATAGCATAATTCTATGACTTCTGCAATATACATTATTAAATGACTGAATCCACACCTATTTACAATAACCATTATAGCCCATTCTAATTATCATGTCATCGGCAAATCTGTGCCAAATTTATGCCAAATTCATGTCACAAAAAAGAGCCTGCACATTTAGCACAAACCCCATGGTTATCATATTTTATTTATAATTTCAATCATCTCTGCTGGTGTAACCACAAACGGCTTTTCAGGAAAATGTTTCAAATTTCCTGTTACCAAATATGCATCTACATTTTTTCGTGCTTCCATAACGATTTCATAAAACACAGCATCATCCGGATCCGGCATATACTCATCCAACGGTGTCCTGTCAACATAAATTGCCTGTTTTTTGATTTCAGTTATTAAATTAATTACCGCATCAATGGGAAAACGGAATTTTTTTCGGCTTAAAACCTCAATATACTCGTCAAGAATTTCCTCGTTTACAAGCATATTTATATTTCCCACCAAAACTTCCTTCAAAACCTGTGCTGGCATTGAATCTTTTTTTAGCATAGCAGATACAATTACATTAGTATCTATAACTGCAAAATATTTCATTTACTTATCCTCTCGCTATGCGTTCCTTTCTGTACGAACTTATTTCAGAGTTGATATCATCAAGAGACATTTCATCCACACCATTCTCTGATGCGCTCTTATTTAATTCATCCATAAAGCCCAATGCCTTACTTGCACTGTAATCTTCTTTTGGAAGAACCATATCAAATGGAATTCCGTTTACAGATACTGATCTTTTTAAAAACATTCTCAAGGCTGTTGAAAGATCTATGCCGAGTCTGTCGTACAATTTAATCGCATCATTTTTTAAATCATCATCAATTCTAAATTGAACAATAGAAGTTGCCATACTGCATCCTCCTTTATAACTTTGTATTTTATTGTATTTCAATTATACTATATTGTATGTCAAATGTCAATAGAAAATACAATTTTTAATAAAAAATATTCAAAATTATAGAGCCTGCACATTCAGCACAAGCCCTAATACTCATTTAATCCTGATTAATTTTCCTTAATTGTTCTAAAACATCTTCTTTGGCCCAGTCATCCGGAACTTCAAACCAGCGATAAATATTATCTTGTTCTGCTTCATCGCCTTCCATTACAATATTAACGATTTTGACAAGAACAACCTTATGATCGTTTTTTATCACTTCGGTGATATTATCCAGAGCAAAGCTCCGGTATACACCTTGTCCGAACTGCTCCTCTAAAATATTTTCAACCTGTTCAACCTGATTGTCTGCATTAAGACAATAATAGTTACCTGTCATCATCTCAAGATACGTCTGTGCTGACAAGATTTTATCATACATTATTACATCTTTAGTCATTTTGTTCTCCTTTACAGTTTAGAATGGCAAATCATTTGCTTCATTTTGTACTGAAGCATTAGACATATCATTCTTAAATAACTTTCCTTTTATAAGTTTGAGCAAAGTCTTTTTTGCACCGTGCTTTTTTGAATAATCCATAATAGTGCAAAGAAATTCATCAGAATACTCTTGACAAATCTCACACTCAAAACTTTTTCCAACACAGCCACCATTATTACGATATGTATATGGAATATACGAAAGATATCCACATCCGCAGCATGCGCAGTGTCTGTATTTTCCCGAAATTATCTTTTCATAAAGTTTTACGGAGTTTTCTAAAAAATATTTTGATATTCTTTTGAGCTTATGTCTGTAGAAAATAATTAGAATTATGCCGTCTTCATTTTCATAATAGATGGGCTTAACCTTTCTTATATTTTCTGCGACAACGCTCATAAATTTGTGATATTCATCAAAATGTTTTAAATTAGGATTATAAAAAGCACATATTACTTCCTTATTACGCATAAATTATCCTCCGATTATCAGGAATTGTATCCTGCTGCAAGTAAGCTGCCGAGTCGTTCTTCCCAATTGATGTCATCTTTCAAAAAACTTTTTGTTGCATCCTTAAGTTGTCGCACCGCCTCGTTTTTATCTACAGGAATATTTGCATCTTTAATGTCCCATACATGCGGAACATTAAAACAAAGCATCATACAATCACCATCGATATGTTCCCACGGCTTATCCTCATCATAAAAGATAAAATCCCCTACTAAATCCGAATATACGGATGCATACACCATATCGTTCCCTATTCTTACTTCTGCATCTTCTAAAAACAAATCAGATATCTCATAGGGATTTAAAGTTTGAATGCACATACTCTGAAGTGTTCTTTCCTCTGGATTAACCTCCAGTTTTTCGCAAAGAAAATCAAAATGATCATCTGTCATCGTATCGGTTTCAATTTCTTTTTTGATTTCTTCTGTCAACTCAATCTCATACATTTTGCAAAAATAATTAATTGTTTTCACAGGATCAAAGTCTTTTCTAAAAAACATTGCACCCTGTTCATATACACCATATTCAATAACCATAAATTTTTCCTCCTCTTAAACATGACAATCTACACCAATAATAACAGTATCATCCGGTATAGAATCAATAAACTTATCTAATTTTCTTCTCCAAACAATATTACTCTTTCGAGTTTGCTTTTTGATGTACTTTTTCGACTTACCATAATGCCATGTATATTCTTTTTCATGATAACCGCTGTCATCCAAATAGCCATACGATATATTTGGATATTTAAAGGTATCGTAAAGCTCCATTCTTTTCAGATATTTTTCCAATGTTTCACCTTCGATATACAAGATATTATTATATGCAAGGAGCTTATTGCCGCGTTTGTAACAGCAACTATTCTCATGAAAAACACCCGTATTGAATGCTTCTTCAAATTTATAAAAATCTTTTTTAGCACATTCAAATCTCCAATCGCGCATAACTTGCCATTGTATATCTTTTTTTCTCGCAGCAGCTACCCAACGATAACCTTCCGGTGCTTTCAATTCTACATCTACATTACACCAACTGCGTTCGCCGACAGAGTATTCTACGCAATCGTTCTTCACAAGAAACATTCTGGGCCATCTGCCTCCGATTACACACCAGTCATAAAATGCTTGCGAATTATATGTATAACCATAACCCTTAAAATTCTCGTTATAGCTAACGCTCTTATAATTCTCTGCAAAATCATCAAGAGTCTTATATATCTTTTTGTATGGATAATTCAAGACTACTGACATCTTTTTTGCTTTTTTTGAGCGTTTATCATGCTTTAACTGCCCGAAGTTCTTTTGATATACTTTTCCGTCCTCATGAATAGCAAACTTCCCGTGGAAAATCCAATCATCAGCGGGTAAAATCCTACCGTCAGGAAGTTTGATGCAATCTGTTCGAGCATTTTCGTATTCTTCCTGTAAACTTTCTGTCAAATCCGCAAATTCAAAAAATTTAGGATTTTCCGTTTGCTCGTTATAAGGCTCCATTTTTTCATACATTAATTCATACACTTGTCTTGCAAATTCTGTTTTTAATCCGTTTAACATACGGATATTGATATCAAGCATAGTATTTTTTTCATTCTGCTTTTGTAAATCGTTTAAATACTTTAGTTTTTCTTCAACAACCATATCTTCAATCGGATTCGCCTGCAATTCAGGTACTTCTACCGTTACCAAAGTTATAAAATGCATAATTTATTCTCTCCTTTTTTTAAACAATAATTAAAACAATTAAGTTCCTTTTTTACTTCTTCCGCTATCATATCAATTTCAGAATCAGACATTTTTTCGTTCTTATCGCCATGGTATCTCTTAAAAATGGATTTCACTTCATCCTTAAAGAAAAAGTCGTCTGACGGTTCAAAGTCTAAAACGGTCCTTTCCTGATTGATAATAAGCTCCGCATCCTCGGCTGCAGTACAATTACTGCAACCGCATCTTGCACACTCATCGCTACAGAAATCCGTAGTTATTTCTCTTCCTGGAATTGCATCACACTTAAAGAAAACTTCATACATTCTTCTATGTGTCATACGAACATCAACTGCATGGCAGTAATCAAGAAGTGATGTTATTTTATCCAGTTCTATCTCACTGTATTTATATCTTTTATTTGCTCTTTCAAGCATTTCCTGATACTTGTCCATCTTCATTCTCCTTTTTTGCATTAATTTCGTATTTTAAAAGTCCATACATAGGTTCCAACATACACTTAAGATTTTCATCGTCAACACAAAAGCCATTAGCAAGTGTCATCGGTTCTCGCCAGATCCATCCGCCCATCATATAAACAGGTGTGTAGAATCTTGCATATTCCTGCATAGCAAGTGAATCGCCATGAACAACAACTGCAGGTATACCGAGATACGATAATTGGATGTATGCCATTCTGGCACATCTGATATCATTATCGCATGCAAGCACACACATATTCTGTGACGGATTATAGTGATTCTTATAAAGCGAATTTGCTGCAGCAATCACCATAACACCGCTTCCGCAGGTTGGTTCGCAAAGTGTGACATAACCTTTTTCTTCTATCTCTGTACACTTTGGTCCAAGCATCGCTTCAGCCATAAATTCAGCAATATGTATCGGCGTGAAAAACTGTCCGTTTCTGGAATTGCTTAAGTTGAGACTATGATATAGCTCACCGAGCAAATCAGAACTGTACAGGCTCTGTTCAAGGGCATTCACTACCATTGCGTGAAGCTCAACAATCTTTTGAAGTTCTTCCTTACTGTACTTCTTGATTGTCTGCATGTAAAGTGATTCTCTTTCGTCGAAGTGCACTTTATCGACAGCATTACTGACAGCACAAGAAGCGATTGTAAGATAGTCATCAAATACTGTTGAAATGCCGTGTCTGTATCCTATGCTTTC
>CAZSWC010000064.1:5187-7121 GCA_964610665.1 uncultured Lachnospiraceae bacterium
ATGCACAGAATGGCGCCAAAAACTGACGCCATTCTCACATAGATTATAATAATTCTTCTTTTTTCTTGGATAAAAGCATATCATCAATACCTTTATTATGGTCCGGATTGTTTTTATCCCATTTCCATTTCGTTGTCTTTGTTTCAAAGCCAAACTCGCTGATCATATCCGTAAGCTTGATTGCAGCTTTAGAAACATTTTCATTGACAGTCTTATCCATATCAAGGCACTCGTAAACCTTTGTGATACCGTTTCGTTTCATAACCTCAAACGGTTCCTTCAAGGAATCTATGCACCCGGTACCGGCAACAGCAATAAATGTTCGGCCTGAAAGTGCTGATGCAATATCTGCTTTCAAAGCTCCTTCAGTAACAAAAACTGCATTTTCATCACACGGATTGCCAACAAAATGAGCAGGGCTTTTTGAAGACACACCTTTTTCTTCATCAACACTTGAAAACCATATATATTTAGTCTTACGACCTTTTTCATCAACAAATGGTTTATCAAGGCGAATCTGAAAGGCCTGAATCATTCCCGATAGAGTTCTGTATGGAATAAGTATTCCTGAACAACAGGATTTAAAATTTATACTCCATACTCCCTCTGTCTTTTCAAAGAATCCGGGAACCCCTGCAATCGTACATCCTTTTTCAAGAAGTATTTTTGCAAGTCTGTCAAAGCCAAAAGCAGGTGTGCTTCTGTAACCGTTCTTTTCAATCTGCTCTAGGGTAAGCCCTCTTGCCAGTAAATCCTCAACATGCTTATTGGTGAGTGTCAGCATAGAAAGTAACATTTCATATGTCTGGTTTCTGTCATACACCGAAGCAAGTTCAGAATTAGTCGGTAAATCTGGCTTTTCTTTTTTTCTTGACATTGCTTTATAGTCCTTGGGGTTAGCATCGCCGTAGAGAATTTCGCAAATCTCACGGTAAGCTTCTGAATTGGAAAGTCCGTGTGCCTTGCCGTAAAACGCAATGGCTCCGCCGCTTTCACCGCAGTAGTTGCATCTGAACTGATTGCGTTCTAAGTTCAGATTAAGCTTTCCCCTTGTGTCGCCACAAAAAGGACAATCGGCATATACACTTTTTCTACCAGGTCTTCTTATACGAAGATTTAAAATGTTTGCGATATCCATTATGTCAAATGGCAAATCATATTGATAATCAGACATAATCTTTCGCCTCCTATGCTACATATCTAACTCCAAAAGTAAGTTTTCGGAATCTCCTTTCAAGGTCATGTTCTTTAAGCCATTTTTTAGCTTTATCTTCACTTTCGAACTGCTTGGCATAGTAGGTGCTGTGTGTGGAATATACACCGTGACGAGTAAGTTTACTAAGGTATCCATAATCTGTTGTAATCGCATAGAATTCCTTTAGTCTTTCCTTTTTCACTCGCGGCTTTTTCTCTCGCTTCAAAACATCTTCGCAATTAAAACCTATTGATATATGCAGCTTTTCTTTACCTGAATACTCCTTTATAAGCTCATCAACTTTTTTCAGGAAAATATCCAGCTCTGCCGAATCTGTGATGGTTGCATCATGAACGGAATGTACATCGGTACCCTCACCATAATAGTAAACCATGCCTTCAAGATGATGCTTATACAAAAGCTCATCATTCAGTTCTTCAAGTGTCTTTGCTTTTTTGACTCCGTTTTCAAAGAATCTTATAAAGCCGTCATCATCTACCCATTTGCCATTCCTAACAAAATGCTCATTGCATCCGCTTGGAACATAACCTTTGACTTTAGCCATCAGTGCTTCAGGAGTTATAGCAGGATTCTCTCCGCCCCTCGCATAAATGGGAAACCAGCTTCTTTCCCTTCTCCAATGACCTCGATATGTTGTATCCCAGCAGTTATTGCTGCCGGACAGTACCAATGGTACTATCCGGCCGTCATTTGTCTTTATAAATTCTCTGGCATAAAC
>CAZSWC010000065.1:0-7094 GCA_964610665.1 uncultured Lachnospiraceae bacterium
ATAATATTCAATTAAAAGCCGCAATCTGCGGAGCAGAACCTTGGACAGAGCAGATGCGGAAACAGATAGAGGATAAATTACATATCAATGCTTTTGACATTTATGGTTTATCAGAAGTGATGGGACCGGGAGTTGCCTGTGACTGTATTTATCACAAGGGGCTTCATGTGTATGAGGACCATTTCCTGCCGGAGGTAATCCATCCGGGAACGTTAGAAGCTTGTGCAGAAAATGAAACCGGAGAACTGGTATTTACTACCCTTACCAAAGAAGGGCTTCCTCTTCTCCGTTACCGTACCCGTGACCTTACCAGCATCAGCTATGATAAATGTGAATGTGGCAGAACACTGGCAAGAATCAGCCGTTTCAAAGGCCGTTCGGATGATATGCTGATTATCCGGGGAGTCAATGTATTTCCGTCTCAGGTGGAGGCTGCTCTTTTGGAAATGGGAGAAACTTCTCCGCATTATATGATGATAGTAGACCGCGTGAATAATCTGGATACCTTAGAAGTGCAGGTGGAAGTAGATGAAGCCTTCTTCTTTGACAGAATTGGAGAATTGGAAAATATGACAAAGAAAATTGCACATGTGATTCAACAGGCAATCGGTCTTGCAGTAAAAGTAAAACCGGTGGAGCCAAAAACCATTGAAAGAAGTATGGGAAAAGCGGTTCATGTAATTGACAAACGTAAATTGGTATAAGAAAGCTTTTGCAGTAGAAAAATAGCAGATGAGAAGCAAAAGTGAAAGAAAGGCAGGTACTATGTTAATCAATCAGTTATCAGTGTTTATGGAAAATAAAGAAGGACGTCTGGAACAGGTATTAGAGACTTTAAAGATGGAAAATATCAATATTAATTCCCTGTCTTTGGCAGAAACAACCGATTATGGTCTGGTGCGTATGATTGTATCAGAACCGGAAGCAGCAAGAAATGCGTTAAAGGGAAAAGGGTTTTCTGCCATGCTGACTCCGGTTCTTGCCGTAGATGTGGCGGACGAAGCAGGGCAGCTGCAGGAAGTTTTGATGAAGATAACGAAGGCAGGTATTAACATTGAATATATTTATTCCATGAAAGCAGGAAGCAAAGGAGCTACCATTATTATCCGCACTTCGGATTTAGAGAAAACGGAAGAGATTTTGAAGGTATAGTTTGGTGGAAAGGGGATGCAGCTGCTAAAGGGCAGCAGCAATAGAAAATTAATGACAATTATTGCAGCCATTTTTGGAGGTACAGTTGTAGGAAGAACTTCTTTTGATGTGAGATATGAAACCGGTCAGGGCATGATACTTGAGACATCATGGCTCCTTTGCGATTGCTCCTTATAAAGAAGCAACATATGCATGCTTTTATCAGGATTTGTGTGAAAAGAAAAAGGGAATGGACGAAGAGTTTTATGAACTTTAGAATTATTTAATTTGTAGGAATGGCTATAAAGTGATAGTATAGTGGTTTAGGAACAGGGAAAAGAAAAGAGGGGGGAAAGTATGGCAGTACGTGTGTTAGAAAATGATTTTTTGAAAGTTAGTATCAATGATTTGGGTGCTGAACTTTGCAGTGTGTGGGAAAAAGAAACGAAACTGGAACGGCTTCATGATGCCAATCCTGAGGTCTGGAATCGGCATTCTCCGATTCTGTTTCCTTTCGTAGGAAAGGTGATAAATGGAGTATATCGTATTGGCGATAAAGAATATGAGATGAAAAGCCAGCATGGATTTGCAAGAGACATGGAATTTGAGTGTATGTCAGAAGATGGTGAAAGTGTGACACATCGAATTTTTTCCACAGAGGAGACCAGAAGAAATTATCCCTTTGACTTTGAACTTTTGGTAACTCATGAACTGGATAAGGAAAATCCGCGAAAACTTCATGTAAAGTGGGAAGTAAGGAATCTGGGAGAGGATACCATGTACTATTTTATTGGCGGTCACCCGGGATTTACGACACCGGAAAAAGACCCCAAAGCGAAAGAAGAGTATTATCTGGAATTTGTGGATTGTGACAGCATTACCTATTTTGGAGTAAATGAAGAATCCGGTTTTGCTGCCCCTACCGATACAAAAACGGTTGCATTGGAACAGGGATTTATGAAATTTCACAAGGATGCCTATATTACTTTGATTTTTGACCATCAGAAATTTGAAAAAGTAAGAATCTGCCGTCCTGATAAAACACCTTATGTAACCATGGAGTGTAAAGATTTTCCGGGATTTGGTATCTGGGCAAAAGAAAACGGAAATTTTATTTGTCTGGAGCCTTGGGCAGGAAGAACAGATGACCATGGTTTTGAGGGGACCATAGATGAAAAAATCGGCGTAAATGTGTTAGAGAAAGGAGAAAACGGTAAAAAACAATACAGTATGGAATTTCATGGTAACAATTTTGACCATCATTGAGAAAATGTATGAATCATGCTTGCTGCATGAGGGCTTTTCGTTTGATTGGACAAAGCTGCTGCCTGATGTGTATTGTAAAAAAGAAATGATGAAGAAGAAAGAAAAGAGAAAAGAAAGAAGAAAAAAATTTTATCAGGCATTACAGACGGAATTGCGGGAAAACGGAAGAACTTTTCTGGTATATAGTATTCTCAGAATACTCGTAATTGTAATGATGGTATTACAGTTGTTTAACCGCAATTTTGAAAATGCGTTTCTTTGTGTTTTAACACTGGTACTTATGATTGTGCCAAGTGTATTGCAGGTAACGTTTAAGGTAGAGTTTCCCTCTACTTTAGAGATTATAATTTTGCTGTTTATCTTTGCAGCGGAAATTTTGGGAGAAATATCTGCTTTTTATATCCATTTCCCTAATTGGGACACGATTTTGCATACATTAAATGGTTTTTTGTGTGCGGCATTGGGAGTTTCTTTGGTAGAAATTTTGAACCGGGATAAACGCATTCCTTTTCAGTTGTCTCCCTTTTTTCTGGCAGTAGTTTCCTTTTGCTTTTCTATGACGATAGGTGTGCTATGGGAATTTTTTGAGTTTGGAATGGATATGTTCTTTTGTCTGGATATGCAGAAAGATACCGTAATACAGCAGATATCCTCTACCTATCTGGACCCGGGAAAAAAGAATGCCAGAGTGATAATTTCAGGGATAACACAGACCATGGTGAATGGACAGGATTTGCATATTAATGGTTATCTTGATATTGGTCTGATAGATACCATGGAAGATTTGCTTGTTAACTTTGTTGGTGCTTTATTTTTTGCTGTTTTACAATTTGTTGCAGGCAGACATGGAGATAAAAGAATCTTTAAACATCTGGTTCCGTATTTACAGGAAGAAGGAAAATACGAAGAGTAAGAGAAGGGTATCTTTAGCCTAGTTCGCAAAAATAATTAGCATTATCTGTAAAAAAAGAATTCTGTTTATCCATACTTAAAGAATCTTTTTTGTGGGTAATGCTATTTTTAAATTATAAATGAATATTATGTGGTGGTTTTGCTTCATAATATATTTCGTGGAAACATATCTTAGAGTAAGAAATATTTTCCAGTACATAAAAAGGTGTGTGACATGACAAAAAAATGGAAAGCTTTTGCGGCAAGTATTTTGATTCCTCTGGCAACAGGTGCTTTGTCAGGATTTTTAACAAGAGAAGGGATGAAATCATTTAATATCCTGCTTCAGCCGTCACTGTCCCCTCCTGCATGGGTATTTCCGGTGGCATGGACTATATTGTATGTACTTATGGGAATCAGTTCCTATCTGATATATACAAGTGCAGAAGAAATGCCGGGAACGGGGAAGAAGGGTAAGAAAGAAGATAGAAAGAAAAAAATCACCAGAGCATTTACAATATACGGATATCAGCTGATTGTAAATTTTCTTTGGCCTGTTTTTTTCTTTAGTTTTAAGTGGTATTTTTTCTCCTTTTTATGGTTGATATTTTTGTGGGTACTGGTGGCAAAGGTGATATTGGAATTTGGAGAACTTTCAAAAACGGCAGCCCTATTAAATGTTCCCTATTTGTTGTGGCTTAGTTTTGCCGGATATTTAAATCTGGGAATTTGGTTGTTAAATTAGAAAATGGAAATACTAAAAGATAAAAAGGAAAGGATAAGAAAAATGAATCAGGAAAAGAAAAGAAAGAAAGTACAGAATAATTCAGAGTTTATTCCTGCTTCCTGCTCCTGCATGACACTGACATCAAAAAGCGGGAAACATTATTGGTTTCGTACCTGCGATATAGAAACGGATTTATGGAAAGATGGCGCCCATGCAGTGCAGCATGCGGCAGGAAGTACAATTGTATATTGTGATGGAAAAAAAGAAATCAGCCAATATTCTTTTCTTGGTATGACTTATAATACTTTGGACAGCTGGTTATTAGACGGAGTAAATGAACATGGTCTTATAGGTGGATTATTGATGCTTTATGAAGGAACCAGTGTGGAAAAAGCAAAAGAGGGAAAAATGGGATATGTTGGCATGGAACTTGTAACCAAAATATTATCCTGTTGTCAAAATGTAGAAGAAGTAGAATGTCTGGCAAAACAAGTCCAGATTTTAAATATTCCTTATGGTGAAACGGGAGTGGCTGCTGCCATGCATTACTTTTTTGCGGACAAAGAAGGCAATGAGGTGATTTTGGAAGCTGCAGATTCTAAAAATCCCGGAATCCTGAGATTGTATCATAGGGAGGAAATTCTTGGGGTTATGACTAATTCTCCCCCATATGAAGAACAATTACAGAATCTGGCATGGTATTTGTCCCAGTCACCGGAAATGAAGCAGGGACTTAAGGGAGAACCCATAAGGGAACTGGTTCTGGATGGACGAAAAATTAAGGCAGAGGAACAGGCGCAGCACAGATCCAAGACAGGAACCTTTCCGGCTTCCTACAGTTCTTATGACCGATTTATCCGTGTGGCGGTTTTGAAAGCATTGAATAACAGTGGAAATGATTTTGAAGACGAGAAAATGCTGGCATTGGGAAGTAATCTTATGAATGCAGTCAATGAACCACGAAATCAGGGACTGTTTCATTATACCAGAATAGAGGAAGATGGAACGATTACGGGACAGAAAGACAGTCTGAGCCAATATTTGATTATGTATGATATGGAACAGAAATGCTTTTATATTAAAGTCTTTGATATGGTTTCCTGGATGAAGTTTTCTTTCCGTTCCTTAGATACCAATGAGAAAAAATGTTATGAAATCAAACACAATCCTATGCTCGGTGTTCTGGATGGAATGACGGAGGGGTGAGAGAAGAATGGTTGAAGATAGGTCAGGGCGACGTTTAGAATTGTTAGATACCATAAGAGGAATCATGCTGGTGAGTATGATATGTTATCATGCCGCATGGAATATGGTTTATATTTACGGAGTAAATTGGAAATGGTATAAAAGCGGACAGGCATATGCCTGGCAGCAAAGTATTTGCTGGACCTTTATTTTATTGTCCGGTTTTTGCTTTTCTTTGGGAAAGCGACATTGGAAAAATGGAATGATAATATCGCTGGCAGGAATTTTGGTGACTTTGGTTACCATAGTTGTAATGCCGCAAAACAGAGTGGTATTTGGTGTTTTAACCTGTATTGGAGCCTGCATTTTGGTGGTAAGTCTTATAGAAAGATTTTTAGGTAAAATTCATCCATGGGTAGGTTTATTGGGGGCATTTTCTTGTTTTTTGTTTACAAAAAATATAAATTACGGATATCTGGGGATTGGTACTGTAAGATTGATAGAAATTCAGAAAAGTCAGCCGGGAAATTATGGGGCAGCATTTTTAGGAATCCCTTTTGCAGGATTTGTTTCCACAGATTATTTTTCTTTGATTCCCTGGTTGTTTCTTTTTATTACAGGATTTTATCTCCATAAAATTTTTAAAAGATATGAACTTATGAAATTGTCTTTTATGAAATGGAAGTTTCCTGTGTTCTCTTTTTTGGGAAGACATTCTCTTTTGGTCTATCTCATTCATCAGCCATTGATATATGGGATACAGGAGTTGTATTTTTTTTATAGTTAGGTCTTGAAAAGCAGGAACATGTGGTTTACGAAGTTGGAAAAATCATGTAAAATATGGATATTGAGTGTAACAAGGGAAAAGTAAGACGTACGACGGAGGAAGAATATGAAAAAGGAAAATGCAAAGGCGCTCTTGCCTATCGGGGTATTTTTGATTTTATATTTAGGATTGGGAATTTTATTTGAATATGTTTTGGCCATTCCCATGGGATTTTACAACATTCCTATTGTTGTAGCTTTTCTGGTGGCATTGTTAGTTGCATGTATCCAAAATCCTGATTTGAATTTTGATGCGAAACTGGAAGTTATGGCAAAAGGGGTAGGAGATAAGAATATTATAACCATGATACTTATTTTTATGGCGGCCGGTATTTTTGTAGGTGTAGTGGGAAGGAGCAGTGCGGAAAGTGTGGCTTATTTTCTGCTTTCCATCATTCCGGCAAGATTTGCGGTACTGGTATTGTTTATTGTCAGCAGTTTTGTTTCTGTTGCCATGGGAACTTCTGTAGGAACCATTACTCTGATTACACCCATTGCGGTAGCAGTAGCTAACGGTTCCGGTTTTGGTCTTTCCTTATGTATCGGTTCTGTTGTGGGAGGTGCCATGTTTGGAGATAATCTGTCTTTTATTTCTGATACAACCATAGCAGCCTGTAATGGACAGGGATGTGAAATGAAAGATAAATTCCGTGAAAATTTTGGTATTGCCCTTCCGGCAGCAATCGCAACTATGGTAATTATTCTGATACAGTCTTTTCTTGTGGAAGATATTGGTACTTCCATTGAACATGAATACCATCTGATTCAGATTATTCCGTATATCTTGGTTTTACTTGGAGGAATTATAGGGATTAATGTTTTTGTGGTTCTTTTAATTGGAATTGCAACCGGTTCTTTTATCATGTTGGCAACAGGAGCAACAGCGGCAACGGATTTGCTTGCCAGTATGGGTTCCGGCGTTTCGGGAATGTTCGAAACTACTATGGTGGCAATTCTGGTTTCGGCTATTTGTGCATTGATTACAGAATATGGCGGATTTGCTGCTTTGTTAGCATTTATTAAAAAAGTATTTAAGGGAAAGAAAGGCGGCAGCCTTGGAATGGGATTA
>CAZSWC010000066.1:0-6976 GCA_964610665.1 uncultured Lachnospiraceae bacterium
AGGAATGGGACCTACAGGGCTCGAACCTGTGACCCTCTGCTTGTAAGGCAGATGCTCTCCCAGCTGAGCTAAGATCCCGGGTCATATTTCATACAGTCACTGCATTTGCCGCAACCGACTTGATTATAATACTACATGTTTTTCTAAATGTCAACACTATTTTTAAACTTTTTTATTTTTTTTGCAATTTACAATAATCTATTGATTACTCTTAAATAAAGCAACTAACTTGCTCCAATCCTGCATAAAGACTCCGGAGCAAGTTAATCATTCTATTTACCTATGTCCAAATTTCACACTCTGCACTTTCGCAAAAAAGAACAGACATCAAATTTAAAAATGTTCAATTAAGCTAATTTAGATTTTGCCAATTCTGCTAATGTTGCAAATCCTTCTGCATCATTTACAGCCATTTCTGCCAACATTTTTCTGTTCATGTCAACACCGGCTAATTTTAAACCATACATAAATTTGCTGTAAGATAAACCGTTCATTCTAGCTGCTGCATTGATACGAGCAATCCATAACTGTCTGAACTGACGTTTTCTTTCTTTTCTACCTGCATAAGATGTAGCTAAAGCTCTCATTACAGACTGTTTTGCAATTCTATACTGTTTAGAACGTGCTCCTCTGTATCCTTTTGCAAGTTTTAATACTCTATTGTGTCTTTTCTTAGCGTTTACGCCGCCCTTAATTCTTGCCATTTCTTATTCCTCCTACACTCTACGACTTATAAATATGGTAAAATTTTCTTCATATTCTTAACATTTGTAGAATCAGTCATAGCTGCTTTTCTAAGATTTCTTTTTCTCTTAGTAGATTTCTTTGTTAAGATATGGCTTTTATAAGCTTTACTTCTTTTTAATTTACCTGTTCCTGTTACTTTAAAACGCTTTGCTGCTGCTCTGCTTGTCTTAATTTTTGGCATATTTATATCCTCCTATACATTTTTCTTCCAAAATCTATTTTAACTGTGCACTAACGCTTTTCAGTTAAAAACATTGTCATGGCTCTTCCTTCTACTTTAGGAGCCTTTTCTACTACACATACATCCTTTAAGCTTTCTGCAAAATCATCTAAAATATGTTTGCTGCTTGCCATATGTGCCATCTCTCTGCCGCGGAAACGTAAGGTAACTTTCACTCTGTCTCCCTTTGCAAGGAATTTTTTCGCGGCATTAATTTTGGTATTCAGGTCATTGGTGTCAATATTGGGAGACATACGAATCTCTTTGACTTCAATTACCCTCTGTTTTTTCTTAGCTTCTTTTTCTTTTCTGGCAAGTTCATATCTATACTTACCATAATCTACGATTTTACAAACCGGCGGTTTTGCTGTAGGTGCAATCTTTACCAAATCAAGTCCTGCTTCTTCTGCCAACTTTAAAGCCTCTCTTGCAGACATGATACCTAACTGTTCGCCTTCTTCACCAATCACACGCACTTCTTTGTCTCTGATTTGTTCGTTAATCATTAATTCGCTAATTGCTTTACCCTCCATAAGAAAACATATTAAAATAAAAAAGTGGATAGTATGCAAACTATCCACCATAAATCTTCCATAGAAATAAAGCATCTATGAGACTATTAACTCTTACCAGCCCATTCGCCGTAAGGTGAGAGTGGATACTCTGCTTGCTACGTCTCGTTATTCTCACAACCTAAGTCAGAATATCACATATCCACCTTACAGTCAATAGTTTTTTATTATTTTTCCTTAAAAGTACTGCAGGAAGTTTCTTTACTTGTATCTGCATTGCTTCCATTAATGTCCACATGTTCCGCTGTACATTTATAATTGCTGTTATAAACGCACCTTGCAACTTCACAATCAATACTAATTGTAGGGCTTGGATGGCAAGTAGAACTTGTCATGGAATCCCCTTTTCTCTCCGTAAAACTTTCGCAGCGGGTTTCGGCACTTGTTGCTGCATGTTTTCCACCTACCATAATATCGCCTTTACTGCAATAATTTTCTTTGTTATAGGTGCATTTTTCCGCTTTGCATTTTAATTCTGCCATTGGTTATACCTCCTTATTTTCGCACTTATATGCGATATGGAATAGTATATCCTGTTCTTTTTCATTCTAAACATGCCTGACATACAAGTTTTTCCCAAGAAACTATTTTCGAGGAAGAATTTTGTATTTTTTAGTTAAATTATTTTTTTGCTTCTTCTGTAACTTCTTCTTTTCTGATTTCCTTTGTTCTGATTTCTTTGCAAATTGCATCAATGAAATCATCCAGATTCTTCTGGCCTTCATCTCCTGCAAAACGGCTTCTTACGGAAACCAGTCCCTCTTCTTCCTCTTTCTGTCCTACCACTAACATATAAGGAACTTTGGCAAGTCTTGTTTCACGAATTTTGTAACCGATTTTTTCAGAACGGTTATCTACCGTACAAAGAATACCATTCTCTTTTAATTTTTCTTCCACCTTGGCAGCATAATCCATATATTTTTCAGAAATCGGAAGAACACGTACCTGTTCCGGGCATAACCATGTAGGGAATTTTCCGGCATATTTTTCAATGAGCCATGCCAGCGTTCTTTCATAACATCCCATGGCAGTTCTGTGAATAATGTAAGGGCGGACTTTTTCACCCTTTTCATCTACATAGTACATATCAAACTGTTCGGCTAATACTGCATCCCACTGAATGGTAATCATGGTATCTTCTTTTCCATATACATTTTTCGCCTGAATATCCACTTTAGGACCATAAAAGGCTGCTTCTCCTTCTTCTTCCACAAATGGAATTTCCAGTTCTGTTAAAATCTGGCGGATATGTCCCTGTGTCTCTTCCCAAACCTCAGCAGTTCCCACATATTTTTCTTTATTGTTTGGATCCCATTTAGAAAGACGATAAGTTACATCCTCCGATACTCCCAAGGTATCCAGACAATATTTTGCCAAAGCCAGACAGCCTTTAAATTCCTCTACCATCTGATCCGGTCTTACGATCAGATGACCTTCTGAAATAGTAAACTGGCGTACACGGGTAAGCCCATGCATTTCTCCGGAATCTTCATTTCTGAAAAGTGTGGAGGTTTCTCCATAACGCAAAGGCAGATCACGATAGGATTTCTGACTTGCTTTATATACATAGTACTGGAATGGGCAGGTCATAGGACGAAGTGCAAATACTTCTTTGTCTTTTTCTTCATCACCCAACACAAACATTCCTTCTTTATAATGATCCCAATGTCCGGAAATCTTATACAAATCAGATTTTGCCATTAAAGGAGTTTTGGTTCTTACATAACCTCTCTTTTCTTCTTCATCTTCAATCCATCTTTGCATGGTCTGAATCATTTTGGCACCCTTTGGCATTAACAGCGGAAGTCCCTGACCGATAACATCTACAGTAGTGAAAAGTTCCATTTCACGTCCCAATTTATTGTGGTCACGTTTCTTAATATCTTCCAAGTGCTCTAAATAAGCATTTAATTCTTCTTTTTTATTAAATGCAGTACCATAAATTCTTTGCAGCATGGCATTTTCAGATTTTCCTCTCCAGTAAGCTCCTGAAGAAGAAATTAACTTGAACGCTTTGATATTTTTAGTACTCATTAAATGAGGACCGGCACAAAGGTCAACAAATTCTCCCTGTTTATAGAAAGAAATTTCTGCATCTATAGGAAGGTCACGAATCAGTTCCACCTTATATGGTTCCTGTCTTTCTTCCATAAATTTAATAGCTTCTTCTCTGGGAAGGGTAAATCTTTCCAGTTTATTGCCTTCTTTGATTACTTTTTTCATTTCTGCTTCCAGTTTATCCAAATCTTCTCTGGAAAACGGTGCATGTTCAAAATCATAATAGAATCCGGTATCGATACTTGGTCCGATAGCAAGCTTCGCATCCGGGAATACTCTTTTTACTGCTTCTGCCAGCACATGGGATGTGGTGTGGCGAAGGGTCTGAAGCCCTTCCTTATCATTGACAGTTAAAATATTCAGTTCACAATCTGTATCCAGTATGGTTCTTAAGTCTGCCACTTTTCCATTTACTTCTCCCGCAGCCGCCATTCTTGCAAGGCCTTCACTCAAATCTGCCGCAATGTCAAGAATGCTCATAGCGGATGCATACTCTTTTACAGAGCCATCTTTTAAGGTAATCTTCATCGTTTTCTCTCCTTTTCTTTTCTTAAATAACATAGAGAAAGTCCCTTACACTTTCTCCAAGTGTAAGGGACGTAAATTACGCGGTTCCACCCTTATTATCCTGTCAGGATATGCTCTTCTTCCTGCTTCTTTGCTAAAAACAAAATACCATCCAATTGACAGAATCTCTCATTTTCGACGATAACGGAATCACCGGGCTGTATTAGAGCCACTCCGAGGTGGTTTTCAGATAAATTCCTGCCAAAGCACTTCCAGCTCATGCCTGTGCATGGTGCTTCTCTCTGGGACATTCCTTCATTCTACTGTCCTCTTCAACGTTTTCTCATGGAATTATCTTATGCCAGATTTCAAAATTTGTAAAGTGTTTTTTATTCATTTTTACCTTTTCATTTTCCCAATACCATCTTTATATTATGACAAAAAGGAAGATACCATACTGGTATCTTCCTTCCAAAACAGGGGAAGAGGGATTCGAACCCCCGTGAACAGTTTTGGAGACTGTCATCCTGCCGCTGGATGATTCCCCTATATTTTCGTTGTGCACTCCTGCATCAACGAAAACAAATATACCACATAAATTCCATTCATGCAAGCACTTTTTTCAAAAACTTACAATCTTACAAACCATTCTAAAAACCCATGCAGCATTTCGCCCGCTATATCAGGTTTATGGCTTCTCTCACATTTCTGACCCCTGTAACCTTAATGCCACTTACATCCACTAATCCGTCCAGACTGGAATAGGGAATCACACAGTGGGTAAATCCCAACTTCTTTGCCTCCTGAATCCTTTGCTGTGCCATACTGACCGCACGCACTTCACCGCTAAGACCTACTTCCCCAAACACGATGGTTTTATCATCCACAGCCCTGTTTTTGTAACTGGATACAATTGCCATGACAATTCCCAAATCCAAGGCAGGCTCTAATAACTTCATGCCGCCTGCAATATTCACATAAGCATCACAGCCGGAAACCTGAAGTCCTACTCTTTTCTCCAACACTGCCATCAATAAGTTCAGACGGTTAAAATCCGTTCCGGTAGCCTGTCTGCGGGGAATCCCAAAATTACTCTGACATACCAACGCCTGAATTTCTACCAAAACAGGTCTGGTTCCTTCCATGGAACAGGCAACCACAGAGCCGCTGGCTCCTTCCGGTTTTCCGCTTAGCATAAACTCCGAAGGATTCTTTACTTCTACAAGTCCTTCCTGCCGCATTTCAAAAACACCGATTTCATTAGTGGAGCCGAAACGATTCTTCACCCCTCTTAAAATCCGGTAAGATGCATGCCTGTCTCCTTCAAAATACAACACAGTATCTACCATATGCTCTAAAACTCTTGGTCCGGCTACCGTTCCTTCTTTGGTCACATGACCCACAATAAATATGGACACTCCCAGTCCTTTTGCCAGTTGCAGGAATACTCCCGTAGATTCTCTCACCTGAGAAACACTTCCTGGAGCCGCCCCCACATTTTCATTATACATAGTCTGAATGGAATCAATAATCACTACGTGAGGCATTACTTTGCGGATGGTTTCCTCAATTACTGCCAAATTAGTTTCGCAAAGAAGCAATAAAGAATCCGTAAATTCTCCAATCCGCATAGCCCGAATCTTAATCTGTTTTAAAGATTCTTCTCCTGATATATACAATACTTTCTGGTGTTTCCAGGCCAGTCTTTGACAAACCTGCAATAACAGGGTAGATTTTCCTATTCCAGGGTCACCCCCTACCAGTGTCAGAGACCCGGGCACAATACCACCCCCCAGAACTCTGTCCAATTCTTCAATTCCAATTTCCATTCGGTCTTCTTTTGTCAGGGAAACACCGGACAAGACAGCAGGCTCTTTTGCTTCTGCCCGTGTTGTCTGCTTTCCTCCTGTCATAACCGTCTGACTTTTTATGGGTTCTTCCACAAAACTGTTCCAGGCTCTGCATCCGGGACACTGTCCCATCCATTTGGACGATTCAAACCCACATTCCTGACAAAAAAATACCGCATTCTTTTTCCCTTTTGCCATTTTTTATCCTACTATTCTTTTACCTTAAACTGAACCTTTTTCTCTTTATATCCTACCGTAACCGTATCTTGGGGTTTCACATTTCCTTTTAGGATTTCTTCTGCCAGAGGATCTTCTATGGCTGTTAAAATTCCTCTTTTCAAAGGTCTTGCCCCCATTTTGGCATCCGAATACGCATCCACAATATATTGTTTTACTGCCGGAGTCAGATTTAAGGTAATTCCCAGCTGTTCCTTACATCTTTTTGCCAGATTGGAAGAAAGCAGGGTCACAATCTGTTTCATTTCCTCCTGATTCAAAGGATGAAATACCATAATCTCATCAATTCGGTTAATAAATTCCGGTTTAAACAGTCTCTTTACTTCTTCCATAACGTTGTCTTTCATACGTTTATAATCTTTTGAAGCATCCGATGCCACTCCAAATCCCAGATTTTTGGGTTCTACAATCCGGTTTGCTCCTGCGTTGGAAGTCATGATTAGTATGGTATTTTTGAAACTCACTTTTCTTCCCTTGGAATCCGTAATATGCCCATCATCAAGAACCTGTAACAAAACATTAAATACCTCCGGATGGG
Organism: uncultured Lachnospiraceae bacterium; assembly: GCA_964610665.1. Taxonomy (GTDB): domain Bacteria; phylum Bacillota; class Clostridia; order Lachnospirales; family Lachnospiraceae; genus SFDP01. The sequence continues at coordinate 6,730 of CAZSWC010000066.1, forward strand.
CTTTTTCAATCTCATCAAACAACACAACAGAATAAGGATTTCGACGTACCTTTTCCGATAACTGACCACCATCGTCAAAGCCCACATACCCTGGAGGGGAACCTATCATTTTAGATACAGAATGCCCTTCCATATATTCCGACATATCAATCCGTATTAGGGCATCCTCGGAACCAAACATGGCTTCTGCCAATGCTTTGCTGAGTTCTGTTTTTCCCACTCCCGTTGGTCCTAAAAACAGAAAAGA
>CAZSWC010000067.1:0-6827 GCA_964610665.1 uncultured Lachnospiraceae bacterium
GTTTTTTGGATATTTTTTTCAAAATTTGTCATATTTGTTTTATTTTTTGCATATTATTTTCTTTTATTTTTATTTTTCTTTGTGCAAATTGCATTTAAGTTTTATATTTTTTTCAAATTCATATATATTTTTGAAACTTATTTTCATTTTTTATTGATTGCCTTTTTTTGCCGTGTTACAATGAAAACAAAAGAATACTATGAATAATAAGAAAGAAAGGATGTATCCCATGAAAAAAGATTTGAACGAAATTTTAGAAGCTACCAAAGGTTCCATTATCGTTTCCTGTCAGGCGTTGCCAAATGAGCCTATGTATTGTGAAGAAATGTCTCTTATGCCGTTTTTCGCAAATGCTGCAAAACAGGCCGGAAGCAAATGTATCCGTACCAGCAGTATTCGTGATGTTGTAGAAATCAAGAAAGCAACCGGACTTCCTGTAATCGGTCTGGTAAAACGAGTGGTGGAAGGTTATGCTTCTTATATTACACCAACCATGAAAGAAGTAGATGATTTAGTTGCCGCTGATTCTGACATTGTTGCTTTGGACTGTACTATGAGAGAACGTGGGGATGGTACTACCATCAATGAATTTATTGCTCAGATTAAAGAAAAATATCCGGACATTGTACTGATGGCTGATATTTCCACACTGGAAGAAGGAATTAATGCAGAAAAATGTGGTGTAGATATTGTCGGAACTACTTTAAGCGGATACACCGATTATTCTCCTAAGGTAGATGGTCCTGATTTTGAGTTGGTTAAAAAGTTAGTCTCTACTTTACATATTCCGGTCATAGCCGAAGGTAAAGTGCATTATCCGGATCAGGCAAAGAAAATGTTAGAACTTGGTGCCCATGCTGTTGTGGTTGGCGGTGCCATTACAAGACCTTTGGAAATTGCACAAAGATTTTACAAAGCCATTGAAAATTAAGACCAACCTTTATGATTTCTTCCAACTGGATTAAGGTGTCAAAAGTGATTATGGATTGTCACACTGCACAGCAGTTCTCACAATCCTGCCCAAATCAGAAAGGAAACCAAAATTATGATTTTTGATAAATTAGAAAACCTGAAAATATATAAAGGTATGAACCCCAATCTGGATACTGCCATTGATTTTATTCTTTCCCATGATTTACATGAACTTCCTCTTGGAAAAACTGTCATTGATGGGGATAAGGTTTACATTAATGTTATGGATGCAAAAGCCTTTCCTATAGAAGAAAGAGCTTATGAAATTCATAAAAATTATATGGATATTCAAATGGATTTATCTGGTATTGAAAGGATTGATACCGGAGATAGTACAAAAACAACCTTACTAGAATATGACCAGGCGAAAGATGTTGCCAAAGCTGAAGCACCGGATTTGGCAAGCTGTATTATCGGTTCTGATAATTTTATTATCTGTATGGCAATGGAACCTCATAAACCGAATATCGCTGTTTGTGAAAATACCGTATTAAAAAAAGCTGTCTGCAAAGTGCATATTTAAGCTTAGATAAATTATGATTTTGATATCGCCATCTCTTTTTTGGCGACGGAATGGAGATTTCTATGAAAATTCTTGTGTTTGATATTGGAGGAACTTCCATCAAATATGGAATCTGTATAAATGATGTATTACAGGAGGTAAAAGAAACCCCTACGAATGCCGGTTTAGGCGGTTCGCATATTATGGATACCCTGATTTCTTTGATAAAAGAAGAGTCTGATTACGATGCCATCGGTATCAGCACTGCCGGTCAGGTAAATTCCAAAGAAGGTTTCATCATTTATGCTAACCAAAATATTCCAAATTATACCGGAATCCAAATAAAAAAAGAACTGGAAGAACTCTTCCACGTACCTGTCACGGTAGAAAATGACGTAAATGCTGCTGCCATGGGTGAAGCTGTTTATGGTGCCGGAAAAGATTATGCTCAATTTCTGATGTTAACTTATGGAACCGGAGTCGGTGGTGCCGTGGTAAATGAAAAACAGCTTTATTATGGCTCCAGTTATTCTGCCAGCGAGTTTGGTGCCATGATTACCCATAGCGATGTCCGTCTTGCCGGCTCTGATTATTTTGACGGCTGTTATGAAAAATATGCCTCAACTACAGGACTTGTAAAAATGGCAATGGATTACAATCCCAGTCTTAACAACGGCAGAAAGATTTTTGAAAATCTGAATGATAAAAATGTTATGGATATTCTTGATAAATGGGTGGATGAAATTATGTTGGGACTTGCTACCTTAACTCATATTTATAATCCTCCCTGCATTATCCTTGGAGGCGGAATTATGGTTCAGCCTTTGATAAAAGAAAAAATTGAAGAAAAAAAATCTCGCTTCATTATGCCAAGTTTTTCTCATGTAAATCTGATTCCTGCCGCTCTTGGGAATTCAGCAGGTCTTCTCGGAGCAAATTATCTGGCAATAAAAACATTACAAAGTAATTAAAATAATTAAAAAGAACTGCTGCGCTTGAGAATTTTAATGCAGCAGCTCTTTTTTTGTTTTCACTAAATTTACCAATTTTCTTTTTATAGATTTTTATTCTTTTAATAAATTTGATAACTGCGCAAACTGCTCCAATGACAATGCTTCTCCCCGAATGGTAGGTGACAGTTCCATCTTCTCCAGCACTCCTGCTACCTGTTCTTTTGTTACCGGCAGAAAGCCTGCATTTCCCAGTCCGTTCACCAAAGTTTTTCTTCTCTGGTTAAAAGAAGCCCTAATAACGTCAAACATAAACCGCTCATCCTTTACCTCTACAGGAGGCTTTTCATGACAGATAAGGCGAATTACAGCACTTCCCACATTTGGGCGGGGCATAAAACAGTTTGGAGGTACATTGGCCACAATTTCAGGCTTTGCATAATACTGCACCGCCAAAGACAGGGCACCATACTCTTTGCTTCCCGGTCCTTCCTGCATCCGGTCTGCCACTTCTTTTTGTACCATAATGGTAATACTGTCAATTGGTACATGACTTTCAAACAATCCCATAATAATGGGTGTTGTAATATAGTAGGGAAGATTTGCCACCACTTTTACAGGTCTTCCGTTATTTTTTTCCTCAGCCAGCTTCTTAATATCCACTTTCAGCACATCTTCATTGATTACCGTTACATTGTCATAAGAAGATAAAGTATCCTGTAAAATAGGAATCAGATTTTTATCAATTTCAATTGCTACAACTTCTCTGGCATTTTCACACAGATACTGTGTCATAGTTCCGATTCCCGGTCCAATTTCGATTACCAAATCTTCCTTTGTGACTTTAGATTCTCTTATAATCTTATCCAGCACGTGGGTATCTATCAAAAAATTCTGGCCAAATTTCTTCTGAAAATTAAATTTGTATTTCTGCAATACCTCTATGGTATTTCCCGGATTTCCTAATGTTGCCATACTGCTCCTTTTTTATTTCTAATCGTATGTTTATCTATAACTGTTAAATTACACATTTAAAGTTAAGTCATATAATTTAGCTGCATTCTTGGTGGTAATTTCCACCACTTTTTCCACATCCATCTTCTTGATATTTGCAACCTCCTGTGCAATGATTGGAAGATTTAGGGATGAATTTCTCTTTCCCCGATAAGGTACCGGTGAAAGGTAGGGACTGTCCGTTTCTAAGACTATATTTTCAATGGGAATATATTCTACCGCTTCTTTTAATTTTTTTGCATTCTGAAATGTGACAACGCCGCCTATACCAAAATAATAATCCCAGTTTAAATAATCTCTTGCTATTTCTTTTGTATAAGAAAAGCAATGAATTACCCCTTTTACATCATCCGCTTTTTCTTCTTTCATAATCTGAAAAGTATCCAGCGCAGCTTCTCTGGAATGAATAATCACAGGAAATTTGGCTTCTCGTGCCAGTTGCAGCTGTCTTCTGAACCAAAACTTTTGAGTTTCTTTTTCCGGCTCCTGCCAATGGTAGTCAAGCCCTATCTCTCCAATGGCTTTTACTTTTTCATAGGAAAGCTGCTCTTTTATCCATGCAAAATTTTCTTCATTCAATTCCCCTGTTTCACTAGGATGAACTCCTACGGAAGTATAGATAAAATCATATTTCTTTGCCAATTCCATACTGCTTTTTATGGAAGAAAGACTTGCACTGACATTCATCAGATACAAAATCCCGGAATTTTTAATTTCCTCTATCATTCTGCTCCTGTCTTCTTCAAAAGCGAAATCATCCATATGTGTATGTGTTTCTATTATCATAAAATTTCCACCTGTATACGTTTTTTCTTTCCCTTTTCTATAATTCAAAAAGTTTTTCTGCGTTTTTGTACGCAATCAATTCCTTTTCATATTGACTGATTGGAGCCTCTTCAATGAATGGTTTTGCACCTTCATTACTGATAAACGGACAATCTACAGAATGAAGAATTCGTTCTGCACCAAGCACTTCAACACAAAATTTTAACTGTGGATAATCAAAAATGCCGCTTGGCGTTACATACACATTTTGCTTAAATGTTTCCGTTATGGTTTTTTCAAGTTTTGTTACAAACTGTGGCATAGACTGATCCAGACGAGAAAGAAAAAATGGCAACATTTCACCCCAATGACCAGCTATCAGCTGAAGCTTCGGAAATTGTTCAAAACATCCGGCAAGAATCGTACGTAATATTTGAATTCCGGCTTCATTATGCCATCCCCACCCATGTAAAGACACTCTTGCACTAACTTCATCACCTAAACCACCATAATACGGCTCCTGTACTGATTTTAACGGTGCCCCCGGATGCACATAAATTGGAAGATTTAATGCCTCACAAGATTCCAAAATTGGCCAAAAATGCTTATCATCAAGAAATTCATTACCACCGGAAGCTCTTCCGGCAAGTAAGATTCCCTGAAATCCCATTTTTTTCACACGTTCTGCTTCCCTAACCGCTTCCTTTGGTGCAGACCAGGGAAGTAAGGCAAATGCACCATATCTATCCGGATGTTTTTCCACAATTCCTGCTATATAATCATTGGTTTCCATCACGATGTGGGATGCCTCTTTTGCGGGAAGTAACTGTGATTTTGAGGGACAGGAAAGTATCTGCTTTGTGATACCATATTGATCCATGTCTTCAATACGCCGCTTCTCCAAATCACCAAAAAGCTCAGGATCCGCTTCATAAGGCCGCCCTTTCTCATGTGCCATCGCCATATATGGCGCATCCTTTGCCATGTATTTTGCCAAATGTATGTCAATAGGTGCTCCTGCCAAGTGTTCTTCAATTGTAATAATCTTCATATTTTACCTCACAAGATTGGTTGTCCGCCAATCCATATCTGTTTTATTTTTTTCGTATCATTTATATTTTTATCCGGTCTTCCTTCAATAAGTAATAATGTACCCTTTTTATCTTTGGCAATCATACCAATTTCATTAATGCCAAATGTTTTTGCAACATTGCTGGTTGCACTGGCCAAAACCTCCGTCTGTGTCATGCCGCATTGTACCAAAAATTCCATTTCCCGATGCATGGAACTACCATATGCAACTGCCGGTGCATAAGACCCATCATTAGCATCCGTAGCAGCAAGAATTCTTACTCTGCATTCATGAAGCAAGCGAACCGCATTTTTCGCATTTTCAAAATGTTTTGGTTTGTATCCGTTTCTGTCGCTATTAGCAAAAGTTTCCATCATGACAAGTGTAGGTGCTACTGCAATTTCTTTTTCAGAAATTGTTTCAGCAAGTTTTCTTGGAAATTCTTCTTTCATAGGAACATGAATTAGAATATCCACACCACAATCCACTGACATTTGAACAGCTTTTACTGACGTAGTATGAACGGCAACCTTGACTCCATTCTCATGTGCAGTCTGACAAATATCTTTCAGAACAACTTTCGGCATCAGATTAGGTTCCATAAGAAGAACTTTTATATAAGATGCTCCGGCTTTGATTGCTTTTTTTACATAGGACTTTCCATTCAACGTTCCCATTGTCATTCCCGCCGATGAAACAATCATAAACTGTTTAGAATTTTTAATGAGCGAAGCTGATGCAGCAACATCACAAGTAGCAGTAACTCCATTTTTCAGCATTGCTTCCGTTTGATTCTTTGTACCCATATGTGTATGAGCATCAATCAATCCGGGCATAAGAAAATAATTCCGGTCTATGTCTTCAGATTCATTTATGCCGGAAATGATACCATCTTCCAACACAACAGATGCATTTTCAATCACGTTTTCACCATCAAACATTGGATAATTTAATATAATTTTTTCTTGTTGTCTCATACTTCTTCCTCATTATCTTTGACTGTACAGGCTGCAAATATTTTAAAAACAGAACAATGACAATATTCTTACAAATTTCTATTTTATAACAGAAATCAGTTCGGAAAATTTCATAACTGTACCATAATGATTGCTCATTACAAGATAATTTGCACGAACAATCACCCTATCTCCAACTTTGACCTTGCTGTAATGCTCATTCGTTGGAAATATTACCAGTGCATATGTCTTACCATCAGTGCTGTCTGAAATTTCAATCGATGGCTTATTATGGATATCCGGACCTATTTTCTTTGCAATACCAGTAACTTCAAAACGTTTATCTTCATATTTTTCCAAAAAGCTATCTGCATCTGCGGAAAACTCATTACAAAGATTTTTGACATCAAATGGTGCATCCTGCTCTAAAATTGGCATTGCAGTGGTTTCAATTTGATATGTTTTCGCGTCAGAAGGATGTTCAGGGTAAAACTTGAGTCTTTCTTTTTTCATGGCATTTTCTCCTATTTTTATAACATATTTTACATATCATTCTTACAAATGCTTTTATCTAAAAAAAAAACTCCCTCTGGAGT
>CAZSWC010000068.1:0-6507 GCA_964610665.1 uncultured Lachnospiraceae bacterium
TACCATTTTTACGATACAAATAATATTATCTGCATAATCCATTTCAGATGCTGCTATATGTATACGTTGTATTCATGTATTCATGAATTATTTTCTACAGATTACTCCCAAAATGTACAATTGTCAATACAAAGAAATATGGCGAATAGTTATATCCGCCATTACTTCAAGTTATATATTAACTTATTTCTATAATTTAAATTTCTAGGTTGTCATGTCCTGCTTTTTAAAATTTTTCTTATTCCACACAAATACTCCCAATGTTCTATTTATCTTTTTTTATTTCATGATAATGCCATAGTGCTGCAAAAAAAACAAAACATTCTACTATATATACCATTTTTACGATACAAATAATATTATCTGCATAATCCATTTCAGATGCTGCTTTTATATATACATAACCTATACAAATAGAAATTACAGACAAAATATTACTATCACGGATACTTTTTCGTTCCATGACAGCTTTATAGTTGCTTTCCTCATCTTTTCTCATTTTATATATATATAAAGTAATAATTCTTGTACTATGGATTATAATAACACAAACTGCCAACATCGTAGACAGCATAATTTGAACTTTCATATTTAGTTAACTACCCCTACCACACAATAAAAATTAGTTTTATACCACTGCGTTCCTTGGTAAGAATTGGGTGGATAAGGATTACTTACCAATCCACTTGAAGACTTAAATCTTTTTTCTCTTGTAAAAAAATTATTTTGCTTCCATAATCCTAAAAAATCCCATTTTTTCATTGGATGGATTGGGTGGGGAATCTATATTCCTTTTCAATATTTAATAATGATATCAAATGCCAGTAAACCTCTCCTAATCCTTATTATAAACATCTTTTTGATCTTTATCATTTATAGAACCTTATATCGTATCAACAATAAAACAGCAATGTTTCGTACCATTATTCTTAGTGTTTTTTGGATGCTTATAGAAGTGGTCACAAACTATGTCCTTAGAAAATTAGGTACCATCTCAATATCTTATAACTTTATTGTAGGAAATATTATCTCAAAAATATTCATCTATATCTTAGTACAAATTTTAAAGCATTGTCAAAAAAATAATGCCTTGACAGAGCTTTCCTTTAAATATTGGATGCGACTTTTTTTTATTCCCCTAGTCACTATTTATATCATACATAACACCTTCTGCTTACCACCACTGCTTATAAGCAATCAATGCCGCAAGAGGCATCAACACTTCACAAATCTGAACAAAAAAACCTGCCGTATCCTCTGTAACACCTCCAAAATGTCCGTATGCTACATATAAAGATATTACAAATGCTATCCCTGCTCCAATAAGACAGGCAACTCCCACCATGGGATTCAATATTATCATAAAAATTCCACAGACAAGCACATACAATATCATGATAACACTTTCTGTTCTTCTCAAACCGCCTTCCGGTACATAAACACTACACTTGCTTTCTTTTGCATGTTTCAATGCCAGAATGGAAAAACCATATAATGCACGTGAAATTACAAAGCCAAATGCCAGAATATTCCATCCGTCTACCGGCATCTCACTCCAGACACCTATGGCAAGCATAAAATACCAGACACACACAATAATGGCAAAATATCCTCCATGAGAATCTTCCAATATCTGCAATTTCCTTTCTCTTGACTGATGAGAACAAAGGGCATCCACTGTCCGAAAGAAACCATCCAGATGAGAGCCTGCAGACAACATACTGGGAAGTACTGCTCCTACCACCGCGGGTAATATCATATAATTGCACAAATAAGGATATGCTACTGCCCATTGACTGCAAATCAGTCCGATAACTGCTCCTATCATTGGTATAAATACCAGAATATACTTTGTATTTTCGTTGCTTTTTTCTACCTTTGCTTTCGGGCTTACAGAATACATTGAAAATGCCAGTAAAAAACTGTTCCATACACTTTTCATCTGTTCTTATCCTTTCCCTTCAGTTTATTTCTTTTTCGTTTCTATTTCTTCCGGTCACATTCTATTCGTATACTACATCATCACCATACTCATCCCAGATAATGCAAATCCAGGTTTTTCCGGGGCTGAGGGTAATGGGATTTCCTTCATAATCCATATATGTAGCCGGAGAATTATCATCCGTTCTGCTCCATACGGCGGGAATCATCTTTCCGTCGGTAAAGACACGAACCATACGATTTTCATCCCCATGACATCCAAAGGCAAGATAATCTTGTGCATCCCGCACTTCTCCATGACAATACTGGAAAATTACGTTACTGTATGCTAACTGTTCTCCTGTTAATTCATCAATATGTTTATCACCATACTGATATCTGTAATAAAGTCCATCTTCCTCGTTATACTCAAATCTGGCCTGTACCTTACTGAAACCATTTGCTTTATCGTTTGTTTTTCCTCCGGGATAAAGGAGGGTCGCATTTTCCGCATATTTCAGATTCTCAGAATCCTCCGCATTTCCAAACTGGAATTTAGAAGTATAATCTTCTCTTAATGTGGTACGATAGCCAAACTTACTGATATCCTTTAACAGCCCTTCCGAATCAAAATATACATTATGCGGGGCTTTTCTGTCCGTGGTACGATAAAAGGTGTTCGTCGCCGGATGGTCAATTCCTGCCACATTTCCGCTGATATTATCCACCCTGTCACTATTTAACAAGTCTCCCACATAAGGAGTTGCCTGTCCAAAATGTGCATATATGGCATCGTACTCCATTGCAAAATACACAAAATAATCACGGCTGCTTCGAATGGAACCTACTTTTTCCAGATTATCATACTCTTCAAAGATTCCCATCAGACGGGTAATTCTCCCCTCTACAGGCGCTTCATACACAATCTCTGCCTCTGCAATTCCAGATTGTGGACACCCTTCCTTAATATTACTGAACATGACCGCCAAAGGTCGGTTCTGTTTTTTTTCTTCACCAATGGGAAGACCTGTCAGATAGCTGACTGCATCTCCTCCGCTTTCACTTTCCGTTACCTTCTCTTCCGTTTTTTCCGTTGTCTCAGGACTCTTTTCTTCCTGCGGCTTATTCTCTCCACAGCCTGCCAGAGCAAACATCATGCCCTTACTGAAACCATTTGCTTTATCGTTTGTTTTTCCTCCGGGATAAAGGAGGGTCGCATTTTCCGCATATTTCAGATTCTCAGAATCCTCCGCATTTCCAAACTGGAATTTAGAAGTATAATCTTCTCTTAATGTGGTACGATAGCCAAACTTACTGATATCCTTTAACAGCCCTTCCGAATCAAAATATACATTATGCGGGGCTTTTCTGTCCGTGGTACGATAAAAGGTGTTCGTCGCCGGATGGTCAATTCCTGCCACATTTCCGCTGATATTATCCACCCTGTCACTATTTAACAAGTCTCCCACATAAGGAGTTGCCTGTCCAAAATGTGCATATATGGCATCGTACTCCATTGCAAAATACACAAAATAATCACGGCTGCTTCGAATGGAACCTACTTTTTCCAGATTATCATACTCTTCAAAGATTCCCATCAGACGGGTAATTCTCCCCTCTACAGGCGCTTCATACACAATCTCTGCCTCTGCAATTCCAGATTGTGGACACCCTTCCTTAATATTACTGAACATGACCGCCAAAGGTCGGTTCTGTTTTTTTTCTTCACCAATGGGAAGACCTGTCAGATAGCTGACTGCATCTCCTCCGCTTTCACTTTCCGTTACCTTCTCTTCCGTTTTTTCCGTTGTCTCAGGACTCTTTTCTTCCTGCGGCTTATTCTCTCCACAGCCTGCCAGAGCAAACATCATGCCCAGCACTGCCATATATAATAATCCTTTACGCATTCTTCTCTCCTAATATATGTTCCATTAAATAGACATAATCCAAACATTCTAGTCTATTCTACATCCAATATACCCTAAAAGTCTACCTCTTTTTTGTATTTCTCACCTTTTTCACTTCCAAAGAACTAAAGCAGGTGCATTTTTTTTGCTCCCTTAACTAAAAGTGCACCTTTTGGCATGGCGGCAAGCTCTTCCTTGCTGACTGCTCCAAATTTAATTACCAGTGCAAAGTACACAATAACGGCAATAACTACAGAAGGCACCAGACATACACAATTAAGTCCCCATCGGAAAGTACCTTTCTCCAGCATTCCCAAACTTACCAGCAGCAGATTCATACCTTGGTATACCAAAAAAGCAGCTGCACCCATAAAAGCGGCTGCGGCTAAAGGAAGCAGAAAAGTACGCAGAATTTCCTGCCTGTATCCCAATTTCTTTTTAAGGCTGAACCCATTCATAACGCACATACAAAGGGAATAACATACTGCCGCCAATGCCAATGCATAAATATCCAGTGGTGTAAACATCAAAAGAAGCACCAGTACCGCTGATTGGATTGCCAATGCTATGGCTGCATGAATCACCGGTTTATTCACATATCCGGTTCCCTGCAATACTCCGTTCGTTAAGGTTGACAGACCATAAAATACTACCGAAGCCGCCAGCACCTGCAATATTTTTGCCACCATATCCAGAGTATCCTGCTGAGGATATAAAATAAAAACAACAGGTTTTGCCAATACCATGAGCCCTACCGCTGATGGAATGGAAATCAGCATAGTAGTCTTAATGGCATCTGAAATTTTTTTCCTTGTTCCCTTTTTATCTCCCTTTTCAAAGCTTCCTGAAATCGTAGGTATGATTGCAGAAGACATGGCTGTGGCAAAAGCAATGGGGATATTGGTAATGGGATTGGCTTTGCCGGAATATAATCCATAAAATGTGGTTGCCTGTGCCTCCGTATATCCCTTCAATTTTTCTACAATCTTACAATAAATCTCCAAGTTGGTGGCACTGCTCATATTATAAATACAGGTACTTAAAATTACCGGTGTTACCATGGTAAAAATCATTTGGAATACCTGACCATAGCTTAGTTCTTCCCGGCTTCTGTCTCTTTCACGTCTTCTCACAAACATCTTGCGATTCATGCCATATACTGCCAGCATAAACAGGAATGCAGTCACCACACCTGCTCCCGTACCCATGGCACTTCCCATGGCTCCGTAAATCGCCTGGGTGGTGGTATCCGCACTTTTCACATAGCTCATAAGAACCATGGCACCGCCAATGCTGACCAAAGCATTTACAATCTGCTCCATAATCTGGGAAAAAGATGTCTGGAGCATGCTTCCATGAGCCTGAAAATAACCTCGCAGCACTCCTAACAGACCGGAAAAGAATATGGTAGGCGTAAATACCTTTAAAACAGCTGCTGAACTTGCTCCCACAATACGGTCTGCAAAGAAAAAGCAGAAAGCACTTGCCAGTCCTCCTGCTACAATGACATAACAAAAAGCACCCATAAGAATCTTATGCGCGTTTCGATACTGCTTCTTTGCCATCAGCCCTGCCACGATCTTTGACACCGCTGACGGAATCCCATTCGTAGAGATCAAAAGGATAATGGTATAAATGGTATACGCTGTACTGTAATAACCATTTCCTTCATCTCCAATAATGGCAACCAAAGGGCTTCGATATAAAATTCCAATAATCCTTACAACGATTCCTGCTGCAGCCAAAATTCCTGCCTGCAGAATAAATCCTTCTTTCTTACTCTTTCCCATAAACCAATTATAGTCCTATATCTTCTTTATTTCAATACAGGCCCTGCGGATTTTCTTTCTCTTATAAAAAGAGTTCTATGATAAACACCGCCGCACAGCTGAATACCGATACCTGAAACAGGCTTTTTCCCATCCAGGAAAGTCCCAATGCAATAAACAGGGCAGCCCCGCCGGAAATCGGAGACTGGGTAGCCTCCAATATTGCAGGAAAGGTCATCACTGCCAGGGTTACATATGGCACATAATATAAAAAAGAGCGAATGGTCACATTTTTAATTTCTTTTCTTATGAGAGTAAGAGGCAGCACACGGATCAGATAAGTTGTCACTGCCATGACCGCAATATAGATATAAACGTTTTTTTCCATGATTACTCCTAACCTTTGCCTGTTACTTTACTTCCTCTGTCTTGTCTTCTTTTACGGGAAACAGCACTGCTGCCGCCATAGAAAGTATTACTGTTAAGATAATGATCTTGATCCCGGAAGAGATTGCTGCAAAAATAGCTGCCTTATGAAAAAGATAGCTGGCACCAAAGCTGAGCACGATCAGACCTGCCACTACCTTATTCTCTTTTGCACCCGGTACAAAAACAGCCGCAAACATACCATACAATGCCACACTTAAGGCACTTACCACCCTAAGAGGCAGGATATTTCCCATAAGGACTCCCAAAAAGGTTCCCACAGCCCAGCCGGGAGCTGCCATGGAGATCACTCCATATGAATAAAAAGGCTTTAGCTCTTTTTGTGCTATGGATACTCCAAAAATCTCATCAGTGACATAAAATCCCATCAGCATTCTGTGAAGCAGCCCTGTCTTGGGGTCTATCTTCTGACTTAACGCACAGGACATCAATAAGTACCTTGCGTTGGCCACTGCCTCCATGAC
>CAZSWC010000069.1:0-6252 GCA_964610665.1 uncultured Lachnospiraceae bacterium
AGAGCGTTTGGCTACGGACCAAAAGGTCGGGAGTTCGAATCTTCTAACGCACGTATAGGAAGACCTCATAGATGTAATCTATGGGGTCTTTTGCATATACAATTATAAGTGATGTGAAAAAAGAGCCGGTTTTAATAATTTTTTTAGAAATCCTTTAGATACCTTTGATTGAAAGGGAATATATTTTATGATAATGTAGTAGTGAAATAAGGGAAATTCAGAGTATAGCGGTTCAATAAGGGTATACTATAGAAAAAAATAAGCGGATGGACTATTTTAAAATCGGGAAAAGGAGAGAAAATGTACAATGAAATTATCACCATCGGTTCCTTTACCATTCATGGATATGGGCTGATGATTGGTCTGGGAGTGGTGGCAGCTTTGCTTTTAGGAGATTATCGTGCTCCCAAAAACGGACTGGACGGAGAACAAATTTATGGGATGACATTTTTCACCGTGATTCTTGGATTTGTGGCTGCCAGAATTTTATTTATAATTACGCAGTGGGATAGATTTTTACAAAATCCCATTTCGTTTTTATCAGGGAATGGATTTGTAGTATATGGCGGCATTATTGGAGGAGCTCTTACTATTTACGGATTTTGTAAAATTAAAAAAATAGACATGCTTTCTTATTTGGATTTAATGGTTCCCTCAGTAGCCTTGGCACAGGCATTTGGTCGTGTGGGATGTTTTCTTGCCGGATGTTGTTATGGTAAGGAAACAGATTCTTTTTTGGGGGTTGTATTTACCCATTCTGACTTTGCACCCAATGGGGTAAAAGTATTGCCTACGCAGTTGTTTATGGCAGCCGGGGATTTGGTAATTATGGCGGTGCTGCTTTGGTATGCGTCTAAAAAGCCGCTGCGTGGAAAAACCTCTATGTTGTACTTGATTTTATATAGTATAGGAAGATTTACCATTGAGTTTTTGAGAAATGATGACAGAGGTAGTGTAGGAATGTTATCTACATCTCAGTTCATAGCCGTGTTTACATTTGCAATAGGATTGTTTGGCTTTTTGTGGGGAATGCCAAAATGGAATCAGAAAAAGGAAATGAGAAAAGGTGCAGAATAAGGAAAATTGGTGCAGCCGTACAGAAATGCTGTTTGGAAACGAAGGAATGGAAAAATTAAAAAAGGCTACAGTGGCCGTGTTCGGAATTGGCGGAGTGGGTGGTTATGCCACGGAGGCTCTGGCACGTTCCGGTGTGGGACATTTGGAACTGGTGGATCATGATACTGTATCGGTAAGCAATATCAATCGTCAGATTGTGGCCTTAAATTCTACCATAGGAAAATATAAGGTGGATGTTATGAAAGAACGTATTCTGGATATTAATCCCCAGATACAGGTAGATGCTTATAAGTGTTTTTATCTGCCGGAAACAGCAGGGCAGTTTGATTTTTCAAAGTATGACTATGTGGTGGATTGTATTGATACGGTAACCGGGAAAATACAGTTAATCGAAGCCGCCAAAGCAGCGGGAGTTCCGGTTATCAGCAGTATGGGAGCGGGAAATAAATTGGAACCGACGGCATTTGAAGTTGCGGATATTTCCAAAACCAGTGTTTGTCCATTGGCAAAAGTGATGCGAAAAGAATTGAAAAAAAGAAATCTTAAGGATGTTAAGGTGGTTTATTCCAAAGAAGTACCGGCGGAGAATAAAATTTTGGTAAAGGAAACAGCAAAAGAGGGATTGCAGGAGAAAGAAGAAAGCAAGAACAAAAGAAAAAGTATTCCTGCCAGCTGTGCATTTGTTCCCTCTGTGGCAGGGTTGATTCTTGCCGGAGAAGTAATAAAAGATATTGTGGCAAAGGAATAGGAAGGAGCAGGATGTCAAAACAAGAATTTTTAGATAGTTTAAGAAGAAGTTTATCCGGTGGTTTGGGATATGCGCAGGTAGAAGAGCATATCCGTTATTATTCGGATTATATTGATTCTCAGATAAGAAGCGGAAAAACAGAAGCAGAGACCATGGCATCTTTAGGGGATCCGCGACTGATTGCCAAAACACTCCTTGGAATGGAGGATGTGGAAACGGTATCCAAAGAATATGTGGAGGAGGAAGTTCCCGGAGCAGATGATCATTATTTTCATATTAATGGAAAAGATTTCAGGATTCCCGGATGGTTATTTACCATATTGGTGTGCCTGCTGAGTTTTGTGATTCTTACAGTGGTGTTTGCGCTAATGACACAGCTGCTTCCTTTTGTATTTGTTATTATAATGGGAGTGTGTTTATACCGTTTTATAAGAAATTTGTTTATGTGAATATTTTAAAAAAGATAAGCCATACTACTTATGTAACTAAAAATAAGATGCAGATTATCTGCAAAAAGGAGTAGAACATGAGTAAAAATGCTTACAATGAATCAAAAAATGAAACGAAAAATCAGGGAACCAATTCTACGAACAAATCTCAGAATAAGAGTGCAATGAATAGTGGTTCCAATATGAAAAACAGCAGCAGTAATAAATCCGGAAGCAACGTTAAAGATATGGAAGAAGATAAATATTAAAAAAAGGATTCCTTATCTTAAGGGAAGGCAGTAAGAAATATCAAAAATATAGAAGGATAGGTTTTGACATACCTATCCTTTTTTTGTAATATAGGTATATGAGAAAATTTGAGTTAATAGCACCATGCCATTTCGGCCTGGAAGCAGTATTAAAAAAAGAAATTATTGATTTGGGATATGAAGTCAGCAAAGTAGAGGATGGAAGAGTAACCTTTATTGGGGATGAGGAGGCCGTTTGCAGAGCAAATGTTTTTCTGCGTACTGCAGAAAGAATATTAATTAAAGTTGGAAGCTTTTACGCCACTACCTTTGAGGAACTGTTTGATAAGACAAAAGAATTGCCCTGGGAGGATTATATTCCAAAGGATGGAAAATTCTGGGTGGCAAAAGCCGCCAGTGTAAAGAGCAAACTCTTTAGTCCGTCAGATATTCAGTCCATTATGAAAAAAGCGATGGTAGAACGCCTGAAGGAGATTTACCATATTAAATGGTTTGAAGAAAACGGAGCAAGTTATCCGTTGAGAGTTTTTCTGATGAAAGATGAAGTGACGATAGGGCTGGATACTACAGGCGATTCTCTCCATAAAAGAGGATATCGCAAATTAACAGCCAAAGCTCCCATCGCAGAAAATCTGGCAGCAGCATTGATTATGCTGACACCATGGAAAAAAGACAGAATTCTGGTAGACCCTTTTTGCGGAAGCGGTACATTTCCCATTGAGGCTGCTATGATGGCAGCCAATATGGCACCGGGGATGAATCGAAGTTTTCTTGCAGAAAATTGGAAAAATATGATTCCTAAAAAAGAATGGTATGATTGTATGGATGAGGCCAGAGAACTGGTGGATTTGAATGTGAAAACGGATATTCAAGGGTATGATATGGATGACCATATGGTTTCCATTGCCAGAGAAAATGCCCGCCTTGCGGGTGTGGAACATTTGATTCATTTTCAGACTCGGGAGGTGGCTGCTTTAAGCCATCCTAAGAAATATGGTTTTATTATTACCAATCCTCCTTATGGAGAAAGGCTGGAAGAGAAGGAAAATCTGAAACCATTATATGGAACTATCGGGGAAAGGTTTAAAGCATTGGACAGCTGGTCTTTATATATGATTACTGCATATGAAAATGCAGAGGCTGATATGGGAAGAAAGGCAGATAAAAATCGTAAAATATACAATGGTATGATGAAAACGCGATTTTTACAGTTTCCCGGTCCGAAACCGCCAAGGAGAGAAAATAGAGAATAATGGAGAAATTGTGGAAAATAGCAATTATAGCAGGAAGCATACTGGGAATTATGTGCTTTCTTGTGATGTCGGTTTATTCCATAAATAAATCAATTGTTATTACAGAAGAGCATGATTTAAAAGGCGAGGGAAATCTAAAACCCCTAATCAGGATGATTCGGGAAGAAAGAAAAAAATATGATTATCTTGTTCTGGTAAATGCGGCTCATGGCGGAGAAAATAAAGGGAATGTTGTGAATGAAATTCAGGAAAAGCAAATTACATTGGAAGTGGGAAAGGAATTAGAGAAATTAACGGAAGATGGGGAAATTGGTTTTTTCCTGATTCGGGAAGAAGATATTGACATTTCCAATGAAAACAGAGCGAAGCTGATTGAAGAGGTGGAACCGGATATGGTTGTGGACCTTCATGTAAATGCAAATCCTGAGAGTGAAAGAATTTTAGGCACGTCAGTCATTTATAATGATAATTTTTATCGCCCCGGTATGACCAATGCCCATATTGCAGATAGGATAGAAAAGTGTCTGGTAACTGAGATTGAAGGAAAGGCTTTGGGAATTTATGGGGATAGAGAAGGGAAATATCCGCTCCTAAGCATGGTGAAAGTTCCTGCGGTTAGTGTAGAGATGGGATTTCTTACCAATAAGCAGGAAGCAAAATTGCTAAAAAAGAATGAATATCAGAAAAAGATTGCAGCAGGTATTTATAATGGAATACAAAATATAAGAGAAGAGTTGAAAAAAGAATGAAAAGAAAAGTAATATTTGCAACTTCTAATGGAAATAAAATGAGGGAAATCCGGGAAATTTTACAGGATTTGAACTTGGAAATCTTATCAATGCAAGAAGCGGGAATCCAGGCAGATATTGTGGAGAACGGAACAACTTTTGAAGAAAATGCAAAGATAAAAGCATGGGAGATTGCAAAAGTATGTAAAGAAATCGTATTGGCAGATGATTCCGGTTTGGAGATTGATTATCTGGATAAGGCACCGGGAATCTATTCTGCCAGATATATGGGAGAAAATACACCATATTCGGTAAAAAACAAGGAATTAATTAAGCGGCTGGAAGGAGTGGAAGAAAAAAAGAGGACGGCTCGTTTTGTATGTGCCATAGCGGCTTCTTTTCCGGACGGAACCATAGAGGTAGTAAGAGAAACGATAGAGGGACGAATTGGGTATGAAGAAAAAGGGCAGAATGGTTTTGGGTATGACCCTATTTTCTACGTGCCTGCTTATGGATGTACAACAGCAGAACTTTCCCAGGAACAAAAGAATGAAATAAGTCACAGGGGAAAAGCATTACGCAAAATGAAAGAAATTATCAAAGAAAAATATAAGTTGTAGTGAGGAAACATAAGTGAAAATTCTGATTGTCAGTGATACTCATGGAAGAAACGAGGGGTATCTGGAGCTTTTGGAAAAAAGTGAAAAGATGGATATGGTGATTCACTGTGGAGATGTGGAAGGCAGTGAATATCTGATTTCTCAGGCTGCTGGATGTAAAGCGGTTATAGTACAGGGTAATAATGATTTTTTTTCGGATTTGCCGAAAGAAGCGGTTGTAAGAATTGGGAAATATAAAGCATTGGTAACGCATGGACATTCTTATTATGTAAATATGGGATATCAGCACCTGGTACGAGAAGCAAAGAGAAAAAAAATAGAGATTGTAATATATGGGCACACTCATCGACCGGTAATCACAAGAGAGGAGGGAATTCTGGTTTTGAATCCGGGAAGTCTGTCATATCCAAGACAGGAAGGCAGAAAATGTTCTTATATTGTTATGGAAGTAGATGAGAACCAAGAGGTGGATTGTACCTTGAAATATTTAACGGAGTAGGAATCCGGCAGCTGGTTGTAGGAAACGATTTCACAATCTTATCAGGCACTGTTTGTGCGGTGTCAAAAAAATGTAAAAAAAATAAAAAAAGGTGTTGACATTATTTTTTGTTTGTTATATACTATGACTTGCGTTGAGGAAATGAAGCGACGCAGGCATAAGAAACGGGGTGTGGCTCAGCTTGGCTAGAGCGCCTGGTTTGGGACCAGGAGGTCGCAGGTTCGAATCCTGTCACCCCGATTCAAGCAAGATATGCGGGTGTAGTTCAATGGTAGAACACTAGCCTTCCAAGCTAGATACGTGGGTTCGATTCCCATCACCCGCTTTTAAATTGCCAGTGGCAGTTTAAGAAATATGTGTTCGTAGCTCAGCTGGATAGAGCAACGGCCTTCTAAGCCGTGGGTCGGGGGTTCGAATCCCTTCGAGCACGTTTGAGATATGAGTTTGCTCATCATCTCAGTATGGTGGGTATAGCGCAGTTGGTTAGCGCGCCAGATTGTGGCTCTGGAGGCCCTGGGTTCGAATCCCAGTATCCACCTTTGGCATGTGTCTGTTATGGCACGCTTGGTGTCAATATAGGGCTATCGCCAAGCGGTAAGGCACAGCACTTTGACTGCTGCATTCGCTGGT
>CAZSWC010000070.1:0-5955 GCA_964610665.1 uncultured Lachnospiraceae bacterium
AGTTCTGAATGACGGGGAAAAAGTAACCGCTCATTTTGTAGACAGTATCAGTTTTGAACAGCTGGATTCTTTCCTGAATCTGGAAGAACAGGTTCTTAGTGAACTGGCATATGAGGTAGGAGAACGTTACTTTGCTATTCAGATAACAGAAGAAGGATATGATTATTCCTTTTATGATGAAGATTTCCGCTTGATGGATGGTGGCGTTTATGAGAATGATGAAATTTCTATTGAAGAAGCGGCGGAAGAACTTTTGGAAGACGAAGACTGGACTGGAGAACGCATCCGTGGGGATTATGATCAGTTGATGGAAAAAGTAGAAGAAATGGATGAGATTGTAATGGCAGAGATTCAGAAAAGCCAGGGCGAATATAAACCACTGGCAAAGGTAGAGGAACTGGAAGAGGCAAATTACAACATGATTGATAACATCCTTAATAATATGCCACCGAAGAAAGAACCGTATCTGGAATATTTCGCCACAGAATGCGATGAGTTTCACGATATGGGGGCTTATGAAAAAAGTACCGATGTTAATCAGATAGCTGCAGTCTATGAAAAATATAGAGAGAATCCAGAAACTGCCTATCTTGGATGCTCAATGGGAATTATTTATCGTGATCCGGAAGACAGTTACTACGATGACGCTGAATTTGCAATTGTAAAAGGAAATACAGTACTTGGAAATCTGATGGACGATGTTCGATTTTATGGAGAACTTGCACTAGTAAGGGAAGGAATTGAGAAAATTCATGAAGCATTACCTGACTATAAGTACGTTCCGATGCGGGATGTTCGAGAAGCAATGTATCCAGAGAAGATGACCACAGAACAGTTAGCAGAGGCACTGGATGAGATTGCAGAAGCTTTTGATCCGTATGAGTATCGAGATAATGTGGAGACGGGAGAAAATACGGTACAGGAAGTAATGCTGGATTTGCGAAGCGGGAATATTCATTCCTATATTTCGTATCTGAAGGATATCGTAGACGAGGAATGCGATCATTCTGTGCGTGCAGGTGTATTGATGGAAAGACTGAAAGCCTATGAACCGGAACTTCCAAAAGATATGGAACCGATGGTGTATGTGAATTATTGTGAGAAAAGTGAGCTGGGGAATCCAAGATGCCAGAAGTTATCTGATTTGGATTCCAAAACCGTAGAACAGGACAAAGTCTGGTATGCTGAACGTGATCTAAACACCAACGAACCAAAAACGACAGCACAGATGTTTTTTACAGTATATTATGCTGAGAAGGGTGACAAGATGCTGCATCATTTTCAAGGTAAGATAGATATTGGCACCGGAAACGGCGGTATCATCAGTCAGTTAAAGATGCAGAATGAAATGAAATTGACAGATGAAAGCTGGATCAGTTATCAGCAAGGAAAAGGTAATGAAGAGTATCAGAAGTATATGGAAGATCTGACAGATATGCAGAATCATGTATTGCCGTATTTGCAGAGCTTTTGTAGTCTAGAAGAAAAAGGTGTGCAGGAGCGGAGAGAACAGCAGATTGCAGAAAAACAAGACGTTTTGACAGGAAGAGAAAGAGCAACCGCAGAGACGAAAGTGAAAAATACGAAGACTGCTGGGAAAGAGGCTTTGATTATGTGGACAGAAGATAAGAAGGTGGCTGCGAAAGCAAAGAAGCCTTCCATTCATGAAAGACTGGAAATCAATAAGAGGAAAATTCAAGAAAAACAGGGAAAAGATAAGCCGGAGAGAGGAGCTGATCGGGGCGTAATGTAAAGCCAACAAAAAGCATAAGGAGAGCACGAGGAATAAGGTGGAAAGAAAGTCAACGCAGAGATTGTGTATGCTCCAATGGTTGCTGAAGCATATGAGTATCAGTACAATGCGGATGCATTTGAAGCAAGAGGCGGTGCAGATATGAAGGTTGAAGCAGCGAAAGAAGTGCCAATGGTAAGGACAGATAAAGCCAGATAGTAATTTGGGCGTGGGAGTAATCCTGCGTCCTTTTTGTGTTTTAATACAGCCATTTTCCCTGACTGCTTTAGCTCCCTCCATGACATTGATATCAGTAGGATTGGGCATACCTTTTCAAATTAAATTATAGCATAAATCCGTCTGTTTCACAAGAGCTTCCAGTATTTCATAATCTGCGCATCCAGTATCCTATTGTAAAAACAGGGATTTGATTTTCCTAGCACCATGCCTTACAAGATTGTCCACTGGTTTGAAAATCATGAATTGTTGTGAATGCGTTGCGGAAAAAAGTGGGGTATATTATAATTATTTTAGATACGAGATTGCTTCAGATGCACAGTAGAAAGGTGTCATGTGTTGTATGATGCGTATCTTGCAGCAGGAAGAGCGAGGTATTCCGAAGAGATTGGAATAAGAAGAGAACTTGGAACTGAGAGTCCAAGAGAAAGCGAGGGCTTCATTACGTGAAACGAAACACCAGACAATTATGCATGAGGATTCTTGTTTTTGGGATTATTGCAGTAGCATATGCTTGCCGGTTTCTTGCTATGTATGACATTGGCGGAAGCAATCCAAGTTATGTACGTGCTGCATTATATCTGTTGTTGTTTGTCCTGTGGGGATATTCCCTGGATCAGCGTATCATTCAGAAGCCAGTATTGCATTGTCTGCGTCTGATGGCAGCCTTGATACTGATATGGATGATTTTTCGGACATTTAAATATGAGATCGTTACTAATCTGACGGTAGCGCGTTATCTGTGGTATCTGTATTACCTTCCCATGCTGTTTATTCCGCTCCTTGGGGTGTATGTTGCTATGTATATGGGGAAGCCTGAGTCTTACCGGCTGCCTGCGAAGAGTCAGATACTGGCAGTGATTCCTGCGCTGTTATTTCTGGCAGTGATTACAAATGACCTGCATCAACGGGTATTTGTCTTCAAAAGCGGGATTCCGGGAGTGCCTGATAACAAGGTATATTCTCATCGCCTGCTATATTTTGCGTGTCTGGGATGGATGGTTGTTTGCATGTTGTTTACCATCATTCATTTATTACGGCAAAGTCGTGTTCCGGAAATTGGCAGAAAGCGAATGATGCCATTTATCCTAGGCTGTGTCATGTTATTGTACGGATTGCTGTATCTGGTGGATTTCCCAAAGGTACGTTTTATGTTTGGCGATATGAATGCTATGTTTTGTCTGTTGTATGCATCGATTTATGAAAGCTGTATCCATTGCAGGATGATACAGTCCAATACTGGGTATGTCGGGTTATTTCAGGCAACGACACTGGTGTCCTGTATTGTTGACCAGAATGGTCGCGTGCTGCTCCGCTCTAAGACGGCAAGAGAGGACATGGTCTGTCCGCAGGATGGACAAACGATCATCAGTCCAGAGGGAATGCGTATTTCTTCAGCGCCAATCAAGATTGGTTATACTGTCTGGGGGGATAATATCCGTCAATTGACAGAACTTCGCAGCCACTTGAATGCCAATAAGGTCAAAATGGAAGAAAATAAAAAGAAACTGCACGATGCTTATTTGATAGAGAAGCAGTTACATGAGCTGGCTGAGAAGAATCGTATTTATGATGAGCTGGAAGCAAAGCATGGAAAACAGACCGACCGGATATGTGAATTACTTGCATTGTGTAAGGATGCTGATGCAGATGAACTACGGGCTTATATGAAGGAAATCATGCTGATTGGTACATATATTAAGCGAAGTGCGAATCTGTATTTCCTTGGCAAGGAATACGAGATGCTGCCACAACAGGAGATTCGTCTGACTTTTGATGAAGCTGTGCGTGCGTTAAATGCAGGAGGAACAGAATGTGGGGTAGCATATCTCACAACAAGGGCGATGCGTACATCAGAAGTCGCTCGTCTGCTGGAACTGGTGAAAGATGTAGTGGGAATGACGAGAGGTGGTTTACATTCGCTTTTTCTTTCTTTGTCCGATACGGAGATGAACCTTTCTGTGGAATGTGAGGGTGATCTTTTGGAGGTGGTATCCTCGAAAGTGACAGCCTGTATGGAGGAAGGGTTATGGCTTATTCGAACACAGATTGGAGGCGGGGACAATGGGTAAATGGAAAAAGCTCCGAGTGAATGCAATTAAAGAAAGCTTTGATCAGCTTCCGACAGCAGTATGCTTCTTTGACAATCTTGGAGGAATTGTGCTTTGCAATCGGCAGATGTATCGTCTGAGTCAATATCTGTTCCAAAGTGATATGCAATATCTTGGTGAGGTGAAGATTGCGCTTGCCTCACCACCGGATGGCGTGGTAAGGCTTTCGGATATGGAGGATACGTATCGTTTCCCGGATAAGACGGTATGGCAATTTGAATGGACGAAAGTAACAGACCGGTATGGAGAAGTCTATACCCAGCTTACAGCTGCTGATATTACAGAATTACATCGGGCACTGGTGCAGCTTGCAGATGATAATAGGAAGCTTGACGAAGATGCAAAGAAGCTTCGTGAACTTTCTGAAAATGTTGAGGCGGTTGCCAAGGAGAAGGAACTTTTGGCTGCAAAATCTGCGATGCACGATAGTCTGGCTGCCAGCATTACGGTAACAAAGCAGTATCTTGCCGGAGATCTAGGTGAGGTGGATGCAGGAATGGTGCTTCAGGAATGGGAAAAAAGTATTGCCTTTCGGGAAGCGGCTCTTTTGTCCGCAAAGGAAAAACTGTTTCACGATGCAAAGAGTAGTGGTGTGATGGTACAGATGAAGGGAGAAGAGCCTAAGGGAAGTGCGGCAGATTTGATGTATGTTGCGATGCAAGTCTGCCTGAATAATGCAATCCAGTATGCACAGGCAACGGAACTTGAGATAAATATTTGGAACAATGCAGATAATTATACGGTGATGATAGGGAATAATGGCAAGCAGCCGGAGCAAACGATTATGGAAGGCGGAGGTCTTACCAATTTGCGTCATCGGATAGAGGCAGCGGGAGGTACGATGAATGTACAGAGTTTGCCAAAGTTTTCTTTGATAATAGATATACCAAAGAATTAGCTCTTAGAAAGGGGATGAAGAGCTGTGAAAAAGATACTAATTGTTGAGGATCAGGCACTTGTCCGTATGTATTTGTGTTCTAGTGTGGAAAAAAGTGGTGAATGTGAAGTGGCAGGTGTATTAACGCGTGCAGATGCAGCACTTGCTCGATGTAGTGAGGGGCATATCGATTTGATTTTGATGGATATTTGCACGGAAAATGACTCCGATGGCCTGACAGCAGCAGAAGAAATCAAGAAGTTCTACCCTCGGATTAAAATTGTGATGGTCACCTCAATGTTAGAAGGACGCTTCTTAGACCGGGCAAGAAGAATAGGAGCGGACAGTTTCTGGTACAAGGATTCTCCTTCCAGTGATCTGATTGACGTGATCGAAGGTACCCTTCAGGGCAAGCAGTTTTGGCCAGACAGTGTGCCAACGGTACAGCTTGGAAATGTGCTTTCTTGTAATTTGTCGGATCAAGAGATGGAAACCCTGCGTTTGTTGTGTGAGGGCAAGACGAATGCAGAGATCGCAGCCAGTCTTCATGTGGCAGAATCATCTGTGCGGACGTATATTAACCGTATGCTGGAGAAGACCGGATATCCGAACCGCAATCGTCTGATGGTGGCAGCAGTCAGTAAGCGTCTGGTTGTGCCTGGTAATCAGTTTGATACAAAAAAATGAAGTAAACTACATATAATGACAAAAAGGCATTAACATAGGTTAGTGTCTTTTTTTGACGATTCAGAACATTTGCTACAGGGTAGTGCCTTGTCTAGCATGTGGAAATGTTGGAAAATTCTGTAAATTTTAGGCGCATTAATAAATTTGTCCACACTTTTGAGGACAGACAAAACCGTATTTCATTGCTAAAATAATACCAAGAAATAAGATGTCACACACACATCGGATATATCGCTAAAGAAAGGGGGATGTTCGATGCGAAAAATAGTGGTGGATATGCAGAATTTTCTGTTTGCCGACTCCGTAGCGAC
>CAZSWC010000071.1:0-5755 GCA_964610665.1 uncultured Lachnospiraceae bacterium
ATATCCCTGAGCACTTTTTAAACCAGCTAACGTGTCCTTCTGTGCCTGTTCATCCCCTAACACACTAATATATACTTTGCAATTTTTTAAATCAGGTGCCACTTCTACAGCAGCCACACTGGTTAAGGGGGAAATCCTGGGGTCTTTAATATCCCCACGAATAATTTCTGCAAGAACCTTCTGGACTTCTCCATTGATTCTTGTATTTTTAATACTATTTTTACGCATATTTTCTTCCTTTTTTATTCATAACCATCTTTCAGGCATCCTCCCAAACCTTGGGGAATGCCTGTTTTATTTTCCTATCTTGGAACTTCTACCATAGTATATGCTTCTACAATATCCAACTCTTTCATCTGGTCAAATCCTTCAAATACCAGACCACATTCAAATCCCGCTTTTACTTCTTTTACATCATCTTTAAATCTCTTAAGAGAAGCCAATTCTCCTTCAAAAATCTGTTCTCCTTCCCGGGAAATGCGTACCTTACATCCTCTCTGGAATACACCATCCAATACGTAAGAACCGGCAATGTTTCCAATCTGGGAAGCCTTGAATATCTGACGAACTTCTGCATGACCAAGAACTTTTTCTTCAAATATAGGGTCTAACATTCCCTTCATGGCTGCTTCAATATCTTCAATCGCCTGGTAGATAACTTTATAAAGTCTGATGTCCACGCCTTCTCTTTCTGCAATTGCTTTTGCAGTTGCATCAGGACGAACATTAAATCCTATAATAATGGCAGATGAGGTTGCTGCCAGTGTTACGTCGGATTCATTGATGGCACCAACTCCGCCATGAATACATTTTACAACCACTTCTTCATTGGTCAGTTTCATAAGAGACTGTTTTACAGCTTCCACACTACCCTGAACATCTGCTTTTACGATCAGATTCAATTCTTTCAAATTGCCTTCCTGAATCTGACTGAACAAATCATCCAGAGACATTTTAGATTTGGTCTCTTCCAGTTTCTTTTCTTTATTCTGCGCTACGAAAGTTTCTGCATACTGTTTTGCCGTCTTATCATTATCATGTGCTAAGAATACTTCTCCTGCATTAGGAACGTCATTTAAACCTAAAATTTCTACCGGTGTAGATGGTCCTGCTTCTTTTACTCTTCTTCCTTTATCATCAATCATGGCTCTTACCTTACCATGACTTGCTCCTGCAGAGATAAAATCGCCGATTTTTAAAGTACCTTTCTGTACCAATACTGTAGCTACCGGACCACGTCCCTTGTCTAACTGTGCTTCAATTACAAGACCTCTTGCTTTTCTCTTAGGATTTGCCTTTAACTCTAAAATATCCGCTGTTAACAGGATCATTTCCAAAAGTTCCTGAATGCCTTCCCCTGTTTTCGCTGATACAGGTGCAAAGATTGTACTTCCGCCCCAGTCTTCTGCAATCAGACCATATTCTGTTAATTCCTGTTTCACACGTTCAATATTTGCTGTAGGTTTATCAATTTTATTTACTGCAACAATAATCTCAATTCCTGCAGCTTTTGCATGATTGATAGCCTCTATTGTTTGTGGTTTTACACCATCGTCAGCCGCTACCACCAAAATTGCAATATCTGTTGAATTGGCTCCACGCATACGCATTGCTGTAAATGCTTCATGTCCCGGAGTATCTAAAAATGTAATTTTCTGCCCATTGATAGTTACCGAATATGCTCCAATGTGCTGTGTGATACCACCTGCTTCTTTATTGGTAACATTGGTTTTACGGATGGCATCCAAAAGAGAAGTCTTACCATGGTCAACGTGACCCATAACACAGATAACCGGTGCTCTGGTTACCATATTTTCTTCTGCTTCTTCTTCCTCTTTCAGTAATTCCTCTATTACATCGACTTTCACTTCCTGTTCACACATGATATCAAATTCGATTGCAATATTTTCGGCATCTTCAAAAGTAATTTCCTGATTTACTGTTACAATTTTTCCCTGCATAAACAGCTTCTTAATGATTGCTGCCGGCTGCATTTTCATTTTTTCTGCCAACTCTTTAATGGTAATGGTTTCCGGAACTACAATAACTTTAATCTGTTCTTCCGGTTCTACAGGCTTTGGTTCCGGTTTGATAAAACGACCGGCTTTATTCTTGTTTTTAATTTCTACTTCTTTCTCTTCATATAAAGCATCCTTTTTAGAACGTTTATCCTTCGCCTGATTCATTCTTCTCTGTTCTTCTCTGTGTTTGTCATTCTGCATCATTGGTGCATCCTGAGCAAAGCCTCTGTTTTCTTTCTTAGACTGGAATTTAGAGTCCTGTCTTTCATTTCTTCCCTGACTGCGGTCATTATCTTTAAAATTGCGGTTATTCCCCTGATTATTGCCATTCCCCTGATAAGAACCTTTAAAATTACCGCTATTTTGTCTATCACCATTATTATTTGGTCTCTGTCCTGACTTTCCTGCATAATTACGGTCTCCTGTTCTTCTTTCCTCTCCCTGAGACTTAGAAAAGTTTCTATCATTGCCACGGTCATTAGAACGGTTTTGATTATTATTTGGTCTCTTCTGGTTACCATTACGATTATCACGATTATCACGATTTTCACGATTTGGCTTTACCGCTGCCTTTTCTTCCTGTACCGCTGCCACTTCTTCTTTAACTTCCGGTTTTTTAGGCGGCAGCATTTCCATTACTTTCCCGGTTGATTTATTAATCATCTGATTGGGACCCAATTGAATCGGTTTTGGAGCCGGTTTATTTTCCTGTACCGGTTTGTTAGGTTTTGAATGATTATTTTTTGCCGGTGTTTTTTGTCCCCCAGGCATCTTACTGTATTGAGGATTGCTTACGAAAACAATATTTTTCTTTTTCTTTGGAGTCTCCTCCTTCTTTCCTTCTTCTGTTTTCGCAGATTCCATTTTGGTCTCTTCGCTCTTTGCTTTTTCTTCTTTCACTTCTTCTACCTTTGAAACTTCTGCTTTCTTTTCTTCTGTTTTGGAGTCTTCCTTTTTCCCTCCAAAATGATTTCTGACCATCTCTGCTGCTGCTTCTTCTACTGAACTTTGGGCAGCTTTTGCTTCAATTCCTTTTTCCTGTAAAAATGCTACGATTTCTTTACTTGTTTTTTCCACTTCTTTTGCCAGTTCATATACTTTAAATTTAGCCATTCTACTAAACTACCTCCGTCACTCATTCAACAATTTTGTCAAAGAATCTGCAAATCCTGCATCTGTAATTGCAAGGGATGCTCTCATTTCTTTTCCCATGGCATGCCCCAACTCCTCCTTGGTGCCAAAAACCACCATCGGTACCTGATAAAATTCACACATATTTGCAAACATTTTCTTAGTGTTATCCGAAGCATCCTCTCCCACAATTACCAATTCTGCCTTGTAGCTTTTCACTGCTTTTTCCGTCATAAATTCTCCGCTCACAACGTTTCTTGACCTGGTAGCAAGACCAAGCAATGAAAAAATCTTATTCTTCTTCACTCTTTGAAAACTCCTTTTCCAAATTGTCATATACTTCTGCAGGTATACTCATTTTAAAAGAACGTTCTGCTCCTTTGTTCTTTCTTGCTTTTTTCAGACATTCTGAAGACTTGCATAAATAAGCACCCCTGCCATTTTTTTTACCTGTTACATCAAGAACAATCTCGTTTTCTGTAGTTTTCAGAATCCGCATCATCTCTTTTTTGCTCTTCATCTCTCCACAGCCCACGCACTGTCTCATAGGAACTTTTTTATTCATCTTTGTCCGCTCCTTTTATTCAGATGAGGGAATCTATTTTTTGAAGTTCTTCCCCGGATTACTCTGCATCTTCTCCCTCAGAAAAGGTTTCTTCTGCAGTGTTATCCTGTACCTCATCAAAAGCTTCCTCATTGCCTTCTTCATACTCATACTCATCTTCTTCGTATTCGTCCATATAGTCTTCATAACGGAAGCCGGGTGTATCTTTTGCCTGTGTTTCGCTCTTAATATCAATCTTATATCCGGTTAATCTTGCAGCCAGTCTTGCATTCTGTCCTGATTTACCGATAGCTAAAGATAACTGATAATCCGGAACTACAACTTTTGCTGTTTTTTCATCCGGATCAGCAAATACAGCTACAATCTTTGCCGGAGACAGGGCATTCTGAATTAAGTTGCCCGGATTTTCATCCCAGTTTACAATATCAATCTTCTCGCCTCTTAACTCTTCTACGATAGAATTTACTCTGGCTCCGCTCTGTCCTACACATGCTCCAACCGCATCCACATCAGGATTATTACTCCATACCGCAATCTTGCTTCTGCTTCCTGCTTCTCTTGCAATGCTCTTAATTTCAACGGTACCATCTTTAATTTCCGTAACTTCGGATTCAAACAATCTTTTTACCAGTTCCGGATGAGTACGGCTGACTAAAATTCTTGGTCCTTTCGTGGTATTCTTAACTTCAAGAATATATACTTTGATACGTTCTGTCGGTTTAAATACTTCTCCTTCTACCTGTTCACTTTCTGTAAGAATGGCATCTGCTTTTCCTAAATTTATGCTGATGTTTCTGCCTATATATCTCTGAACAATACCGGTTACCACATCTTTTTCTTTTTCAAAATACTGGTTGTAGATAACACTTCTTTCTTCTTCTCTGATTTTTTGTAAAATAACATTCTTGGCATTCTGGGTTGCAATACGTCCAAATTCCTTGGATTTGATTTCTACATTTAAGATTTCTCCCAGCTTTGCTTTTTTCGATACTTTTAAAGCATCCTCCAGACAAATCTGTAACAAATCATCCTCTACCTCTTCCGGTGTTGCCACAACTTCTTTTTCAGCATAACACAAAAAATCGCAGGTTTCTTTATTGATGGAAACTTTAACATTATCCGCTTTTCCAAAATGGTTCTTACACGCGGTAAGCAAAGAGTTTTCAATTGCTTCAAATAAAGTATCTTTACTAATCTCTTTTTCCTTTTCCAATATATCCAATGCCGCTAATAATTCTTTGTTCATTTTATCCTCACCTTCTGCCTTTTTGGCTTGTTTTATTTCTATATTTATGACAATCCCTTGTACTAGAAATCAAATGTAAGTCTTACAAGTGCCACATCCGCTTTTGCAAAAACTCTTGTTTCATCTTCTATCTCAATGGTCACATCACCATTGTGATACTCTCTTAGGATTCCTACAAATTCTTTACACTTATCTATGGGCTTATAGGTACGTACTTCTACCTCCTGACCTATGGATTTTAAAAAATGTTTTTCTTTTTTTAAAGTTCTTCCCAATCCCGGACTGCTTACCTCTAAGATATACGCATCCTCAATAAAATCTGCTTTATCCATTTCTTCCGATAACGCACGGCTCACATTCTCACAATCGATAATGTTTACCCCTTCCGGCTTATCAATATAAGCCCTTAAATACCAGTCACTGCCTTCTTTTACATATTCCACATCATACACTTCCACACCAAATTGCTCTGTGATGGGAATCAGCAGTTCTTCTGTTCTGGTTTCATATGTCTCTCTTCTGGACATTCTGTCACCTGTTCCTTTCCCTTATTCAGTTTTAATTTCTGCAAAACATACCTCGCTTTTTCATCATCTCAAAAAAGACTTGTCATCTTTCTCATCCGATAATTAAAAAGAGTGGACTTCCGGTCCACTCTAATGTATGTAGCATATTAGATTTTCTCTATTGTAGCACTGTTTTTGCAGGAATGCAAGTAGGAATTGAACTTTAAAGTCTTTTGTTACTGTCAAGTAATCGTTGGCAAATTTTTCCATACAGATTTTTATATCC
>CAZSWC010000072.1:0-5723 GCA_964610665.1 uncultured Lachnospiraceae bacterium
TTTTATAAAGATAACTAATAACATCCATCGTTTCTTTCATAGATAATAGTGTATTATCCATCATCACCCCTCGAAATTTTCAGCTATTTTATTTATTATTTCCAAAAACAGGAACAACAGGTAATAAAAGGGAATTATAGACCTTTGTTAATTAGCGGGAAATATGAGAAAATTTGTAGAACTATAGGATTAAAAGAAGTTGGTTTAGAAATATGAATAACCAAAACAGAAGATTGCGAGAAGGAGACTGAAAAGTTGAATGATGAAATGAATAAAACATATCGTAGGTATGAGTATTTTGATTACGTTATAAAGATATTAAATGCATGTCTTTTTGCAAATGCAATACAGATGACTTTCGCTATTATTACGTTTTTGTTTCTTTCGAAAGAGTATTCGGCATGGAATGTGGCAGTGCCTGTTATAACTTTTTGGTTAATAATAGCAAAAGAAGTTTGTAGTTTGCATATGGAGGTTCTAAAAACGGAATATAAAATGTATTTGATAAAGTATAAGGAAAAGGGAATAAAGAGTAATAAGATAAGAAACTTTGTTTTGGGAATATTAATAGTTGCAATGTTTCTTGTAAGTTTATTTGATATGTTTCAAAAGCCGGGATTGTTTTTGACTGTATTTCACAAGGAAGTTTTGTCATCGAATATCTTTATTATGTTTTCAGGGATTTTACTGGCATATATTATTTTTGATGCTGTGTGTAACTGGTATGCCGGAAAAAATAATTTTGTGGCATATGAGCGAATGTTTACTGGCTTAAAGAGAGAAATGAGCAACGAGTATGCCTATATCGCAAGTTTGATTGAAAGAACAAAGGATGAAGATATTAAAAAATATGTTGCACATGAGTTATACCATTATGCTAAGCGGGCAAAATTTAATAAGAGATGTTATTATATTTTTTCGATAATTTCATTAATTGCACCGGCAATTGCTTTGGTCGTTAATAATTCGTTTGAGACAGAATTTTTTTCAAAAGTATGTGTCTCCACGTTGTCAGCGGTAGCGACCATATCGACAGGAGTAAATGGATTGGTAAAATTCAAAGAAACATGGATTCGATATCGCTCTTATTGTGAAATTTTGAAACGGGAATTAACGGAATATGTGAGTAATTTGGGAGAATATAGTAATGAACAATTAGGTGAAAAGGACAAAAAGGAATTATTTTATAAAAAGATGAAAGAAAATGTACAGGAAGAAGAAAAAGAATGGAAAACTATGAGAGGAAAAGAGTAAAAAATAAATTATAAAATACAGTGAATGTGGAAGTTTCAATGAGCAAAAGACGGAGGAAGAAACTATGTTTGAAGATAAATGGGGAATAAATTTTCCACTGACAATAGAAAGGCAATTAAAAAGATTTTATTTGAGTGAAAATCACACAGAAAGACATGAAGTATTATGGCATACGTGGAATCAGAATCGTCGTTGGATAACCCAATTATTGGAGATTACTCTTTGTTCTTATCCTACATATAGTAAGCATGATGAGTCACATGCACAAACTGTATTGCATAATATTGAAATGATTTTGGGAGAAGACAGAATAGCAGAATTGTCTGCTTCAGATTGTTTTGTTTTACTGCATACAGTATATATTCATGACATTGGTATGTGTATTACACACCAGGATCGAGAAGAGATTTTAAAGAATCGTAAATTTATAGATATGATTTCTGAATTGGAGGGATATGAAGAAAGTTCACTTCATCATGCGATTATGGCTTTGCAGAAAACAGAATATAGGTATGATGATGAAGATGACAGAGTAAAGAGGGCAGAAAAACTTTATATGGAAAAACTGGATGTATATTATGCTTTGATTCAGTTAATTGGAGATTTCAGAAGGGGAGAACATGGTGAAAAGTCTAAAGAGAGATTGTACAATTGGGTAAAGGAACCTGACAGACTTGGAAGTGGTTTTTCGTTAGCAGGAATGCCGCAAAGAATTTTTTTAACCATTGCAAATTGTGCCAGAATGCATACACAGCCGGAATTTGATGCAATTATGCAATTGCCTCAGGAAGATGATGGATATGCTTCTGATTATATTCATCCAAGATTTGTTAGTGTACTTTTGCAAATTGGTGATTTACTGGATATGGACAATAATCGTTTTCATCCATTGATGGAGTTGTGTATGGGAAAAGTGCCGGAAGCATCCCAACAACATTTTGAGAAGCATATGTCTATCCGAAAATTACATATAAGACCGGATAAAATAGAGATAGAAGCGGATTGTGAAACACAGGAAGCATTGCGTCTGATTAGAAGAGAATGTGATATGCTCAAGAGCATTTTAAAAGAGGCGGGGTATTCTTGGTCTGTTATTTGTCCGCCGGGATATAAAGGTGCATTGCCGACAGTGGAATCTGTGAATTTGTATATGAGAGGAAAAAGAATACCGGAAGAACTGGTTACTACTCAATTTCAGATTTCTCAACAAAAGGCATTCACAATATTGGAAGGAGCGAATGTTTATCCGGCACCATTTGTATTTATCCGTGAATTTTTACAGAATGCACTGGATGCTACAAAACTACAGTATTGGAATGATTGTATCAGTACCTCTATGTATTATAAAAATATGGGAATTGAGAAGAAAGATTCTCCTTATGATTTAGAGAAGTATGTTACAACTGAAAATTATCCAATCGAAATTAATCTGGAAATTCAGAAAAAAACACCTGAGGGGAAAATCTGTCCTATTACAGCACAAGATATTGAAGATATGGATTCTGGTAAAGCATCATACAATGTATATGGAGTAAAAGTTAGTGTAAAAGATTTTGGAACCGGAATAGATAAAGGCAGTATCTTAAATATATCAAAAGTAGGAAGCAGCCGTAAGAAAGACAGGGCGATGATAGAAACTATGCCGGAATGGCTGCGTCCTACGGCAGAATTTGGAATTGGATTGCAAAGTGCTTTTTTGCTTGTGGGAAGCTTTCGGTGTTATACTCGCACAAGAAATGGAGAACGATACCATATTACATTTGGTTCCGGGTCTTCGTTAAGATATGGAGGTTATATAAATGTAGAACCGGCAGAAAAATGGAAGTCTCTGCAAGATGATACTTATGGAACCTGCTTTGAAGTTTTTGTTCCAAGCAGTAAAAAGAATCTGCACAAAGACTGTTTAAAGGCTTGGAATGGAGAAGATCCTTTTTCGGAAGACTATGAGAGAAGGAGACCGCTCAGGCATGCTGCGGAACTAATCACACAAATTGCTATTTATATTAGTGATATTGTAGGAGAACTTATTTTTCCTTTGCATGTAAATATTACAAAATGTGAAGAAGTTGAAATTTCGCTTAAAAATGAGATAACGAATGTTCAGATAAATTGGATAGAAAATTCAAAGAATAAAAAAGGAGTGAAAGCAGAAACAAAGGAAGAGAATACGGATGAAAATGTAAGAGAATGGATAAAAAACAAAAAATCATGGATTTTTTATAAAGATACAATAAAAAAAGATTCAACGGTAATATATGAACGCGTAGACAATGATATATATTTGTTGGATTGTAAAAGTTCAAAGCTTCATATATGGAGCAGTGATATGAACACTTTTTTGACTATAAGTGCCAAAAATCTTTGGCAGTATGAAAAAGGCGAAGACGGTTGTGTTGAAATCTATTACAAAGGAATAAAATTACAGACAAAACCAAGTATGGATAAGAATATATTCATTGAATATATCGACATAAAAGGTGATTTAGCAAGAGAGTTGTTAAATCTGAGCAGAAAAGGATTTACAGATAAGGGAAATCAGTATTTTGAAGAGGTAATATATCCAGGTTTACAAAATTCTATTCAAAGGGTTTTAAAATCCTTGGAAAAAGATGAGGAAAAAAGAATAAATCAGATTGGCGAAGAATTGCAAAAAGAATTTGAAAGTTTGAAAGAAAAGATGCAAAAGAATGAATTGTCAGAAAAGAATCTTGAAAAATTTTGTCAGCACATTTTGTCGGCGGTAGTTCTGATTTATATAGCAAATTGCAATGAATTGAATTTTATGACGGTTTATGGAAAAGAAGATGAAATAACTCCAATAATATTCGATGATTTAATGCAGAAATTGGTTTCAATATGTAATGAAATAGATTATAATGGAAATAAAGTGGACAAGGTAAGCTGTAATGTGCTGGACAGCTTAAAAAGATATTCAACTTTTTTTAAAATCCGTACATATAGGGAAAATTTAGCATCTTCAGCAGCAGAGGATGACATAAGTCTTGTGGATTTTTTTGATTCAAGAAGACATTTTGCAATTGTTCAAAAACGAGAATCTACTGAGAGCAGTTGGACTTCTTATCTTATTTATGTACGAAAACAGGAAATTTACAAATTTTTCGAAGAACTAATTTTTACAAGAAATAAAAAGAAAAAAGATTGTGAGCAAGTGGAAAAGTGGATTCAAGACATTATTAAGCATGTTATCGGAAAAGAAAATGATAATGATGATTATAAACAGCAATTTTTACTGAATTGGCTTTTGAGAAATGTACCTACAATAGCTATGATGAGTGATAGAACCGGTAATGTGAGAATTAATATCCTTAGTATGAAAATTTTTCCATATATTTACATGAATGATAATTTTAAGTTTTTGATTTTAGAGAGGATGTTAGTTAACTATAAAAAACATGCGACTGAAAGATTTTCTACCATAGCATGGCAAAATCAGGAGTATTTAATTTGTAAAGATATTCCCTTTTCGGCATTTTTTGTAAAAAGAGGGAAGCTGTCTCAAAAGTCTTTTGGTAAAGTAATAGTTCCATTTTCTGGTGAAAATTTATGGAAGATGCAGGAAACAACGAATAATGTTTTGCAGAGTATGCTTGTTCAGAATATTTATGTTACGTTAAAT
The DNA here is from genome assembly GCA_964610665.1 of uncultured Lachnospiraceae bacterium. Lineage (GTDB taxonomy): Bacteria > Bacillota > Clostridia > Lachnospirales > Lachnospiraceae > SFDP01. The sequence goes on from CAZSWC010000072.1 coordinate 4,892, forward strand.
GCACTTAATATGCAGGAATATTTGCAGTTTCTAGTAATGGGAGATGAAAGAATTATAAAAGAATTACAAGGAATTCAAGAATTAAATGAAACAATTCAAGGTATAAAGAAAGAGATGAAGTTGAAAAATGTTATTTTAGATATTTATGTAAGCTTCTTTGATACTGTTGATATTGGGAAAAATGCTTTAGATTGGGAAAAAGCAAGCTTTGAGGAAGTTGCAGATTTAGTGAAGTGCAGTAAAGAAAGGCTTATGGCTTGGCACAAAATATATATGACTTTTGCTAAAGTGTATTTAAGAAAAAATGCAACAGAAAAGAAGAAACTTTTTGGGGATATGATTAGGCATTTGAATGTGGAGAATGAATATAAAGAATTATGCGTAATTCTCAATCTTTTTGTATCTGGTCATTGGCGAGAATTTGTTGATAAGTTTACAAAGAGCAATTTGGAAGAAATAGGATATAAAGATGGGAACAGAATGCAGATTATTGAATTTATCAGTAGTCACGCAAAATATCCGATTTCAAAAGAGAATATTGAGATATGTTATAGCAATTTTGAAAATGAGATAGTTTCACTTTTTCAAAAAAAAGTACAGGCAGAAATAGAACCTGAAGTTCAAAGAGCGATTAGTATTTGGAATAGGGAAACTCGTTTTTGATGAGGAGATAAATAAATGAATACATATGGGAAAAACTTTGAAGAAAATCAGAATGAAATTGTTAAAATAATAAGAGAGCAGTTAAAAGAAGCTGTTTATAAAGTTAAGGAGGGAGGGAGTATAATAGATTTTGCAGTAATATGTAATTGTGCAATCAGATTACTGGATG
>CAZSWC010000073.1:0-5652 GCA_964610665.1 uncultured Lachnospiraceae bacterium
ATTCCACCCAACCGCTGTGATAGCCGGTAAATTCCAGCTGTTGGGAGTATTGCTGTCCCGCGGTTCCGTTCGGCAGAGAGGCTGTGGTGATGACCGGCTTTTGACTACCAGAATAGAAATCCGTGAAGAGCCAAAAGCTGAGATAAGCACCGGTCTGCGTATCCTCCGCATGAAGGGTCAGATAACCATTTCTGGTCGCTGCGATCGTTCCGCTGATCACACCGGTGTTTTCATCCAGCGTCAGGCCGGTGTCATCGAGTGTGGCGTCGCTGCCGAGTGTACCGATCTCCACAGTCCACTTCACATGGTCGGAATCAGCTACGAGCTTGATGTAAACCTGATCCTCCACATAGAAGATGCCGGGGTCAATGGCGGTGATGGAGCTGCCAGGGCTGTAAGAATCGACCCATTGGGCGCTTGCCGCGTCATGGCCGACATACGCGCCGGTCACCTTCAGTTCACCCGCCGCCGTCGGCATGGCCGCCAGCATGGGGGCCTGCATCACAGGTGGCGTGAGGGACAGCTCCGGGAGTTCGGGGTTCTCCGGCAGCTTGGGCGGTTCGGGATCGACGGGATCAACCGGGTCGACGGGGTCAGTCGGGTCTACCGGGTCGACGGGGTCAGTCGGGTCGACCGGATCGACTGGGTCGACAGGATCAACCGGGTCAACCGGGTTGAGGCTCTCATCCTCCTCCGCCAGCGCGGATTCTTCTCCCATCGGCACGAGCGCGAAGGCTTCTGCCGGGAGAACCGCGTCTGCGTTGATGCTCACGCCGTCCAGCGCGCCCTTACAGTACAGTTTACCCTCGTAATAGAGGGCCGCGTACTCGCCGTTGAAGATGAAATCCTCGTCGGCGCCGCTGAGTATCTCAGCCGTGGGGCTGCACTCAGTGATATACTCGCCGTGGCAGAGGTCAAGCTGCTCGCCCTCGGCGAATACCAGCCGCACATAGCCGTAGTTTTCCTCCTGCGGCGCAGGCGGGCTGAGGTCATCGTCCACCTCTTCGGCTGACGCCATAGCAGGCAACATTCCCACCAGCATGATAAGCGTTAAGAGCCATGCAGACAGGCGCTTGGGTAGTCGATTTTTCATTTTCGTTCCTCCTTCCTGCATTCAGAGTTGCAGCGGGCGGGCCGCTGCCTTCATTGCTTCCTTTGTTTCGTCGAGCCATGTACGCATCTGCTGCGCGGAAAGGTCGCCGATGCAGTAGCCGTCGATGAGCTTCAGCTCCACTGCCTTATCCAATGCGGGCAGCCTTTCCGGGTGGCCGTCCTCGCAGACGAGATAGACCCGGCAGTCCGGCAGCTTGCGCCGCACCTCGACGGCGATGTCGCAGCGAGAGGAAACGTCCTTATCCTCCACTCCGTTTGAAAAGTCCAGCTCCAGCAGCAGAAGATCCGCCCTCTCCGCCGTACACTGCCAGACCACATCGTCGTAGTCGTCGGATAGAATACCCAGCGGACGGCAGCCGCCCAAATTACCCAGCCAGTCCGCCGCGCGGCGGGTCATGGCGGGAGTGATGAAGCAGGCTGCTGCTCTGGGCAGGGCCTGTTCTGCTCCGGGACCGCTGGCCAGCGGCTCCCGCTTTCGGAATAAGCTCATACCGCGGTCTCCTTTCTCCGTGTCACGCCTGCCTTCGGCAAGCGCGTCCCGCACTCCGGGCAGTACACCGCGTAGTCGGTGACAGCCACACCGCAGCCGGGGCAGCAGCGGTGGCGGGAGAGGTAGAAGTCATAGAGGGTCTTTTCCGGCAGTACCGCGCCGCAGTCAGCGCAGTGCGTGTCCTGCGCGGGGTTTGCCCTGCCGCATTCCGGGCAGAGCTTACATCGCTGCATGGTTTCCGGTCCGAAGCCGAACTCCAGCAGCGTCACCTGCCGCAGGGCTCTTCTTGTCCGCAGATCGTATTCGGTCATAGCGTCCCCTCCTTCCTGTCCATACCGTCCGCTATCAGCTTCGCTCCGCAGGTGGGGCAGAAGCAGGCGTCCGATTCCCGGAGCCGCGCACCGCAGTGATGGCAGAACGAGGGGTACTCGTCCTCCCACGGGGCGCAGTCCAGACACAGCCCCGCGTTGACATTGAACATAGCGGAGGAAACATACTTCCCGCATTTGGGGCAGAGGTTGAACTCCCACTTGCCCTCCTGTTCCCACGCGATCTCCAGCGCCGCTTCCTCCGTGTCCGCCCGGATGGGCTTTGTCACGCAGCACAGCTCGCCGGAGATGTCGCAGTAGAAGCGAAACACCCGCCCGCCTCCGGCGTCCGCAACGACCTTGTACGTTGCTGTTTTCTGTGATTCGGCCACAGACATTCCTCCCTTCCGTTTTTTTCTTGCGAAGCATAGGGGGCTATGCTATAATGTGAGAGAAACAAATCAGGCGGTGAGAGGTCTTTCCGTTGGAGCAATGCTCCAACGGAAAGGGGTACCCCTTTCCGATTTCTCTCTGCTGACCGGACGCTCCAAAGCGTCGCTTTGGCTGCCCGTTCTCCTGTTGTGTACCATATTTCCTCGCTCCTGTCATCTCCAAAAACCCGAAATTGGGGAGACGGAGGCATAAAAATTTTCAAAAACCATCAAAAATACGGCAATTTGTCAAACGCCCGTTCGATCTGGAGGCTTAACGCATGAAACCAAGATTTTTTGCCGCGCTGCTGGCGGCGCTGATGATTTTTTCCCTCACCGGCTGCAATCGGTCGCTGCTGGACAAGGATGACCCCGTGACGCTGACCTTCTGGCACGTCTACGGCGAACAGTCCGGCTCTCCCATGGACGAGCTTGTGGACGAGTTCAACCGGACGGTGGGCGCGGAAAAGGGCGTGCGGGTGACCGTCACCGGCACCAGCAGCGCCTCCCAGATCGGCGCGTTTCTGTTGCAGGCGCAGGCGGGCGGCTCCGAGCTTCCGGAGATGCCGGATGTGTTCACCTGCCACATTGGGGACGCGCTGTCGCTGAGGGCGGAGAATCTGCTGGACTGGAACGACCTCTTTACCGAGAAGGAGCGCGAGGCGTTCGTCTCCGGCTTTCTGGCGGACGGCACGGCAGACGGAAAGCTGCTGGTATTCCCTATGTCCAAATCCACCCATGTGCTGATGCTCAACGGCTCCGCCTTTGACCGCTTCTCCGCCGCCACCGGCGCGCAGTACAGCGACCTTACCACATGGGAGGGCTTTTATCAGACCGCCGGCGCTTTCTATGACTACAGCGGCGGCAAGACTTTCTGCGCTCTGGACTATCCTCTCCGCGCTGTGGAGCTGCGGGCCATGGAGCAGGGTGCGGAGGATTTCTATACCGAGGACGGCTGGTACGACACGGACAACGCCATCTTCAAGGAGAGCTGGCTGGAATTTGCCCGATCTCTGGTGCAGGGGCATATCCAGATGTCCGACCGCTATTCCAATACGCAGGTCATGACCGGCGAGACCATCTCCGGCATCGGCTCGTCTGCCGCCATCCTCTACTATAATGATAAGGTGAGCTATCTTGACGGCACGGTGGAGCCGATGAACCTGCAAGTCCTGCCCATGCCGAAAACCAACGGTGCCGATGCGCTGATGACGCAGGCGGGCGTGGGTCTATGCGCTTACAAGACCGATGAACAGCGGGCGGAGGCCGCAAGCCTGTTCGTCCACTGGCTGACCGAGCCGGAGCGGAACCTTGATTTTGTGGCCGAGACCGGCTATATGCCCGTGCGGAACGGCGCGTTTGACGCCATTGAGGACTATACGGACTTCCCGGAACCACAGCAGGCATACCAAAATCTCTACGCCGCTCTGAACACCATGCGGCGGGAGTATACGCCGGTGTCCGAGCCGCGCTTTTCCGGCTATTACGGCAAGGTCAACTCCCTTTACGATGCGCTGCGGGAGACACAGAAGGATTATCCCGCCCGCCTTGCGAGCGGTGAGAGCGTGGATGAGCTGGCCAACGAGACATGGACGATGCTTTGCTCCATGGGCTGAAGCGGATGAAAAACAAACCACAGGCAGGTAAAAATCGATGCGCCATGTACTGGAAAAACTGAACTACGCCAACCGCTCCATGAAGCACAAGCTGGTACTCTACATGGCGGCGATGGGCCTTCTTCTGGCCGCAGTGCTGCTGGTGAGCCTGCAAATTTTCGGGCGGATCAATACCCCCGGCGAGGAGTTGTCCAAAAGCATGAGCATCCAGATGGAGGTGTTCCGCTCGGATATGGCCTCCCTCTGGCGGAATGTCTCCGGCATGAGCGCCCATCTGTCCAAGGATATGACGGACATTCTGGAGGACACATTGGCCGAACAGGGCATGACCTTTTCGGAGCTGGACGGAAATCTTGACACCATCTCACAGGTAGAGGAGGCGCTGCTGGAGCCGCTGTGCCAGTATGCCCGTCAGACGGACTGCTCCGGAGCCTTTGTCATTCTGGAAGCCGCCATCGGCGTGAGCAGCGGTGAGGCTGACCGCAGCGGGCTGTATGTCCAGCGGAGCAACGCCGAGCATCTGACCGGGGATCTGCTGCTCTACCGGGGCATGGCGGAGATTGGGAAGGCCCACGGGGTCATGCCCCACCGGAAATGGAGCCGGGAGTTCAACACGGAGACTCTGCCGGATTACCGGCAATGCCTTGCGGATGCGGCCGCACCGGTTTCCTCCGCCTCCTGCCGCACCACGGCGCTGATCACCCTTCCCGGCACCTCGGAGCGGGCCGTGTTGCTGACCGTTCCCATGGTCGGGGAGGACGGCACGGTATACGGACTGTGCGGCTTTGGGGTCAACCAGACTTATTTCGCCGCCCATCATAAGCAGCCCACCGGCTTTCAGAGCGTTGCCTGCCTCATGGCATCGGAGGGCGGCGTGTCCAACACGCTGGACAGCGGCGGGTGTCTGATGACCGGCGGTGCGGGAGACTACTGCTATGTTCCCATTAACGACCGTCTCACACTCAAGCCCATGCGTCACGGCATGACATCCATGAAGTGCGGGGACCTTTCCTATGTAGGCATAACCATGGACTTTACCGCTGCAGGTGGAGACAGCGAAAGCCGGACATTGGCGGTGCTGATCCCCGCGCAGGATTACCGGCAGCTTGTGGTACGCAGCGTCTGGCAGACCGCTTTGCTGCTGTTCCTGCTGCTCTTTGCCCTGTGTCTGGCCTGCATTGTTGTCAGCCGCAGATACCTCTCTCCGCTGCTGCGGGACCTCCGGCAGCTTACGGAGGAAAACCGGGGCGACGGGCAGATGCGCTACAGCGAATTTGCCGCCGTATCCGGATCTCTGCGGGCGCAGGATGAAGCGCATCAGGAAACTGTTTCCGCGCTGGAGAGCGAGAAGGACGCGGCCCTGCGGCAAAGTGAATTTCTTCAGGCGCAGGTCGAGGAAACGCAAAGTCAGTTGGAGACCGTGCAGACGGATGCATCCCGTATGGCTCACGCGCAGAAGGACGACATCGACCCGGAGGTGTACCGGATCTTTGTGACCGGGCTGGATAAGCTGACGAATACGGAGCGCAAGATCTATGAGGGCTATGTTGTCGGCATGGGGCCACAGGAGATGAGCGTTCAATTCTCTGTTAAGGTGAGCACCATTTACAGCCACACCAAGAGCATTCTCCGAAAGACGGGGCTTGAAAACCGGCACCTTGCAGGCGGGGTAGGTCATGGACTCGCCGGTACGG
>CAZSWC010000074.1:0-5652 GCA_964610665.1 uncultured Lachnospiraceae bacterium
CAGTTAATATATTATATAGCTTTTGATATTTAGAAATTATAAAGAAAGAAGGATTTAAACTATGTCTGGAATGTTTCTCTTATTAGGTGGCGGTTTGTTAATTATCATATTTGCAGTGGTTGTTTCTGTTGTTTCTTCCGTTGTATCAGCACTTGCATTTATAGGCAGTAAAGAAGAAGAATAGTCAGGTTATACTCCTGTTGCATCAAAATCAGGAATAAAACTGTTTTTTGCAGTTTCTCCTTCTTGAATAAATGCATTTTCCCATCCTAAACTTAATGCGTAATTTACAACCTTTTCATATTCTCTGTTTGTAACTTTACGTCTAAGTAAGGGATGGTTTTTTGTTTGCTCCATGGGAGTATACTGATTCATGATACTAATGTAAATTCGATTTCCATAGGTATTCCACAAAAATTCCAGTACCGCCATGGAATCTTTCGTACTTCCCGGTAATACCAAGTGTCTCACAATAATACCTTTTTTCATATAACCTCTTTTATCAAACCGGACTTCTCCCACCTGCCTTACCATTTCTTCTATGGCCTTGGCTGCCACTTCAAAATAATCCTCTGCATGAGAATATTCCCTTGAAAGTGCACATGATACATATTTCATATCCGGTAAGTAGATATCTACCAAACCTTCCAGCAGGCGAAGCGATTCTGCTTTCTCATATCCGCTTGTGTTATATACCACTGGTATACTCAATCCCTCTGCTTTTGCTAATATAAGAGCAATCGCAATCTGAGGAATATAATGGGTTCCGGTTACCAGATTAATATTGTTCGCACCCATTTCCTGTAATTCTAAAAAAATCTCCTTTAATCGGGGAATGCTGATTTCTTTCCCTATTTTCTTCCCATTTTTTTCTTTTCCAAGTGCAATTTCATGATTCTGACAATAGATGCATCGCAGTGTACATCCGCAAAAAAATATAGTTCCGGAACCTTCTTCCCCGGAAATACAAGGTTCTTCCCACATATGAAGCGATGCTCTTGCCACATATATTTTATTGCTTTGTCCACAATATCCTGAAATTTCTTCTTCTCTGTCCACATGACAATTCCTGGGACAAAGAGTACATCCATTCTTTTTCATCTTTTTTGCTCTTCCATTAAAAATCGTAACCGTTTCACCTGTACTATTATAAAAAATCCTGTACACGATAGAGCTCATACACGTTACCTTAACAGTTAACTCCGCCAGGCACCCTCACGGCACATAGGAGATTCTTCTTATGGCTGCTGCATTCCTGCCCTGACCAGATTCGTAGATTCCTATTGCGTAAGACCCAAACTTCATTGCCACTTATTAAGGGCAGCTATATAAGCTCCATCCTATACAGGATGCATGTCTCACTTATTCTCAAAACACTTTGTTAGTATACAGGGAAACCAAGGCTTTGTCAACATCTCCCTGCATTCTTTCGCTGTCTGAAATGTAGCATTTTCTCTATCCAAATCGATACTCTGACATCCCTTTACTTTGGATTTACTTCCTTTTCTTCTTCTAATTTTCTTGCTGCCTTTTCTTCCCGGTTTCGAATACGAAGTTCCTTAAAAAAAGTTTGTAAAATACGACTGCACTCTTCTTCCAAAACACCACGTGTTACGTTTGCCTGATGATTAAACTGAGGCATTTCCAATATATTTAAAATACTGCCTCCACAGCCGGCCTTTGGATTCATACATCCCATAACCACATTGGTAATTCGGGATTGGACAATGGCACCTGCACACATCTGACATGGTTCTAAAGTTACGTATAACGTACATTCCTCCAGACGCCAGTCGCCGATTTTTTTACTCGCCCGATTAATTGCCGTAATCTCCGCATGAGCCAATGTATTTTTATCCGTATTTCTGCGATTATAACCTCTGGCAATAATTTTATTCTCATATACAATTACACAGCCAATAGGAACTTCTCCCAAAGCATATGCTTTTTTTGCCTGCTTTAAGGCTTCTTTCATGTATTTAATATGCTGCTCCATCTTATCTCACCCAAATTATGACCTTAAATTTTTTTCTGTCCGACACTATACAACCTTTTATATTTAGGTAAGAAAAAGTATCTTTACACTTTTTCTTTCTTCATATTATACTTAGAACTGACATATGTCAAAGAATTTTGTGTAAGAAAGAATGAGGAATTCCAATGAAGATATATGGTTACCAGAAAACAACACTTTTAGATTATCCGGGACACGTTGCCGCTACTATTTTTACCGCCGGATGTAACTTTAGATGTCCCTTTTGCCATAACGCAGATTTGCTTTTAAGCCCGGATTCCTCCACACTTGTTTTAGAAAAGGAAATCTTTGCCTTTTTGAAAAAAAGAAGAAATATTCTCTCAGGTATCTGTATTACCGGCGGAGAACCCTCCTTACAGCCTGATCTTTCAGATTTCATTCTAAAAGTTCGGGATTTAGGATATAAAATAAAATTAGATACAAATGGTTACCGCCCTGAAATTCTTTTTCATCTGCTGCAAAATGACCTGCTTGATTATATTGCTATGGATATCAAATCAGGTTATTCTCATTATAAAACCGTCGCCGGAATCCCGGACTTGAATATGGATTTGATAAAAGAATCCATTTCTATAATAGAATCTTCTAAAACAGACTACGAATTTCGTACTACTGTTGTAAAAGAATTACATTCTGAACAGGATTTTCATGAAATTTCTGAAATGTTGTCCGCCAATAGCCCTTACTACATTCAATCTTTTCAAGACAGTGGCAATATCCTCACTCCCGGTCTTTCTTCCTGTGACACAGATACCTTAAAACACTACTTATCTATTGTTTCAGCCAAATTGTCACATGCAGCCTTGCGAGGAATCGAGTAACAAATGTCTTGTTTAAGGCTGCCATTTGCCATGAGAACATAACCAAAAAACATTTTCATTACTGCTATAGTTTTACCTCAATCATATAATAACCGTAGCTTCCTGACTGAACCGGCTGCTCTGTACTTTCAAATCCTACAAATCCAAACATCTGAGCTGCTTGTTTTTCCCGTTCATAATACACTCCCGGTACCCCAATATATATTGGGGCATCCTTTTCCTCAGTAAGCCTTCCTAAAATCATATGTCCATAATTATAAAATCCATGAAGAAGAAAACTATTCTGTGCAAGTTTCTGATATCCCTGCTGTAAGATAATAAAATCTTCCAACTTAACAGATAAAAAGTTTCGTCCATTTGCAAATGGATGTACCAAAGGATATTTTTTACAAAGTTCTTCCCACTTATCTTCATAAATCGGTTCTATTAATTCTATTTTTCTCTCCTGCAATGAATTTTCTAATTTTTCTTCTTTTTCCCTTATCAATATAGTTTCAGAAGCAGCTTCCATTATGTTTTCTGTTTTTTTTGGTAAATCCACATTGTTTTCTTTTTCATTTGTATATTTTTCTTCTTTTATTATCATTTTTTCATTCACTAAATTTAACTTTTCTGTTTCTTCCAGAGATATTGATGGAAGCAGATTCTCATTCTTTTTATTCACCGGTTCTGTGGACCAAATATTCTTCTTTTCTTCTTTGATATCAATCTGTGTCCATAAATATTCTTTTTCTTTTAATAAAACACAAAATCCTGTTACATCACTTAAATATAATCTTCCATCCTGGGTATCAAGATACATTTCTCCAGATGCAGACATAGCCAAAAATTTATGAGTAAAACTGCCAATTCCTTTATCAATTACTATTTTTCCAATTTTCTTTTTAGTATTTTTCTCTTGAATATCATAGCTTCCGTCTGCTGCCGGAATATTTTTTAGCTGCATTTCAATGTTATGTTTTTGGTTAGTTAATTTCCATCGAAAAAATCCTGTATTCTTTATCTTTTCTCCATTTTTATAATAATCCACATATGATATGTAACGAAAAAATGATTCCATAGGTCAACCCTCCTATAGAATCATTTTATGATGAACTTGTACTATTTATGACTGCATACTTATTAAAATTCCTCACTATCCAGATATTGTAAATAACTTACCACCATCAAAGCAATCTTAAAAGTAAGAGCATCATCAAAGTTACGGATATCCAGACCTGTTTCTTTTTCTAGTTTTTCAATTCTGTATACTAAGGTATTTCTATGAATATATAACTGTCTTGCTGTCTCTGATACATTCAGACTGTTTTCAAAAAACTTCTGAATGGTAATCAAAGTCTCTTCATCCAGTTTATCAGGAAGATTCTCTCCGAATATTTCGTTCATGAACATACGGCACAAATTTACAGGCAACTGGTAAATCAATCTTCCAATTCCTAATTTTTCATATCCGATAATACTCTTTTCTGCATAGAAAATCTTGCCAACATCCAATGCCATCTTAGCTTCTTTATAAGACTTGGATACCTCTTTTAATTCATTAACTACGGTTCCGTAAGATACTTTTACACTAAGCATGGCTTCTGTATTCAACATATCCACAATAGTTTTTGCTGTTTGTGCAATCTCTTCTTCCTGATTATCTTTACGCAGATTTTTAATCAATACAATATTTTTTTCATCCACAGAAGTTACATAATCTCCATTTTGTTTAGAGAACAAACTTCTTAAAAGTTCTTTTGCAACCGAATCACTTTCCACCTTTGTTTCAATCAAATATACAATTCTTTTTGCTTCAACATCCAAATGTAATTTTTTTGCACGATTATAGATATCTACCAATAATAAATTATCAAGAATTAAATTCTGGAAAAAGTTATTTCTATCATACTTTTCTTTATATGCAACTAAAAGTGCTTCCAACTGGCTTACCGCTATTTTGGCAACCGGGTACAAAATCTGCTGCTCTCCAAAAGCCACTAAAATATATACTTCTCTCTCATCATCCTGAATTTTCATAAATCGCCGGCCGTTAAATTCTTGTGTCTCTGCCGCTGACTGGGCGAAAATACGAACCATCTGAGATTCCACACCTGCTTCCTCAGTTGTACCTGCTATTCTTACACCTTCCAAATCATATATTTCCAAATCAACTTTGGTAATTGTATTTAATTCTGTTAAACTTTTCTGAATTACCTGATTCGATAACATTAACTCTCTCCGTTTCTATTATATTAAAAGCACAAAAGGGGTCAGAGAAATCTGACCCCCCAGCAATCTTAAATTAATTTGTAATAACCTGTTCTGTTTCTTTATCAAATACATGAATCTTTTCTACATCAAATGCAAACTTAATAGCATCCCCAGGTCTTGCTGTTGTACGAGGATCTACTCTTGCTGTAATTGGATATTCAGCTAAATCAAAGTATAAGAATACTTCTGCACCGAGTAATTCATAAACCTTAACCTGAGATTCAAATACACAATCAGCTTTTGAAATAACTTCTTCAGAATCATATACATCTTCAGGACGAATACCAAAGGTAACAGTTTTTCCGTTATAACCGCCATCGATTAATTTTTTAGATTTATCAGCTGGCAGAGGAATAGATTTTCCGCCTACTTCCAAACTTGCAACACTGCCGTTTACTTTTACAACTGCATCTAAGAAGTTCATCTGAGGAGAACCCATAAATCCTGCTACGAAAAGATTCTGTGGTTTTTCATATAAGTTCTGTGGAGTATCTACCTGCTGAACAACACCATCTTTCATAACTACGATTCTGGTACCCAGTG
>CAZSWC010000075.1:0-5628 GCA_964610665.1 uncultured Lachnospiraceae bacterium
ACTCCATGGTACTGAACGGAAAAGTTCAGACTGTTGAGCTCGTGTATGCCGGCCAAGAGATTTCCATCACTGAAACTTCCGGTAATCTCTATAATGAACGCCAGAAAGTAAAAGTGAGTTTGGAGAAAGCTCTTGAGCAGAACGAACTCTTCGGCATCGGCATGAATGCTGAGCTGAAGAACATCACCTTTGGTCTCTACGCCCAGACCGACATTGTTGCGGCCGATGGCACCAAGATTCCTGAGGGCGGACTGATTGAAATCATCGCCTTTGATGAAAATGGTAAGGCTGTTATTTCCACCGACTTGCCTTTGGGCAGCTACTATGGCCAGGAACGCAGCACTGATGACCATTATATTTTGAGCGATGAGAAGTTCGGCTTTGAATTCACTTACGGCGACCAGACCGTAGAAATCATTGAACTCGCAGTCAATAATGGTGCAGCCATTGAGAACGAGCTTAAGTACGGTTCTGTTTCCGGTCTTAAGGTCGATGAGGATGGTAAGGTGATCAAGGGTGCCGTATTCGGTCTCTTCAGCAATGATGAGAATGAGTATACTCGTGAAAATGCGTATATGGTAACAGAAAGCGCGGAAGACGGTACCTTTAAGTTCGAGAACATTCCTTACGGTACCTGGGTGGTTTGTGAGATTCAACCTGCCGTAGGCTTCGTTCTTAATGAGAAGGCATATCAGATCACCATCAAGGAAGACGGCGACGTCGTGGAAATCAAACTCGAAAACCGTTATATCCGTGGTGACATCGAAGGTCTCAAACTTGACGAAGACGGCAACGTCATTGCCGGCGCTAAGTTCGGCCTCTTTAAGCCTGGTACCACCGAGTTTACTGAAGAGACAGCAGTTCTTGTAACCGAGTCTGACTCGGAAGGTAAATTCCGCTTTGAAGACATTCGCTTTGGTAAGTGGATTGTTCGTGAGCTCGTTCCTGCTACAGGTTACGTTCTCAACGAAACTCCTATCGAGGTGAATATCCAGACCGAAGGCGAAATCATTAACATCTCCTTCGAGAACAAGTTCATCCGCAGCGACATTAAGGGCTACAAGGTAGACGAAGACGGCAAACCTGTCGAGGGTGCTTTGTTCGGTCTATTCACCGAGACTGACACTGAGTTTACCGAAGAGAACGCAGTGCTCACTGCCAAGTCCGATGCGGACGGTATTTTCTTCTTCGATGACATTCGCTTCGGCAAATGGATCGTAAAAGAGCTTGCCCCTGCAGAAGGCTTTGTGGCCAATGACACTGTTTTCCCGATCGACATAACCACAGACGGTGCTGTTATCGAAATCGATGCTGAGAACCGTCATATCTATGGTATGGTCCATACCACTAAGGTGGATAAGGACTATCTGGACAATCTTCTTACCGGTGCCACCTTTGAAATCTATATGGATGTGGATGGCAACAAGGAATTCAATGCTGACGTAGACCCCCTCGTTGGTGAAATGGTTGAGTATGAGCCCGGATTGTACGAGCTTGAGAACCTCAGATACGGCGGCTACTTCCTCTATGAGAAACAGGCACCTGCTAACTACGTCAAGGACGATGCTTATCATTACTTCGCAATCGTTAACGACGGTGAGATGGTAGAGGTTGAGAACGAAGCCGGTATTGGCTTTATCAATAACCACATGGTTGGCAACCTCAAGATCGTGAAAAGTTCTTCCGATGGACGCGTTGAAGGGTTCTCCTTCCGTGTAACCGGCGAGAACTACGACGAAGTTTTCAAGACTGACGCTAACGGTGAGATCTTCATCGAAGGTCTTCGCATTGGTAAGTATACCGTTACCGAGGTAGAAGATGAAGTCAGTGCAGGTTATAAGCGTCCTGATCCTGTTGAGGTAGAGCTTGTTGCTGATGAAACCCTTACCGTAAACGTTCATAACGATAAGATTACCATCGAAGAACCTCCTAAGACCGGTGACAATTCCAATATGGGTCTCTGGTTCGGTCTCTTGATGCTCAGCTGTCTCGGTATGGTAGGCACTGTGATCTACGGTCGCAGAAGAAGACGCGAAGATGCGGAGGTATAAGCAATGAAACATAAGACTATCAAATCCATTTTGTTGGTCATCGCAATGCTGTGTGTTCTTTGTTTTCCTGTACAGGTCATGGCAGAGACACAGCAAGGCACCAACGGCGATGAGCTCCAGCTGATGGAAGCTCAGAAACTCGAAATTCAGCTCGGAGCTGAATGGGCCGGTGTTGAGTTTCAGCTTAAAACGGATGCCGGGCTTTATCCCGGTACCGTTGTTGTTGGTCAGGATGGTGTTCTCAGAACCGAGATTGGTGGAAGCTCCACCTACATCCTGACCTGTCTGAATTCTGCAGTTGAGGTGCCGGAACCGACGCAAGACTCTGCCACAACGGAGAAACCGGATACTGAAAATCAGTCTGGTACCGACGAGGCAGAAGAAGGCGGCGCTACCGTTGCCGGCATCCCGGTACTCCACATCGTTCTCTTTGGAGGTGGTATGGTAGTAGCAGTTGGCGCACTCATCGCAATGAATGTGGTGAAGAAGCGCCGTGAGTCTGACTCTGCGTATGACGATGACGAGGATGAATAATCGATAAAACCTGAGCCTGAACGCAAAAAGCAAACCCTATGGGAATATTTTATGTATGAATAATTTGTAAATATTACTTTAGGGCTTGACAAACCCAAAACCATAGGCTATAATATAGTCGTGGCAGGGCCTTGCGTTCAGGCTTTCGGTACGCCAAGAAATGCGTCAGACTTATCCAAGGGAGGATAAGGAACCGTTACGGATCCGTGCAATGAGCGAATCCACAATAACGCAGGTCAATTGAATACTTAGCCGGAAGGCTGCTAATACTACAGAGTCAATTACTGGATGAGACACCAAAACGCCAGTGCTCGGCTCTGTATGTTTATTTTGCAGACCTTCCGGCTTTTTTTCTTTTCTATCGGAGGTTAAGATGAATAAACATAATAAGAAAAAAAGAAAGGGATTTAATGCGAGCAGCATGCGCTGTCCGTATTGCGGCAGCACGGTTGTTTATCGCAGCGCAGACGGGATTTATCATGACAACAGCAAAGGTATGATGTTGTACGTGTGTTCGAACTATCCTGAATGCGATTCATATGTCAGAGTTCACGCCGGCACTAATATCCCGGTCGGTAGTCTGGCAAATCACGAGCTTCGTTCGCTCAGGCGTACAGCTCATCATTATTTCGACCAGCTGCACGAATCAGGCTTCATGTCCAAGCAGGATGCGTATCAGTGGCTCGCCGATCTGATTTGTGCTCCTCTGTCTGAGGCACACATCGGACACCTCGGCGAATATTACTGCAAACAGGTCATCGAGGAAAGTCGCAAGATCCTGAATCGCAACAAGAAAAGCGACTGCCACCGTTTTCAAGTTGTGAGAGGAGGTGCGCTTGCCTCATGAAACTGAATGCAGAACAGCAGAAGAAGGTTGAAGACAATCTGGGTCTTGTGAACAAGGTCATCAATGACAAAGTCCACGGTCCGTACTACCTGGGAATGTACACCCGGGACGACCTGTTCCAGATTGGATGTATTGGCCTTTGCAAGGCTGCAGCAACAGACAAAGGCGGCAACTTCTCTACATACGCCTACAGACTGATATGGAATCAGATCTGTGACGCCCTGATCTACTCCACGCGTCGCATGGGAATCGAAACTCCTTGTGATACGTTACCGGTAATGCCGGAGGAGATAGAAGACATTGCAGGGATTGGGTATGATGTAGAAGAGTTGCTCGACAAAGCAGAAGCTGCAGCACCACCGTCCACTGCCAAAGGCATTCGTGCTCTCAGGCTCATGACCGAGGGATACACCTGTAAGGAGATTGGCGAACAGTATAACGCCAGTGACAAGCTTGTGTGCGCATGGATGTCCAAGGCACGTAAGTTCCTGAGGAACAGACCTGATATTGCAGCACTGGTGAACAACTAAACCGAATAGCGAAAAAAGAGATGCTTAGAGTCAAATGCTTTAGGCATCTCTTTTTGTTTGGAGGCATATATGAAATCATTTTTTAAACGAATAAAGCCGTTCCTGGCTCCGATCATCATCACCTTGGTAGCACTGATTCTATTCCATGTGGTGTTTATGCTCGGGTATGTGCCCAGTGATTCTATGGAGCCCACCCTTGAAGCAGGAAGCCTCATACTGGGACTGAGGATCCACGGTGAGCTGGAGAAGGAAGATATCATCATCTTCAGACACGATGGCACTTATATGATCAAACGCATTGCAGCGATCGAAGGCGGCGTTATAATCCACAACGGCCAGACTGAAACCGTTCCTGCAGGTTGCTTTTATGTACTGGGAGACAATCAATCTAACTCACATGACTCTCGGTACTGGGAAGACCCATACGTCAAATTGGAGGATGTCATGGCAAAACTTCTTTTGCCCATTGACACAAGTCCAAAATGAAAATGGATTTAACAAATCAGAAATTCGGGCGTCTTACTGCCAAAAAGATTGTACGTACCGTCCCCGGGAAAGGAAACATTTGGCGGTGCGAATGTGAGTGTGGTGGTGAGAAAGAAGTACCTGCAGCATATCTGCGCAATGGGCACACGAGAAGCTGCGGCTGCCTGAACAAAGAACGTGAAGAACGCCTGGATATTACCGGTCAACGCTGGGGGCGCCTAACCGCTGTCAGACTGGTTCGGTATGAGGATATTGAAGGTACCGGAAAGCGTCGCGCCATATGGCTGTTCCGATGTGATTGTGGAACTGAGAAAGAAATCCCTGCTACCCAGGTGAAGCACAGCCGCACGCGTAGCTGTGGGTGCTTAGCCAACGAACATATAACCAACCTGCGCAAAGGAGATATCACCGGGCAGGTGTTCGGAAGACTCACTTCCATCAGACCCACTGAAGAACGGGACAGCAATGGCAGCGTGGTATGGGAGCTCTCATGTGAGTGCGGTAATACCACGTACAAGACCATCAATACACTGAAAACCGGGAAGGTCCTCAGCTGCGGATGCCTGTACAAACAAACTCGGTCTGACACCGTCAAATACCGAAAAGATTTGGTTGCCGGCACCTCCATCAGCAACATTGTGGTTTCGAAGAGACTTCGAAGCAACAACACCTCGGGTCACACCGGAGTGTGGCACGATAAGAAGCACGACCGATGGCACGCATTCATTAACTTCCAGGGCAAGCATTACAACCTGGGCACCCACCCAACCTTTCAATCGGCAGTCAAAGCGAGAAGAGCTGCGGAGGAGCGTCTTCACGATCCGGCTATCATCGCACATATAGAAACACTTACAGAAGAACGAAGAAAAGAGTTCGCCATGTACTTGCGTAACAACGGAGGTACTATATAACACAAGGTCGTCTGAGCTTTCCCACCCCCGTGGAAAGTAACAAAAACGCAAGAATTAAATTCATCGCTTTATAAACCGTTGTGTTTTTGCAAGAAATATGATATTATATTCTAAACAGCCAAGACCGACTGTTCCTATTTTCCGAGTAAATCCTGTTTGAATCGAGGCTGACGGTATGGATATAAGCTATAAAAAGCTCTGGAAATTGCTGATAGACAGGGACATGAAAAAGAAAGACCTTGAAAAGGCTGCGGGCATCAGCAACTATG
>CAZSWC010000076.1:0-5624 GCA_964610665.1 uncultured Lachnospiraceae bacterium
GCATATAATTTTTCTTCATATTCAACACTTAAAGGGAAGAAATCAATTCCTTCTCTTGGTTTTTCACTTGCGGTTGCTGTACAAAGCACAGTGGTTTCACCATACTGCATAAATGCACAACCATTTGCCTGTTTTCCTACTCTGTTTACATCTACCTTAAGAGTACGACCGGCTAAGTCCATTGTAAATGTCTGATACATAATTTTCTCTCCTTTTCTTATTGTCTTAAATTATCCCTAAAGAAACCGCCGAAACTACTGATAAACACAAATTACCCATTTTAACTTTGTACTTATCAGTGGTCTCGGATGCGTCTTCTTATAGGGGTTTTCACTATTTTTTGAAAAAATCTTTTGATGATTTCGTTCTTAAAAACATGGGACTGTTAAATAATCAACAGTCCCACTCGTCTCTTTTTTAAGATTATTTTCTGATTCCTAATTTTTCAATTAAAGCACGGTATCCTTCGATATCTGTTTTCTTTAAATAATCTAATAAACCACGTCTTTTACCTACCATTTTAAGAAGACCTCTTCTGGAATGATGGTCTTTCTGGTTTGTTTTTAAATGCTCTGTAAGTTCAGCAATTCTAGCTGTTAAAACAGCAATCTGAACTTCCGGTGAACCTGTATCACCTTCAAATCTTGCATATTCTTTAATAATTGCGGTTTTCTTTTCTTTAGAGATCATGTTTGTTATCCTCCTTATTCTTTCTCTATCGCTTTATACTAAGTATCGGACGGAGCATCCTGAAACTGAGTATAAGCTAAAATCTCACACTTGATTACTATAACACATTCAAATTCACTTGTAAATAATCTTTTTTACTTATTTTGTCACTATTGGAACTTTTTTCCTCTTCAGACCTTGCAGATTTCATGCTTTTCTTTTACATTTCCATGTTTCCCTCTTTTTCATGAATAGAAAAAGCAATATTGGTAGCATGATCTGCGACTCTTTCCAAACCGGAAACAATATCCGAAAAAATCATTCCGGCCTGAGGCGTACATTTATTTTTTGTAAGTCTGGAAACATGCGCTTTCTGCAGTTCTCTTTCTTTCTCGTCAATTTTCTCTTCTAAAGTAACGATATCCTGCATATGCTCTTCTTTTCCCTGCACAAACATTTCCACGGAATAGCAGATGATGGTATTTACCATCTCCAACATTTCTCCCAGTTCTCTCTGGGCTTTTTTACTGATGGAAATATCCTCTTCTTTTCTCTTTACTGCTGCATCCGCAATATTCGTGGCATGATCTCCGATTCTTTCAATATCATTTGCAACATGGAACAATGCAGCGATACTTTTTAAATCTTCAATCGGAAGTGTTGTCTGATTAATTTTTACCAGATAATCCGTTATGGAGTGATTTAAAAAATTAATATTTTTTTCTACTTCATATACTTCATCAATATCCCCCTGGTCTAACGTTATCAAGGCATTCATGGCACGATTTAAATTTTCTCCTGCCAAATCTGCCATTCGTTCTAATTCATGAATTACATCAATGACTGCCGTAGATGGGTTAAATACCACTTTTTCACCAATATATTTTAAAGTAAAGCTGTCCCGATAACCAATTTTCTTGTCTTCCCCCGGAACAATCATATAGGTAAGTTTTACTAACGCATCCGAGAACGGGAATAACATAATTACCTGACAAACTTTAATCAGAGTATGAGCATTTGCTACAAATCTTCCTGCATTTTCTCCGCTGAAACTATATAACCCGGATATAATAGTTTCAGAAGCTATCTGTAAAATTACAAAAATAATTGCAGAACCGATTACGTTAAACATAAAATGAATCATGGCTGCACGTTTGGCCTCTTTTTTCCCTGCCAAAGAAGCTAAAAGCGCAGATACACAGGAACCGATATTACATCCCAACACAATATAAGGGCAGATATAAATACTCAAAAGTCCCTGACTTGCTAAAAGCAATACAATGCTGACCGTTACTGAAGAACTTTGAATAATGGCGGTCAAAACAAAGCCTACCAATAAAGATAAAAAAGGATTGGTCATGGAGCCAAGCAGCTCTGTTACCCTTACGTCATCTCTTAACCCTGCCATAGCCCCTGACATTGTATTTAATCCGGTAAATAAAATACCAAAACCTAAAAAGATGGTTCCTATCTTTTTTCCCGTTTCATTTTTGGCAAACATCACTGCTAGGGCTCCGCCAAAAACAAAAATAGGAGCGATTTCAGACAAATTAAAAGAAACCAACTGAGAGGTAATCGTAGTACCGATATTCGCTCCCAAAATGACTCCCACTGCCTGATACAAGGTCATCAGACCGGAGTTAACAAAACTTACTACCATTACCGTACAAGCAGATGATGATTGTACCATACCAGTGAAAATGATTCCCACAATCAATCCCAAAAACTTATTTTTAGTAAACATCTCCACGATACCTCTTAACTTCGCTCCGGCTGCTTTTTCTATGCCTTCACTCATCATTTCCATTCCATAAAGAAACAGCCCCAGTCCGCCTGCCAAAGCAAGTATTGTTCCTGCATTCATAATGATTCTCCTCTTACGTTTTAAAATTCACGGCCATCATTAACATCTTTTATCATTTGTTGCTTTAATTCATCCAAATCCGCAAATTTTCTTTCCGGACGTTTAAACTTTAAAAGCTTAACAATGGCATTTTTTCCGTATACATCTTTGTCAAATTCATAAAGATAAGTTTCTGCCCCAATTTGTTCTTCTTTGCTTACCGTAGGTTTTTTCCCAATGTTTGTAATACTTTTATACTCTTTTTCACCAATCCGGGTTCTGGAATAATAGACCCCATTGGGTGGCAGCATTTTTTCCTTTTGGGGAAGCAGATTAATGGTAGGCATACCGATTCTTCTTCCCAATTTTGCTCCGTGTACAACCTGTCCGATAATCATGTAAGGCTCACCTAACAGTTTTGCCACATGTTCCATATCGCCTTTTTCCACTTCTTCTCTGATAAAAGTAGAACTGATTTCTCTTCCTTCCTCACATACTTTATCTATAATATCTGCCTGAAAATGATATTTTGGTGCCATTTTCTTTAAAAGAGAGGCATTTCCTGCTCCCATATGTCCAAAAGAAATATCATAACCGGCCGCCAGATAAGAAAGATTCATCTGCTTTTTCAGAATATCTTCTACAAATGTTTCCGGCTCTATTGCCGCACTCTCTTTTGTAAGAGGATATTCTATCAGGATATCAATCCCCATCTCTTCAAATATAACACGTTTTTCTTCTTTTGTCGTAATTTCTTTTGCTTTTCTTTTTCCAAAGAAAACCTCAGGAGGCGGATTAAATGTAAAGATGGTACTTAAAAGTCCTTCTTTCTTTTTCATTAATATCCGATTTAACAATTCCCGATGCCCAATGTGAAGACCATCAAATTTGCCGATGGCAACAGCCGTTGGCTGTAGAATCTTAAAATCTGTTGTTTCTGCAATAATCTGCATATATCAATCTCCTTGGGATATAAACATCTTCACGGGACAAAACCTTTGTTCCCTCTTCCGATATTCATAAATTCCCATAAATTTATTTTCCTCAATATACACCCGATACTGACTCTTATCTTCTCTGTTTTCATTCTGAAATTCTTTTTTCAGATTTTTCTCTTCAAAAGAATTTCCGTTTATGACTAATTTCTCCCAGTTTTGCAGCAGTATGAGTCTTGAATACTCCATAAACATTCTATCCACAGGAATCACCAGCGATGTTATCGCTTCTTCTCTTTGTTCTCCCGCAAGATGTAATTTTTCTTCCAATTCTTCTAAAGTTATGGCTGTGTCAGATGTAAATTGTCCTGATTTTGTTCTCTCCAATTCTGCCATTGCCGCACCACAGCCTAGTTTTTCTCCCAAATCATGGCAAAGAGTACGGATATAAGTTCCTTTAGAACATCCTACTCTCATAGTAATCATGGGAAGCTGCATTTCTAAAATCTCAATCTCATGGATTTTTACCATGCGGGCTTTTCTTTCCACTTCTTTTCCTTCTCTGGCAAGCTCATACAAACGTTTTCCATTTATCTTCAAAGCAGAATACATGGGAGGAATCTGCTCATAATCACCTACAAAAGACTGCACTGCCAAAGTTACTTCTTCTTCCGTTACCTTTACTTCCTTACGGGTAAGGACTGTTCCCGTCATATCCTGGGTGTCTGTCGTTATTCCCAACTGTACTTTGGCAATATATTCCTTTTCCTTCTCAGTCAGCATATCACAAAGTTTTGTAGCACTTCCGAGACAGACCGGCAATACTCCTGTTGCATCCGGGTCCAGAGTTCCCGTATGACCGATTTTCTTTTGCCTTAAAATTCCCCGCAGTTTTGCTACCACATCATGGGAGGTAAAACCTTTGATTTTATAGATATTAATAACACCGTTAATCACGTCTTTTTTCCATTATCCTTTTTGTTTCTTTTTTACCGTCTGCATCAGACTGTCTCTTTTTTCTCTCCCATCTGTAAGGCAATCTGCCCCGACAGATTATTTACTACATCATGTACCGTTCCCTTCATGGTACAGCCTGCTGCCCTTACATGACCGCCTCCGCCAAAAAAGGAGGCTACCACTGAAACATCCACAATTCCATTAGAACGCAGACTGACTTTATATTCCATGGAATCTGTCTGATACATGAAAATAGCACATTCGATTCCTTTTACAATTCTTAGCTGATTTACGATTCCATCCAAATCCTTTGGACCCACACCATAAAATTCCATCATTTTTTTGTCGACTGCACTGAAAATACACTTTCCATCCATAAAACGGACACTTTCCATGATTGCTCTTCCCAGAATCATATTCTGAAGATACGTTTTTTCATAAAAAGTCTCATCAATAATCTTCGGAAAATCAAAACCATATGCAATCAGCTTTGCTGCAATCTGCAAGGTTTTAGGGGAGGTATTGGAATATTTAAACACTCCGGTATCATGAATCATTCCAATATAAAGTGCCTTGGCAATCTCTATATCTAATTTTTCCGGGTCCATCAGTTCATACACCACTTCACAGGTACTGCTGGCATCACTGACTACAACATTAATATCTCCACACCCCGTATTACTTACATGATGGTCAATATTAATC
This sequence comes from uncultured Lachnospiraceae bacterium, assembly GCA_964610665.1. Lineage (GTDB taxonomy): Bacteria > Bacillota > Clostridia > Lachnospirales > Lachnospiraceae > SFDP01. The sequence continues at coordinate 5,110 of CAZSWC010000076.1, forward strand.
TTTGTCTTTGCTCTTTCAAAAATAGGTTCACTTTTTCCCAATCTGTCAGCCGTACAATCCAAAGCAATAAAAACATCAAATTCCGTTTTGGAATCCATATCCGAATCTATCAGTTCTATCCCTTTTATACACTTAAACACCGAAGAAGGGGATTCCAAGAACACCTTTGTCTCTATTTTGGGCATATTTTTTCGTATATACCAATATACCGCCATAACAGAACCAACACAGTCTCCGTCCGGACGAATATGTCCGCTGATAGCTACACTTCCGGCATCCTTTAACAGTTCTTCTAATCTGTCCATTCTTCTTCCTCTGTTCCATCCTCTGAAACGATATCTTTTACTACTTCATCAATCTTTCTGGACATATCCACACCATATGCAATAGACTGGTCAATTACAAAATGAATCTGAGGTGTATTCCGTAAATTGATAATCTTAGCCAGACGATTTTTAATATATCCCTGAGCACTTTTTAAACCAGCTAACGTGTCCTTCTGTGCCTGTTCATCC
>CAZSWC010000077.1:0-1443 GCA_964610665.1 uncultured Lachnospiraceae bacterium
CGTTTGCAAGGTAAAATATCCATATTACTTTTGCAAGCGGAGGTTCCCTGAATGGATGAATACCAATTTACGGCGGAGCATATCCGCCGCTACCTGTCCCACCTGCGGGAGCAGGAGCGCGGTACGGCCACGCTCCAGAAGTACGCCCGCGACCTCACCGCCCTGCTGGCCTGGCTGGACGGCAGGCCCTTATCCAAGGCCGCGCTCATCGCCTGGAAGGGCCGGCTCGCCGCCGGCTATGCCCCCGCCACCGTCAACGCCCGGATCGCCGCGGCCAACGGCTTTTTCAACTATATGGGCTGGCGGGATTTGACAGTCAAGCCCCTGAAAATCCAAAAGTCTGTTTTCTGTGACGAGCGCAAGGAGCTCACCCGCGCCGAGTACGCCCGTCTCGTCCAGGCCGCCCAGCGGAAGGAAAACCAGCGTCTGGCCCTGATCCTGCAGACCATCTGCGCCACGGGCATCCGGGTCAGCGAGCTGCGCTTTGTCACCGTGGAGGCCGTGCGGACAGGCCGGGCGGAGATCACCAACAAGGGCAAGCGGCGCTCCGTGTTCCTCCCGGAAAAGCTGCGGCGGCTCTTGCGCAAATACCTCCAGACGCAAAAAAAGACCGCCGGGGCGGTGTTCACCACCCGGACGGGCAGAGCGATAGACCGGAGCAACATCTGGCGGGACATGAAGGCCCTGTGCGGGAGCGCCGGGGTGGAGCCCTCCAAGGTGTTCCCCCACAACCTGCGGCACCTGTTCGCCCGGACGTACTACTCGCTGGAGAAGGACCTCTCCCGGCTGGCGGACATTTTGGGCCACTCCAGCGTGAACACCACCCGCATCTACACCATGGAGAGCGGCGCGGTCCACGCCCGGCAGATGGAGCGCCTGGGGCTGGTGCTGACAACATAGTTTCCGTTCTGTTGTAGCCGTACGCCGGTTCGACAGATTATACAAGGGCATTATACATAAAAACGGCGGGCTTTGCAAGGCGTTTTCCCCATTCAGAGCATGAAAAGTAAGCGGGAGCAGGCAATTTTTTTGCCCCGCTTGTTTTTCCGCGCCCCAAAGGGGGCGCGCCTTGGATTTTTTGGTCAAAACCGGGTCTGCCGCCCCCCGCCCGGCGGGGCGTTCCCCCGTTCGTGACAACAGAACGGAAAATCTGTTGTCAAACCGCCCGCGGCAGGGATATCCAAGACAAACAAGGAGGCAAAGAAAAGAGATGAAAAAACGACTTTTGGCCTGGCTGACGGTCCTGTGCCTAACCATCGGCCTGCTGCCCAGCCTGGGCGCCGCCGCGGCGGCGGCGGACGGCGGCGCATTTCAAATCGACCTGGGGGACGCCGTCTGGGTCGAGGAAGGCCCCGGCGACCCGACAAAATTCACTTACCCGGACGCGCAGGTTACGTCCAGCGGCGATTCGATCACCATCCTGAACGTGACGGTCACCGACGG
>CAZSWC010000077.1:1543-5556 GCA_964610665.1 uncultured Lachnospiraceae bacterium
TTCGTCGAGTTCGGCGGGTATGCGGAGGGTGCGGATCCCGGCGGCCGGGACTCCTCGCAGGAAGTGAGCGAAGTCCAGGTGCCCGCGCCCCGGTATACCTACGCCCAGATCCAGGTCAACAAGACCAGGGACGATGCGGCCAAGGTGTATCTTGAGGATCAGTATGGCAAGAGGTACGAGCCGGACAGCAGCGGCTTGATCTCGAACGTGCCGCGGAAGGCCGGCGACCTCACCCTCTACGTGATCCCCGCCCAGGACGGTTCGGAAACCTTCAGCGCCCTCTCCGGACTGGAGGTGGATAATCGTACTGAGAACCCGTCCTATGCCTGGGGACAGGACAACACAGTTACATACACATACGCCTTTGAGCCCACCGAGCCACAGCATACCGTGACGGCAACGTTCACCCAGGCCCACGTCGTCCACGTCCATGTGTCCGGCGGCACGGCGGACTTCCCAAACAATGAGCCGAACAACAAGCTGGTTGCGGGCAACACCAATTACCGCGTCCTGGTGGAGGACGGCGAGAGCCTGACGGTGAACCTGACCAAGCAGTCCACAGCCCAGCATAATGTCAATATCGCCGTCTGGGAGGGCAGCGAGGTCACACTCACCGACAAAGGCAGCAACGTCTACGAATATACCATTCAAAGCGTCGACAAACCGGGCGAGCTGAACGTCCACTTCGTCGAGGGCGAGACGGTGGCGGTGACCGTGGACGGCGGCAGATTTGAACCGACCGCAAAGCAGACCGGGTGGTGGTGCTCAGAGAATGGGCCTGACCACGAGCATATGGTCATCCCCAAAGACGAGATCAATGGCGTCGATTTTGACCTCAGCCTGAAGTTCAGCCCCGATACGGGCTGCGCCCTGAAGGGGATTACCCTCGACAACACCCCGCAGGATGTGAGCCAACTGCTTGACAGCGGAAAGCTGACGGCAAATAACGACGGCAGCTATACCCTGGACATAGGGGAGATAGGCGACCACAACCGGACGGTATACGTCCAGTTCGTTCCGCTGCACACCGTGACCTTCACCTCGAACAACAGCAGCGTGCAGGTGATGGACGGCGACGCCATCCCGGAGAACAAGTTCCCCAATGTGCCAGACAAGGAGGGCGGCCGGACCTTCTTCGGCTGGAAAGACACGGCCAGCGGCAGGTATTATGACAAAAACACGCCGGTCAATAGCAGCCTGACCCTCTCCCCGGACTACAAGGACCACGTGGTGACCCAGCCGGACGGGGGCCCGCCCGTCATCGGCGGCAGCGACTTCACCGTCCACTTGAGCAGCCTCCCGGGTCTGGACGAGGACGGTGTCAAGACGCTGGCGGAGGTGTCCGCCATGGACGCCAAGGGCGGGCAGATCGATCCGGCCAACATCACGGTGCGCGGCCTGGACGCGCTGCAAGCCGGCGTGGCGGACGGGAAATATCCCCTGGTATTCACCATCGGCACGACGAGCGTCACCGTGACCGCCACGGTGACCGACGCAAACCCTGAGATCACCGGCAGGACGGCCCATACCCTGACCTTCCTGGGCGAGCCAAACCAGACCTACACCATCGCCAAGGCGGACGCCCCCGACACCATCATCAGTACCGCAACGACGGACGCCGCCGGCAGGGGCGTGTTCACAGGGTTGGACAAGGCGACCCAGTACAAAATCAGCCATACCCTTTATGGCGAGACCACGGGCTGGACCTCCCTGGTGGACGCCAAGGACATCGCCAAGCAGTTTGCGCCGGCGGAGACGCCCACGGGCAACGACGCGAAGGATCACACCGAAAGAGCGGAGAACAGCAACGTCACCGTCACGGTGGGCCCGGACGGCAACTATCTGGTGACGCTGAAACAGGACATCGGCCACACGGTGGAGGTCCCGGATATCTGGGGCACGGTGAACGTGGAGCTGAACGGCCACAGCATCACGGGCGGCGACGCCACGGAGAACGACGAGGCCCAGCCCGGCCTGCTGTTCACCAGGGACAACACGACCCAAATCCCCAACGGCATGACCCGCCCGGGCACCGGCCTGAGCATCACGGACAAAGTGGGCAAGGGCGAAATAAAGGGCGGCGACGGCTGCTCTCCGGGCAACCCGGACGGCGCGCCGGGCGTGGTTACGGATGAGACCGACGCCCCGAGCGACGTTGTCCTGACCGTGGGCGCCGGGGCCACTGTCGTAGGCGGCAGCGGCGCGGACGGCACGCAGACCAGCCCCGACGGCGGCAGCGGCGGCGCGGGCATCCGCGGCGGCGTAGAGGTGGCCGTGGACGGCGGCGCGGTTGTGGGCGGCAGCGGCGGCAGCGGCGCGGACGGGACCGGCACTGATAACGGCGGCGACGGCGGTACCGGCGGCAGCGGCGTCGACACCACCGAGGACGTCACCGTCACCGGCGGCAGCGTCACCGGCGGCCAGGGCGGCGACGGCGGCTCCGCCACGGAGGGCAACGGCGGCAGCGGCGGTGCTGGCGGCGGCGGTGTGACGGTCACAGTGCCGGGCACGGTCACGGTAGGCCCCGGCAGCGTCACCGGAGGCGGCGGCGGCGACGGCGGCGAAACCGAAAAGGGGACCGGCGGCGACGGCGGCGAGGGTGGCACCGGCGTTGACGGCGACACCACCGTGGAGCCGGGCGGCAAGGTCACCGGCGGCGACGGCGGCGAGGGCGGCAGATCCGAGGAGGGCGGCGGCGGCACGGGCGGCGATGGCGGCGGCGGCATCGACGGCGAAACCACCGTCAAGCCGGAAGGAGAGGTCACCGGCGGCGGCCCCGGCAACGGCGGCAAGCCCGGCCAGGGCACCACGGACCCCGTTCCTGACGGCGGCGGCACGATCACCAACGGCAGCGATGTGGACTACGGCAGGCTGTCCGCCACCACCACGACCGTCACCGTCACCGGCCCCAAGGTGGGCGCGGCCTATACCATCTATCACAGCGACGGCATCACTCCCGTTGCGGGGGTGGGCCCTCAGACAGGCCAGACCGGGAAGGACATCACCTTCACCGGCCTCACCCCCGGCACGCAGTATGTCGTCAAAGCGGACGCCTGGAGCGGAACGATCCGCACCGGCAGCACCGGAGGCAGTGGCGGCACCACCAAACCCAGCAAACCGGAGGATGGGGGAAATACCGGCCCGGAGATTCCTGACGCCCCCGGCGTGGCCGACCCCGACCTTACCGGCGTGTCCGCCCTGCTGAACACCAAAGACCATATGGCCTATATGCTGGGCTACGACACCGGCCTGTTTGGCCCCAGCAAGAGCATCACCCGCGCCGAGGTGGCCCAGGTTTTCTACCGCCTGCTGCTGGACAAGTCCGCCGGACAGGCCAGGACATTCTCCGACGTCCCTGCCGACGCCTGGTATTATAAGGCGGTGGTGACCCTGGCCGGCAAGGGCATCCTTCTCGGTTACGAGGACGGCCTTTTCCGGCCGGAGCAGGCCATCTCCCGGGCCGAGTTTGCGGCCATCGCCGCCCGCTGCGCCAAGGCCAGCACGGAGAAGGAGGTCACCTTCCCCGACGTTCCGGCAGGCGAATGGTACTATAAGGCGGTGCGGACAGCGGTGAGCTACGGCTGGATCAATGGCTACGAGGACGGCACGTTCCAGCCCGGACGGCCCATCACCCGGGCGGAAACGGCGGCCATCGTCAACCGCATGCTGGCCCGCATCCCGGACTACCAGGCGGTGAACAGCGGCGCGGGCGCCCGGTTCCCCGACGTGCCCGCCAGCCATTGGGCCTTCTACGATATCGCGGAGGCGTCTACCGAGCACGACTACACCAGGACGTCCAACACAGGCCGGGAAACCTGGCGCTGATCCGGCCTCCGGGGGCCTGCCCCGTACTGGAGCCGCTGGATAGCGGCAGGAGGCGCTTTCTGGAACTTTCCCCATAGGGAGAAACGGGAAAAAACCAAATAGCCCCCCAGCAAAGAGGGGCGCGGGTGCTGACAGCACTCGCGCCCCTTTTTTATCCGGCTTTTTCCGAGTGGATTTTCCAGCATCCA
>CAZSWC010000078.1:0-5123 GCA_964610665.1 uncultured Lachnospiraceae bacterium
CTGGACACATTTCTTCAACTTCTCTTGAATAAATCATGTGAAAACTCCTTTCAATTATGTAGATAGTATTTATTAACAAAATATTCTTTGTAGTTTTTGTGAATATTTTGTCATAATCACAACTTTTATTTTCGCATATCTTACACAAAAAATCCAGTCTTTTTCAGTATTTTTTTAGTATTCTTCTATTTTAAGCTTTTTCACAACCTCTCCCTGCTTCTTATAAATGCTTCCTGCCGGAACTACCCCCCGGACACAAGACAGCGGATATACATTGGAATCAGGACAAACAACAGTTCCCGGATTTAAAACAGAATTACATCCCACCTCCACATTATCGCCTAATATGGCACCAAATTTTTTAAGTCCGGTTTCTATCTCCGTTTTTCCATGTACTACTACCAAGGTTTTGTCGCTCTTTACATTAGAAGTAATACTTCCGGCACCCATATGTGCCTTGAATCCCAAAATACTGTCCCCTACATAATTATAATGCGGCACCTGTACTTTGTTAAATAAAATTACATTCTTTAATTCCGTAGAATTTCCTACTACTGCCCCTTTTCCGATAATGGCATTGCCGCGAATAAAGGCACAGTGTCTTACTTCTGCCTCTTCGTCTATAATGACAGGTCCATGAAGATAAACACTGGGAAAAACAGTTGCTGATTTTGCAACCCAGATATCTTCTCCTCTTTTTTCATATACCTCTTCCGGCAGGCTTTCTCCCAATTTACGAATAAAATCCCCTATCTGCGGCAATGCTTCCCACGGATAAGTAGTACCATCCAATAAACTGACTGCTATTGTTTCTTCCAGGGTAAACATGTTTTTTGTTTTGATACTTTCCATCTTTTCTCCTTTTCAAACATTATTTACTTACTTTTATAACTTCTTTTTTGTATCTCATCCCTTAAATATTAAAAATATCCCTTCCGGTCTGCACTTATTTTTCTTTTGCCTGTGCCTTTTTTTCAGTGCTCTTCGCCTTCTTCTGATAAAACTGAGCCACATACCGGTATCTTGTCAGTAAATCATCCTGTCGAAGCCCTTTTACGGCTAATGTTCTTCTGGAAACAAAATCATTTAATTTTTTCATATACTCCTGTGGCGTAATCTCTCCGCCTGCAACTAAAGTCAGCCCTTTTTCCCAACTTGCAGTTAATTCCGGGTTTAAAAGCGGCCGTATGGAATATCCAACCACCTCATAAATCATTTCTCCCACCTGCGTAGGTGTTAAAATCTGCGTTTTTTTATTTAAAGAGAGATACCCATTAGCAACCAATTTCTTTAAGATTTCAGCTCTGGTAGCAGATGTTCCGATACCACTTCCCTTAATCTGTGCTCTTAATTCTTCATCTTCAATCAACTGACCGGCGTTTTCCATAGCAAGAATCATACTGCCGGAATTATACCGTTTTGGCGGTGTTGTTTCACCAGTCTTGATTTCCAGATTCTGAACCATGATTTCCTGTCCTTTTTTCAATCCCTTAAGACTCTCTAAAAAAGAAAGGTCATATTTCGTATCCTCTTCGTCCTTTTCTTCTTTCTTCTTTTCCACCGGTGGTTTTAACACAGCCAGATAACCTTCCTCTGCCAGAACTTTTACATTTGAGAAAAACCTTTCTTCCCCCAGCTTAGTTACTAACGATATTTTTTGATAAACTGCCGCAGGATAGAATATACTCAAAAATCTTCTTACAATCAATTCATATACTTTTGCTGCCGTAGGGGTCAGTCCTGCCAGATTATTCAACCCCTGCCCTGTGGGAATAATGGCATAATGGTCTGTAATCTGTTTATCATTTACATATCTTGATTTTGCAAGGGATTTATATTTTCCCTCTGTTAAGATTTTATCCACAGCATCTGCTACCTGAGGTATCCTTTTTAATCCCGATAAATTTTTAGTAATCTCCTTTGCCACCGCGGTGGAAAGTACCCTTGCATCGGTTCTGGGATAAGTAGTCATCTTCTTTTCATAAAGTTCCTGCGCAATTCGCAATGTTTCATCAGGACTGCACTTAAAAAATCTGGAACAATCATTTTGCAGTTCTGCCAGATTATATAAAAGAGGCGGATTCTTAGTCTCCTTTTTTTTCTCAACAGCATCCAAAATTCCTGTAAGGGGACATTCCTCTCCGTTTTTTATTTCTTCAATCAGTCTGACTGCCGTTTCTTCCTTTACAAAACCATTTTCTTTATACAATAAAGGAGAATTAAAATATTTACTTCCTTCTACACTTTTCCATTCCCCTTCTATATTCTTATCTTGAAGTGTAATTTGAGCTACGACTCTGTAAAAATATGTTTTATTAAACTCTCGGATTTCCCGTTCTCTCTTAACTACCATTCCAAGAACACAGGTCATGACGCGTCCCACGGAAATCACCATCTTATCCTTATTTAAGAACTGCTTCATTCCATATCCATATTTCAAAGTTAAAACTCTGGAAAAATTAATTCCCATAAGATAATCTTCTTTTGCCCGAAGATAAGCCGCATTGCTTAAATTATCATATTCACTGCTATCCTTTGCTTCCCGGATACCTCTCAAAATTTCTTCTTCTGTCTGGGAATCAATCCAAATTCGCTTTAGGGATGCTTTTTCATTATACCCCGCCATCATTAACACCAGGCGCTGAATATATTCTCCTTCCCTTCCCGAGTCTCCGGCATTATATATAATCTCCACATCTTCTCTGTGAAACAGATTCTTTACAATGTTAAATTGCTTTTTTACATTCTCAATCACTTCATATTTATACTCTGTTGGAATGAAAGGAAGTGTTTCCATACTCCAACGTTTCAGTTTTTCATCATACACATCCGGATAACTCATGGTCACCAGATGTCCCACACACCAGGTAATAATATAATCCTCTGATTCTATATACCCATCTTTTGTCTTCATATTCTGATTCAAAGCCTTGGCAAATTCCCGCGCCACACTGGGCTTTTCCGTTATAATTAGTTTTTTTCCCATAAACACCTTACATCTGCTCTAAAGACACCAAAGCAAGCTTTGGATTTCTTTTGGCTTCTTCCCGCAGCCTGTTATCAAATGTACCTATTGAAAACAGGATTTCATACTCTGCTTTAATTTTCGCACTTTCCTGACACTCTTTAAACTTATGATAATCCTCATAAGTCATCATATTTTTTTCCCAATTACAGATTCCTGCCAGTAATTCCTCTTCTTCCCCTTGGAAAATAAAATCAATATTCCCTTTTTTTCCAATCCACTGTCCCTGATAAATAAAATCATCCGGAAGCCTGCCTGCTTTATTTTCTATTTCCATAAATTCACAACAGACCTGTTTATAACATTCTGCAGTAAATTCACGAAAAGTCGGCTCAATAAATTGCTCATAAAACTTTTGTGTATCCATAAACATCATTCTGGTCTGATTGGGAAACAAATATTTATAATAAAAATGAACATAAGGATGCTTAATACGATAAATTCCTTTCTGGGTATTATCCCGTCCATTCGTATCTACGGAAAAAATCTTTTCCACAATTTCCAGCTGCATCAGATTCTTTAAGTAAACACTAATTTTTGCTCTGGAAAAACCGGTATGTAAATACAATTCATTTAATTTGTGTTTTCCTTCTGCCAAGGCTCCCAAAAGTGTATTATAAACTGCTGTTTCTCTTAATTCTTCCGCAACATACTGCAGTCCATAATCAAACAATTTCTCATTCCTTTGTAAAATAAAGTTCTCCATATTTTCCCTTAAAGAATACTCATCATTAAAATACTGCCATAAGCCGGGAACTCCTCCTAAAACACTAAAAGCTCCGATACTGTCTTCTCTGGAAAATTTGGGGAATTCCTTCACAAAATCCTGATATTTCAATTCTTTGATTTTGTAAAATCCTCCCAACATTTTCGCCAATGCTCCCAGCTTAGAAACCATGGTATTTTCTACCCAGCCAATGGAGGAACTGCATAGAATAATAAACAATTCCTTTCCACTTTCTTTATAACGAACAAACTCTGATAAGGCTTCAAAAAACTCATTATCAGTTTTGCACATATTCTGAAATTCATCAATTATCAAAACTTTTTTCTTCTTTTCACTTTCAAAAATTACAGAAAAAAGTTCCTCAAATTCCGGGTATTCAGACATCGAAAATCCCATAATTTTCAACTGTTCTGCCATGAAAACCCGCTGCTGTCTCGTAGAACAGGAAATAGCTTCGTAATACAGACACTCCTTGCCTTCCATGAAATGCTCCATTAACGTAGTTTTACCGATTCCTTTTTGACCGTATACAATCAAAATCTGTGTTCCCGCTTTTTTATAATATTCATTTAAATACCAAAGCTCTTTTTCCCGTCCTGTAAACATTGGATTCCCTTCCTGCTTTTTCTTTTGCCTTATTTCTTTGTTATATATCCCTGTGCTTTCAATAATTCCGCACAAAGAACGGCTCCTCCGGCTGCGCCTCTGACGGTATTATGAGAAAGACCTACAAATTTATAATCATAAACCTTATCTTCCCGAATACGGCCTACACTGATGCCCATGCCATTTTCATAATTAACATCCAGATTTACCTGTGGTCTGTTATCTTCTTCCAGATACTGAATAAATTGTTTCGGAGCACTGGGCAGTTCTAATTCCTGCGGCACACCTTTGAAACTGCGCAATTTCTCTATTAATTGCTCTTTTGTGGGCTTTTTGTTGAATTTTACAAATACTGCCGCAGTATGACCGTTTAAAACCGGAACACGAATACACTGGCAGGTAATCACCGGTCCTTTTGCCGGTTTAATTACGCCATCTTCGATTTTTCCCCAGATTCTGAGGGGTTCCATTTCTGATTTTTCTTCTTCTCCCCCAATGTAAGGAATAATATTTCCTTCCATCTCCGGCCAATCCTTAAAGGTCTTTCCCGCACCGGAAATAGCCTGATATGTAGTAGCCACCACTTCCGTAGGTTCAAATTCTTTCCATGCGGTAAGTACCGGAGCATAACTTTGGATGGAACAATTTGGTTTTACCGCTACAAATCCTCTTGTGGTACCAAGACGTTTCTTCTGAAATTCAATTACTTCCATATGTTCCGGATTGATTTCCGGCACTACCATAGGTACATCCGGCGTCCATCTG
>CAZSWC010000079.1:0-4987 GCA_964610665.1 uncultured Lachnospiraceae bacterium
ATACAACTGCAGCAGAAAGCCAGATTCGTGATACAGATATGGCTACTGAAATGGTAAAATACTCCAACAACAATATTTTAGCTCAGGCAGGACAGTCTATGCTTGCACAGGCAAACCAGTCTAACCAGGGAGTATTATCCTTACTTGGCTAATTCGCTTAACACAGGTAAGATTTTAAATTAACCATAGTTAGAAGTTCATAAGTAACTGACCATAAGGAGAAGGGGCTGTGACACTAAGTAATTAGTGCGCAGCTCCTTTCTTTTTGTAAATTAAAGGAACAAAAATATTGCTATTCCCACAAAGTATGCTTAATATAGAATCAGAAATCACATGAAAATAGACAGTAATTTTAATGTAAAATTAAGGGAATGGAAAGATAAAATGCAGTTAAAAGGATATCTTATTGAAAAATATAACAATATGACGAATGCATACACTTGTAATCGTCTTGTAGACGAAGCGGTAAAGCAGGGCATAAATTTACAGATTGTGGGCGTTCATGATTCTGCAGTAGCAGAAGGTAAAATTATAAATGAGAAAACAATATTAGAAAAAAGAGATTTTGTAATTAATCGATATAAATGGGGCAGCATCAAAGAAGAAATCAATACTCTGGCAGAAAAAAGTTATAATCCCCTGTTGGAATATAATTGTTATCTTAATAAATATGAACAGGTAAAAAGACTTCGCTCAAAAGAATTTCTAATTCCAAAATACCTGTTAGTAACTTCTCTTCTGCCTTTTCATGTGATAGCAGATTTTTTAGGGCTTCCTTTTGTTGCCAAGGGGTTAGAAAGTTCTATGGGACAACAGGTTTATCAAATAGAAAAGGAGGAAGATTTGAAACAGCTGTCTCAGAAATATGGTATGGAAAAAGAATGGCTGTGTGAGGAATTTATTCATACAAGTTATGGAAGAGACATGAGGTTTTATAGCATACGGGGGGAAGTGGCTGCCTGTATGGAGAGAAGGTCAAAGGGAGATTTTAGGGCAAATGTGGCTTTAGGTGCAGACGTAGCGCCTTTTGAGATTACTCCAAAAATACGACAGATTGCAAAAGACATTTACAACCAGACAAATTTGGATTTTCTGGGAATTGATTTATTATTTGGTGAAGAGAAACCTTATTTTTGTGAAATCAATGTAATGCCGGGGATAGAAGGGATTGAGAAGGCTACAGGAGTAAACGTTGCAAAAAAAATCATAAGTACGATTCAAGAAGATTTTGAAAAATCGTAAGGAAAGACAGATTGTGTTTTCTTGAAAACGGAAGATGGTCTGTAAAATAGTGTTTTGATAGAAATGAAAAGTTTTGGAGAATGGGATGAACAGAAAAGAAGCAGAAGATTTTGTCTATAAATCTTATGTAAAAGCGCAAAGATATCAAAATTATTTTGTAAAGGACGCAAAGAAGAGAAGAAATGATTTGACCCGGGATTTGCTGCGTGAAGCGAAAGAAGAAACCCCTTGCATAGTGATTACAGGAAGTAAGGGAAAAGGCTCTGTGGCGAATATGATTTCTTTGATTTTGCAGTCTGAGTATAAAGTGGGATTGATGACAAGTCCGCATATTGCAGATTTTTGTGAAAGATTTCAGGTGGATAATGTAAAAATAACAGATGCTGAATTTGCAGAACAAATAACAATGATTCAGGACAAAATAGAGACAATAGAAGCAAAACTTCCCCCCACGGAGTGTATCAGTCCGATGGGGATTCAGGCTTATCTGGCATTAAAATATTTTCAATATAAAAAAACCCGATTTAATGTTTTCGAGTGTGGAAAAGGTGCCAGATATGATGATGTGAATAATATCCGGCATGAATATGGGGTGATTAACAGTATTTTTTTAGAGCATACCCGGGAACTGGGGGAGACTCTGGAAGAAATTGCCAGGGATAAGTCATATGTAATTACAGGAGAGCAAAAATGTGTTTATGTGGCAAAACAGGAACCGGAAGTGTTAAAGATAATTTTAGAGAGAGCAGAAGGTAAAAAAGTTTTTGTTAAAGTATATGGAAAAGATTTTTTCGCAGAGAACATTCGTTATACAAAACAAGGGATGCTTTTTGATGTGGTGTTGGAGGAGGAAAGATATTCTGATATATTAATTCCTCTTTTGGGAGAACATCAGGCACAAAATTGTGCGCTGGCTTTTGCAGTAGGAAAAGATATTTTAGGAAATATAAATTCGGAAAAAACCAGAGAAAAGTTAAAACTGCTTCATTGGCCCGGAAGAATGGAAATCATACAAAAGAATCCCTTTGTACTTTTAGATGCTTGTATTAACCGGGCAGGATGTGATAATGTTATTAAGGTTTTGGAGTATCTGGAGATTCATAAAGTGACGTTGATTGTGGGAATTCCTGATGATAAGGATTTTTTTGGTGTGGTAAAAAGCATGAGAGAAACAGCCGAAAATATTCTGTTGACAAAATCCGGAAATCCTCATTATATTTTTACAAGAAAACAGCAGGAAAGACTGAAGGAAGAAGGAATCGATACCATATGGACAGACTCTGTGGAGGAAGCCATCAGACTTTCTGAAAAAATGCAAAATCCGGTAGTAATATTAGGCACCACATCTGTAGTTGCGGAGGTAAAAAATGAGTACATGCGATAGTTGTTTATATTATCAATATGACGAAGATTATGAATGTTATAGTTGTGATATGGATTTGGATGAAGATGAAATGTATAAGTTTCTGACAGATACATGGAAAAATTGTCCTTATTACAGAAGTAATGATGAATATGAAGTGGTAAGACATCAGATGTAGTAAAAGGTATCTGTATTTTACCGGGAATCACTTAAAATAGGAAATTTGGTCATAGTAGTATGGTAAAAGCAGGACCGGATATCAAAAGAAAAGAGAGGATAAGGCAAGGAATGATAAAAGTAATCGCGACGGATATGGATGGTACCTTATTAAATAAGAATCATGCAATCAGTGAAAAAAATATACAGAGTATAAAGCGGGCATGCAGTAAAGGCTTTCGTTTTATGGTGGTAACCGGAAGAAATTTTGTAAGCGCCCTGCAGCCATTAAAGGATACCGGTCTGGTATGTGATTACGTGGTAAGCAGTGGGGCGGTTGTCAGAAATCCTGAGCAGAAAATTCTGGAATCCATATCCATGAGTTTTGATGAATGTGAATATATTTATAATAAATTAAAAAAATATCCCATTGGTGTAATGTTTTGTTCTGAAGAAAGAAATCATATTCTGGGAACTTTTGAAGAAGCTGAGGAACAGATTATAAATCATATTAAAGTCTTTTTTAAAGATGCAGACAAAGAGGAATTAAGAAAAACAAAACTCTACCGGCAGATGTGGGAAAGAACCTCTCTTTTTCCGGATTATAAAGCTTTAAGAGAGCACAATGTGCCAATCAGTAAGTTGTTTCTGGTATGTGATGATGTAGATTTATTGGCACAGATAAAAAGAGATTTGGAAGAAAGCGGTAAACTGGCAGTCAGTTCTTCCTTTTTTAATAATCTGGAAGTAACAGACATAAAAGCACAGAAAGGTCCTGTATTAAAAAGATATATCGAATCTTTGGGATATACCATGGAAGAAGTTATGGTATTAGGGGATAGTTTAAATGATTATTCTATGTTGGAAATGGATTTTGGAGCAACCATTGCCATGGAAAATGCCCACCAAGAGATTAAGAAAATTGCCAGGTATGTAACAAAATCCAATGAAGAAGATGGAGTGGCTTACGTAATTGATGAAATGTTAAAGAAATATAATATGGAATAAATGAAAAAAGGGTCCTAAGAAACCATTGTTGTTTTCTTGGGACCTTTTTAGGATAATTTTCTGTTCTTTCGTTGTTTTTGGTTAATATAAGCAGACAAATCCTTGCACACATTCAAAATGATAAAGCCATAAATTATATAATCATCATGTTCTTCAATGCGGACCACCTGACCATCCAGACTGATATGAAAAAGCAGGTCATCAAAGGAAATAGATAGTCTGTTGCCACAGGAAAGATGTAATTCTTTTTTACGGTCTGTAATGGCAAAGCCGGTAATACTGACATCTTTAATCATCACCTGACAGGGCTTTTTCCCTACCTGATTCATCCAGCCTAAAATAGAAACGGGAACACGATAAGAATTTCGTCGATTACTTTTGATTCCGTCTGAGGTAACCTGTAATATATAATAGCCTTTATGATAAACTATTTTAGCATTGTGCCAGAGAATAGGACTGGTATCACCCGGACAATAAAGGACATCGATTTGTACATTGTCAAAGACTAATTTTTTTTCTTTGGGATAATCAAGGGTAATCTGTGTAAGATTTTCAGCCAGATGTTTTTCGATTGTGGCTCCTAAATTCAAATGTTTGTCGTTGGCGCGAATAGTCAATATGATAGCGGTCTGCTCACTAATTTCTTGAAAATTGTAACTCATGTTAACTGTCTCCTAATCCATTCTAAGTATAACATAAAAAAAGAAAAAAGGAAGAAAGTTATTTAATAATTTTAGAATTTAGCAGCAATTTTTTGTAAAAAGTAAGAAAAAACAGATTTTTAATAATTTTTCACATAAAAACAGCAATATCCTTAAAACAACGTAAAGACCTTTGTCCATTATGGTTGTTGTGGCAGATATTGCTGTTCTTTTATTTCATATTTAGATTAGCCAAAGTATCTGTTTAATAATCCTTCGAAAGCTTTGCCATGTCTGGCTTCGTCTTTTGCCATTTCATGAACAGTGTCGTGAATGGCATCGAGGTTTGCAGCTTTTGCACGCTTTGCCAGATCAAATTTACCTGCAGTTGCACCATTTTCAGCTTCTACACGCATTTCCAGATTTTTCTTAGTAGAATCGGTAACTACTTCACCAAGAAGTTCAGCAAATTTAGCAGCATGTTCTGCTTCTTCCCAAGCAGCTTTTTCCCAGTAAAGACCAATTTCAGGATAACCTTCTCTGTGAGCAACTCTTGCCATAGCAAGGTACATACCAA
>CAZSWC010000080.1:0-4953 GCA_964610665.1 uncultured Lachnospiraceae bacterium
AGTTACGTTTTTGTTACGCCCCATATGATATAATCAAAAAAATAAGAGAGAAAAGTTAGAAGATGAGTGTCCGAAAAGCGGAAAAATTGAAAGGAGAGAGTCTGGTTTATGGGCAGTATGTACAGTCTGCCAGAAGTATTATGGTTCCACCAATCCGGCGGTACACGTAGTGACGGAAGTGAGAGGACATAAGAGCGCTACCTGTACCTCGGCAGGATAAGCCGGACAATAACAATCCGGGCAATGATAGTAAGCCTGCAGAGAACAACAAACCGGGAGAGAATAATAAGCCGGATAATAACAGTAAATCAGATACAGGAAAGCCTTATATTGAGGGCAATACCGAGCAGAACGGCTGGGAGAATATCAAAGACCAGTTAGACGATGCAAAGGAAAAGGATACCGTAACCGTGGAAATGAATGGTACGACAGTTGTACCGGGGGATGTCTTTGACTCCATCAGAGGAAAAGATGTGAATGTAGTCTTTGATCTGGGCGATGGCATCACATGGACAGTTAACGGTAAGGACATTACAGCCGATAAGGTTGGTGATATTGACTTTGGCGTGACAGTCGGCTCACAGGCGGGAAATACCATTCCGGTAGAAATCATAAATAATGTAACCGGAGAACGGTATTCCGTAAACGTATCACTTGCTTATGACGGAGAGTTTGGTTTCACTGCAATACTTACCTTAAATGTAGATAAAGAGAATGCCGGATTGTATGCAAACTTGTTCTATTACAATCCGGGAACCGGTAATCTGGAATACATTTCCTCAGGAATGATAGACCGGGAAGGAAATGCAGCACTGGAATTTACCCATGCTTCTGATTATGTGATTGTAGTGAACGAAAAAGACATGTCACAGTGGACGATGACAGAAGGTCAGGATGTCAATGGTGACAGTTCGGTTCGAGCGGATGTTTGGAAAAATCTTTTCCGGGCAGGGGCTGTTTTTGTGTTCCAAAATTATAAGAGAAAAAGTCGGGGTGAAAGGAAGGGGTTCCAGGATGCTTTTCATATTTTTTTGAGCAAAGATAAAAACAGAACGAAAATGGTCGAATTAACGTTTTGTTGTTGACTAACCGATAAAAGTGGTGTAATATAATAAATATAAAACGAAATAACGCACATATAAGGGTTCTGTCAGCATATCTTTGGAGCGAATCTGTAAACTTATCTCTGTTTGACTTTCCCTTTTATGCAAGTGAATAGGGAAGGAGAAAAGATGGGACAGCAGGATTTGTACCAGAGCGATTTTTACGAAGACAAAGGCCGTTTTGCGGATGTATTTAATGCAGTATTGTTTCAGGGAAAAGAGGTCATGAAGCCGGAGGAACTGGAAACGGAGGACAGTGTTCTCACACAGATTCTTGGAGAAGGGCAGGGCAAAAAGGTCATCTGTGACAAAATACGCAGATGGAAGGGAGGATACGCAGCCATTTGTGTGTTGGAGAACCAGACTTCGATAGATTACGGCATGGTGCTTCGGGTCATGCAGTCAGAGGTCATGGGCTATGAGAAACAGAGAAAAGAGCAGTATGAAAAGAATAAGCGGCAGAGGCATCGGTACCGGGGTGCGGAATACATCAGCCGAGTGAAAAAAGGACAGAAATTTGTTCCCATCATTACGGTACTATTGTACTTTGGAAAGGAGCGGCCGTGGGACGGAGCAAAAAGTCTGCATGACCTGTTGGATATGGAGGAAGAGATAAAGCCCTTTGTAAACGATTTTAAACTGAATCTTTTCGATTACCATGAAGATAAGGATTTTGGAAGATTTAAGACAGAAAACCGCTTATTGTTTGAAATGTTATCCTGTGAGAAAGACAAGGAGAAAATGAAGGAAGTGTTAGAAAAACACGCCAAAGACGGTAAAGTGGATGAGGACAGTGCAAAGGCAATCCTTGGTATTTTAAAGGTAAAACTGGATTTGGAAAAGATAATGAAAAAAGATGAGGAAGGAAAGGAAGTGTATGATATGTGTCAGGCATTTGAGGATTATAAAGAAGAGGGAAGACAGGCCGGTCTTGAAGAAGGCAGAATTGAAGGAAGATTATCCGGTCTTGAAGAAGGTAAAAGTGAAGGAGAAATTTCTGCTTTAAAAGAAGCTGTAATACATTTGATGGGGAACCTGAAAATTTCTTTTGAAGAAGCCGCGAAGATGATAGGAATTTCAGGTGAAAAACAAAAAAAGCTAAGTCAGTTGATCTAAGAAAACAAAAAGACAATAAACATAAATGAAATAACGCACATATAAGGGTTCTGTCAGCATATCTTTGGAGCGAATCTGTAAACTTATCTCTGTTTGACTTTCCCTTTTATGCAAGTGAATAGGGAAGGAGAAAAGATGGGACAGCAGGATTTGTACCAGAGCGATTTTTATGAAGACAAAGGCCGGTTTGGAAGGGGGATTAAAAATAATGATAGAATCCCTTAAGGAATTAAATGTGGCCAAAGAAAAGGTAATTCAGAAAGTAACTGAAAAACATACCATAACTATGGAAGAAAGCACAGCAAAAGTCAGTTCATACTGGTAACAGCCAAAAAGTAGAACAGATAAACAAAACAGCAATGTATACGGATAAAACCAACTTTGAATCAGACAAAGGGGGCTATTTGTACACATTGCTGTTTTTTGTGTTAAATGGGACAGTTTACAAATGTCATACTAACATATCAAAATTAGAACCAATATGCGGATTTACACTTCGTTCCATAGCTGCGGCATCTATCATATTCACAAGCCCCTGACCTAAAATTTCTTCGGTATCCATGGTTTTACTTAACATGGCCGTTCCTATTTTTGTGAGAGAAGAGCTTTGGGATAAAGCCATTGATACAGATGCTATATCCATATTCCACCTCTTTCTGCCGTTGCACGGCTTTTTCTGAAGATTTTTTGTTGTTTTTATTATAACAGAAGATAGAAAAAATGTCATTAAAAGTATTTAAAAGGACAAAAATCACAAAAATTCCACAATTTCTTGTAGATTTTTTTGGTATTTTCTATTAATATAATTATGGGTATATTTTAGCAAAGAACAAATAACGGATTTATAATCTATAAAAAGGAGAAGGAAAATGATTTCCAATCAGATATTACAAAATACAATTGAGGGATTGAAAGCAATCGGAAGAGTAGATTTTTGTGTTGTAGATGCAGAGGGGAAAACATTAGCAGAGACAACACCATATTTGATGAAGCAGACAATGGCGCCGTTGGAGTTTGCAAAATCTCCGGCAGACAGTCAGGAAGTTGCAGGCAATCAATATTTTAAAATATATGACGAACAACAATTGGAATATATGCTGATTGCTATGGGTTCAGGAGAAAATGTATATATGATAGGAAAAATGGCAGCATTCCAGATTCAGAATCTTTTGGTTGCCTATAAAGAGCGTTTTGATAAAGATAATTTTATTAAAAATTTGTTGTTGGACAACTTACTTTTGGTAGATATATACAGCCGTTCCAAAAAATTACACATACAGCCGGATGCAAAACGTGTTACTATGGTCATCGAAGGGAAAGGCAGTAAGGATGTAAATCTTCTGGAACTGATGAGGAGCAATTTTGGTACAAACAGTAAAGATTTTATTACAGCAGTTGATGAGAATAATGTAATCGTAGTAAAGGAAATAGAACAGGCAGATACCAATGCGGATGTCAGTAAAGTGGCAAATGGTTATCGGGCATTTCTGGAAAAAGAGGGAATCAAAGGCGTACGTATTGCTTATGGAACCAGTATAAAAGAAATTAAGGAAGTAAGCCGTTCCTACAAAGAAGCAAAAATGGCTTTGGATGTAGGGAAAATATTTTTTGATGAAAGAAGTGTGATTGCCTATAACGAATTAGGAATAGGACGTTTGATTTATCAGCTTCCGATTCCTCTTTGCAAAATGTTTATTACTGAAATTTTTGGCGGAAAGAGTCCGGATGATTTTGATGAAGAAACCTTGACAACTATCATGAAATTTTTTGAAAACAGCCTGAATGTTTCTGAAACAAGCCGTCAATTGTTCATTCATAGAAATACTCTGGTTTATCGTCTGGACAAATTAGAAAAAACTACGGGGTTGGATTTAAGAGTATTTGAAGATGCAATTACCTTTAAGATTGCACTTATGGTAGTAAAATACATGAAGTATATGGAAACATTTGAATATTAGGAGAGTGTAAGAAAGTGGCGTTATTTAAACAACCAAAAATAAAAAAAATTCCCAGTGAAAATATTATTGTTCTGGACAATGTGTCCAAATCTTATGCTACAGGTGCACCTGCTCTAAATGGAGTAAGTCTTACCATTAAACAGGGAGAATTTGTATTTATTGTGGGTGACAGCGGTTCAGGAAAATCGACTTTAATCAAATTACTTTTAAGAGAACTTCTTCCCACTTCCGGGGATTTATATGTAAACGGACAGAGTCTTGTAAATCTGAAGAGAAGAAATGTGCCGAAATACAGACGTAATCTGGGAGTTGTATTTCAGGATTTCCGTTTGCTTAAAGATAGAAATGTTTATGAAAATGTGGCATTTGCACAAAGAATAATTCAAGTGCCCACCAGAGAAATACGTAAAAATGTACCTTCGATATTGTCTGTTGTAGGTTTGGCGGGGAAATATAAGGCCAAGCCGCGTCAGCTTTCCGGTGGAGAACAGCAAAGGGTAGCGATGGCGAGAGCATTGATTAATCGTCCTCCAATCTTGCTTTGTGACGAACCGACGGGAAATCTCGACCCTAAAAATTCATGGGAGATTATGAAGCTGTTAGAGCAGATTAATAAAAAAGGAACTACGGTTTTAGTGGTAACACATAACAGAGAAATTGTAAATGAAATGCAGAAACGTGTAATTACCATGAAAAAAGGTATTATCGTAAGCGATGAAGAAAAAGGTGGTTATATCGATGAGGATTAGTACATTTTTTTATACATTAAAACAGGG
>CAZSWC010000081.1:0-1904 GCA_964610665.1 uncultured Lachnospiraceae bacterium
CAGCAGGCGGTCATTTCCACCATCAATGACAACTATGACGATGTGTACCACGCCGTCCGCGAGGGATACGCCGCGGGCTGGTATCCGGACGGTACAGGCTGCTGGGACGAGAGCATTGACACCGGCGATGTGTACGGCCAGCTCTCTGAAACGCTCGGATTGGAAAATACAGCGGGCGGGTATCAGAAAATTTCGGACGGCGAAGTGGAATATACCATCTCCGGCCTGTCCGTGGTTCTGGAAAATAACAGCCTCGGTTCCGGCCAGAGCGAGGGCTATACCGCACTGGTGGAGATCCATCTGGAGGTGCCTGTCCGGTTTCTGGGGAATCTTTTGCCCGCTGCCAGCATGACTTTGCACACAGAGGCCAAATATGTGCCTCTCTTCTGATCCATCCGGTCTTTTCAATAGACTTCCACAGAAAAATGTGGTATTGTCCCATTAACAAGAAATACACCAAGGAGGCATACACCATGACAGACAAGACAAAGAGGATCATCCTCATCGCCGTCTGCTGCCTGCTCTGCATTGCGGCAGCCGTTGGGATCGCCGTCCGGTTCGGCGGTAATGCCGATATTTCTTCCGGTGTGGTTTCCGATGATCCCACCCAGAGCAGTGATCCCAATGTGGATATCGACAATAACGGCCAGACTGATCTGGATGTCCAGGTGGAAACGCCGGACGCATCCGAAACTGATCCCGCCCAGAGCGCGGACTCCAGCGGTCTGGAGCAGACCATCCAGGCAGATCCCGTAAAGCCGGAATCCCCCGAAAAACCGGAAGCACCCGCCGGCACCACCACGCTGCCGGATGACCACGACGGAGCGGATGTGCCGGAGGAGGAGCGCAAGACCGAGGATGAAACGCCGCCCACCTATGAGGAGACTCCCACAGTGGCTCCCACCGAAACGGAGCCTGCTGCGGGAAGCACCAACAGCTCCGGTCAGGTCTATGTACCCGGCTTCGGATATGTGGAAAACAGCGGTGAGAACACCGGAGTTCAGGACAACAACATGTACGAGAACGGAAATAAAATCGGCGAGATGGGCGGCGGTGATTGACCTCTCATCCGCAGTAACGGCGCAGTCGGAAGTGACTGCGCCGTTTTTATTTGTAAAAATCGGAAAGGAGGGCACCTGTGAAGCGAATCCTTGCGCTTATTCTCTCCGTTGCTCTGATGCTGTCCATCGCTGTGCCTGCCTATGCAACCGGAGATGAAAACATCGACGGCGGTGGCGGCAACATGGGCAGCGGAACATCTACAAGCTATTGGAACCCCGGCATGGATGGCGTCCGCGTATCCGTGATCAATGTGGACAGCCATGCCGTAGTGGGCAATGTGATCGACCTGACCAACAAAACGCCCGCATCTGGCATCATCCATTTCGGCAAGGTCAGCAAGCTGTCCTATAACGCCGGACGGAGTCTCTCTCCGGTAGTGGGAAACTACAGCTACATTAATCCCTCGCAGAGCCTGCCCCGCATCATCTCCTCCGGCAGCTATCCGGCCAGTATTGATGCCATCCGCAGCTACTTCACTGATGAACAGGTCATCCGAGCCATCGCTGGATATGTGGGGATGGACTTCGATACGCTGATCTGCGGCGATTATAAAATCGTCATCGAGCCGATTGCGTATCTGGTCTATAACGGTGCCAACTACGCTATGACAGCCACGGAAGCCGCACTCTATGACCAGGTCGTTGACGGAAATCTCCGCTACTGGATGGGGTCGCTGACCCACCAAAATCTCCCGCTCGCTATCTTTTTGGAGGAAGCCGACCTCGGGTATCCTGCGTGGTCAGGCAGCACCACAAGCAAGGTCAGCAACGAGCAGATCATCTCCTCGCTGGGGATCGGCATCGTCCGCTTCAACGATGAGGTGGAGGAACCGGAGGTGGATG
>CAZSWC010000081.1:2004-4896 GCA_964610665.1 uncultured Lachnospiraceae bacterium
TGGACGGCAACGACCCGCCCAATCCCGTGGCCGATGACCGAAACGACACCTTCACCCTCGTGGATATCCCAGAGAAAGAAGAAGTGTCCTCCGCCTCCTGGGGCATCTGGTCTCCCTGGTGGCAGGAGAATTGGGTGTGGGTTGAAAACTGGGAGAAGTGCTGGCACACGGATCGGTGGACGGACAGCGAGGGCAAATCCCACACGGACCGTTGGTACCACTGGGTGGACAACGGCTGGTGGGAGGATCAGGGCTGGTGGGAATTTGATTATAACGCCTACACAGCCAGCCTGACGGCAACCATGGTCATCACGCCGGACAGCCTGTCGCCCACGGCATCTTCCTCTACGCTCAAGAGCGGATACGGCATCCAGCAGAGCGTTACGGCCAGCGTCAGCACCACACAGAGCGCCGCAGTTACTGCGGCTCAGAATGCGGTGACCTATTTCCCGGAGTTCAACTACGAGGGCTTTTGGAGGCTCCTGAACCGAAGCATCAGCGGCAAACGCTCCACCTTCACTTTCAAGGACAATCCATACAGCACCTATAATCGTCCGACCCATTTCACACCGATATGGTATCCCGATGGGAGCTATACACCGTACACCTGGCTGCTGGACTGCTGGACACCGGCGGGAATGCTGTCGCTAAACCTCACGGACTCCGTCCGGATTTCCGGAGATCTTTGGGAGGACTGGCATATCGCCCCCACAAATTAACAACATACAACGGAGGGAATTTATGCGTAAATTCAACTATAAGCGCCTGATCGGGATGCTGGTCGTGGTCTTGGCAATGACCTGCCTGATGGCGACCACGGCTCTCGCCGCAGGTACCGGGGATGTGGCCGGCGCCGTCGAAAGCACCTGGTCCACCGCATCCACTCAGATCAAGTCGGTGGTAGACAATGTGGTGTTTCCCGCCATCGACCTGATCCTTGCCGTATTCTTCTTCGCCAAGCTGGGCACCGCCTACTTCGAGTACAGAAAATCCGGCCAGTTCGAGTGGGCGGCTCCCGCCATCCTGTTTGCCTGTCTCGTGTTTACCCTCACTGCGCCCATGTATCTCTGGAGCATCATTGGAATCTAAGGAGGGTATATGAACTTTTTCGAACAGGAGCTTCACAAGATCGTTGCCCCAAAGTATCCGGATGCTACCTATGTAGGCCGGGCCTGCTATGTGCGTCTCGATGAGCTGAATCGGGCAAAAATCCAGTTCGTCACGGGGATCGTGGCAAATCAATACCGTGCCCTTCGCATTTCCATTCTGAATCGGAACGAGGGCCAGGTGGATGTGCTGCTTCTGAATCTTTCAGATATCCTTGGCAAAAAGCAGACCAGCAACCCTAACTTCAAAAGTGGGATCACCCCCTACATCTGGGATGACTACGGGAAAGCGGATTGGTATGTCTACCATCCAAACAGCCAGGACTACCAGCAGCTCACGGATGCGGTGTCGGATTATTTGGAGGTGTTTCAGGAGCAAGCCCAAACCGCTGACCCCCAGTGGCAGCAGACCATGTAAAGAACTGACCCAGGGGCCGTACCAGCTGTACGGCCCCTGGCCTTTTATCCCAAGCAGTTGGTGCGGCCTCACACCGAAAAGAGGTGAACGAACCATTGTTTATTTGGGATTTTGTTGCCGACACCATCCTCGGTCAGATCGTGGATTGGATCTACGGTCAGGTCATGGGCTTTCTCGGAAACTTTTTCGCCGAGATGGGCAACATGGGCGTCGAGCTGTTCGAACTCAGCTGGGTGCAGAGCATTGTACTGTTTTTCTCTTATCTGGCCTGGGCGCTCTATGTGACCGGTCTTGTGGTGGCCTGTTTTGAGTGCGGCATCGAGTATTCCTCCGGCAGAGGGAACCTCAAAGAAACTGCTCTGTGTGCCATCAAGGGCTTTATGGCGGTGAGCCTGTTTACGGTTGTGCCGATTCGGCTCTATGAGCTTTCCGTTACATTGCAGGCAAGCCTCACCGCGGGGATCACAGGATATGGCACCTCCATCGGCGAGGCGGCAACCGAGATTGTGGATTCACTCAGCGGCATTGATTCGCTGACTGGAATGACCACCGGCTCATACTTCGGCTTTGCTTCCATCACCAGCCCAATCATGCTTTTATTCTGCATCATTCTGATGGCCTATGCTGTGATAAAGGTATTCTTCGCAAACCTGAAGCGCGGCGGGATTCTGCTCATCCAAATCGCCGTGGGCAGCCTTTATATGTTCAGCGTCCCACGCGGTTATACGGATGGTTTCATCCAATGGTGCAAGCAGATCATCGGATTGTGCCTGACCGCTTTCCTGCAATCCACCATTCTCATCGCCGGACTCATGGTATTCAAGGACCATGCGCTCCTTGGCCTTGGTCTGATGCTGTCCGCCGGCGAGATCCCCCGCATCGCCGGAGCCTTTGGCCTGGATACCACCACAAGAGCCAATATCATGTCTGCGGTCTATACTGCCCAAGCCGCAGTCAGCACCACAAGGACTATCGTTCAGGCGGTAGCCAAATGAAAACTCTGACGATGGGCAGCCTGTTTGATGGGATAGGCGGATTCCCACTGGCCTCCATTCACAACGGCATTGTCCCTGTGTGGGCAAGCGAGATCGAAGCCTTTCCCATTGAGGTGACAAAGATTCGTTTCCCCGACATGGCACATATGGGCGACATTACAAAGCTTGACGGAGCAAAGCTGCCGCCGGTGGACATCATCTGCGGCGGCTCGCCCTGTCAGGACTTATCTGTGGCCGGAAACCGTGCCGGTCTCTCCGGTGAACGCTCCGGCCTTTTTATGGAACAGGTGCGAATCGTAAAGGAGATGAGAGATGCGGATAGACAACGAGGCCGAGCAGCTCTCGATATACGACCTCGATTTATGGTGTGGGA
>CAZSWC010000082.1:0-4760 GCA_964610665.1 uncultured Lachnospiraceae bacterium
CATATGGGTTTCTTTTAATGCATTTATATGACTCTGTAGGATTTTATCCAACATATGTTCCTGAGATTCATTTTCTGATTCAGATAATTCTTTTTCCTGCAGTATCTCGTCATCTGAAGCTGCACCTAAGGAAAGTTTCATTTTAAATTCCTGATATCCCTTTACCCCCATTGTTCTGCAAAAGCGGTGCACACTGGCATCTGCTACTCCACAGGCTTCAGACAATTCTGTAATGGACATAAACAAAACTTTATTTGTGTTATTCAACACAAAATCCGCTATTTTCTTTTCTGTTTTAGTAAACTGATTATACGATAACTGAATTTCCAAATTCAAACTGGATACGGACATTTTCCTTCATCCTTTCTTTTAACAAAAAGGGCTGTCACTAATGCGACAGCCCTTTTTGAATTTCTTTTTCATTATCAAAAATACTGACTTATCAGCAATATTTTGCAATGGCTTCTGTTATCATATCTGCTGCTTCTTTGCAAATTGCAAAATCAGCTTCCTGCAATTCAGCCAAAGGTGCTCTTACACTACCGATATCCGGTCCACCCTGTATGCGGATTATTTCCTTGATCACTGCATACATATTTCCCTTTGCAGAACACATTTTGTATATAATTCTGCAGGCATCATTTTGAATGACTCTTGCTTCTTCCATTTTACCTTCTAAAAAGAGCTCTCTTATTTTAAGATACAATTCCGGCATTGCTGCATAGGTACCACCGATTCCACCGCATGCTCCCATAGCAAGACCAGAAATAAACTGTTCATCCGGTCCGTTAAATACAATAACACCTTCGTCTTTAAACATCTGGATATCCTGAACCGGCATAGAAGAATTTTTTACACCAATCACTCTTGGATTCTTCTTCATTTCACGAAGAAGACTTAATGTTAAAGACACACCTGCCAACTGAGGAATGTTATAAATAATAAAATCTGTATTGGGTGCTGCAGCTGAAATATCATTCCAATATTTTGCAATGGCATGTTCCGGTAAATGGAAATAAATCGGAGGAATGGCTGCAATGGCATCTACTCCCAAGCTTTCGGCATGAGCAGCAAGCTCTTGACTGTCCTTTGTATTATTGCAGGCAACGTGAGCAATAATCACAATTTTTCCTTTTGCTACTTCCATACATGCTTCCAAAGTTTTCTTTCTGTCTTCTACACTCTGATAAATACATTCGCCTGAAGATCCGCCAACATATAATCCGTTTACACCTCTATCAATCAAATACTGTGTAAATGCTTTCACTCTTTCTGTAGAAATCTCTCCCTGGTCATCATAACAAGCATATAATGCCGGAAATACTCCCTGATATTTTTGTCTTTCCATGTTTACAACACGACCTTTCTCATAACTTTTACGTTCAATAATTATACCACAAAAAGTAATTTAACCTTTCACAGCTCCCATGGTAATACCTTGTGTAAAGTATTTTTGGAACATAATGAAAATCGCTACAATCGGAACAGCACCTAAGGCTGCACCTGCCATGATCAAACCAAAATCACTACTGTTTTCTGACTGCAATTTTGCAATACCTAATGAAATAGTAAGTACCTTACTGGAATTTAACATAATTAATTGTAGGAAGTAATCATTCCATGTACTGATAAAAGTAAAAATAGCCAATGCCCCAATACCCGGTTTTATCATAGGAAGTACAATCGTGGTAAATGTCTGGATTTCTCCTGCACCATCAATTCTTACCGCCTCAAGCATTTCCGTAGGAATACCCTCTGAGAACTGTTTTAACAGGAAAACACCAAAAGGCCAGCCAACTGTTGGTAAAATAACAGCCCAGATATTGTCATGCAGCCCAAGAAATGACATTTCTTTCAACAATGGTACCAACACTACCTGTTTTGGAAGAGCCATGGCACAGATTAATAACGTAAACAACGTTGCCTGTCCGATAAAACGCTTCTTAGCCAGAGCATATCCTGCCATTGCAGAGGTAATACAGGTAAGTACCATAGACATGGCAGAAATGAATACCGCATTGAACAACCAAAGGAATGCCGGTTTTTTCATTAATTTTTCGTAATTAATCATAGTAGGATTCTTAGGAAACCATTCCGGAATCACCGCATTGATCGCTACCGTATCTTTAAAAGAACCTGTAATAATCCAATACAAAGGGAATGCAAATAAAATTGCAAGAACAATCATAACTATTAAAGTAAAATAGTCATATGGTTTTTTCTTTGTTACTTTACTTTTCATTTCTATTCCCCCTTCCTAATCATTTGACTGTCCGACTTTAAGCTGAATTGCTGAGAAAATCGCAATGATAATTGCAAGGAAGATACCCATTGCATTACCATAACCATAGTTATTAAGCTTAAATGCCTGATAATAGATATAATACATAATAGTTTCTGTAGAGTGGTTTGGTCCGCCACTGGTCAATAACTGAATCAACGCATAACACTGGAAAGTATTAATGGTTGTAATAATCAATACATATAAAGTTGTGGGCATAATAGAAGGCCACTTAATCTTCCAGAATGTTTGTAATTTTGTAGCACCATCTACTTCTGCTGCTTCTGTTAAAGAAGGATCTACGTTTCCTAAGGCAGCAACATAAAGTACAATAGGCTGACCTACATATGTAGTAAACATAATAATGATAATACACCAGATGGCGAATCTTTCATCACCCAGCCAGCTGATTTTTTCATCAATTACTCCTAAATTCATTAACGTATTGTTAAATAAACCGGTATATTTATTAAACATCCATTTCCATACTACGGAAACGGCAACAGAACCTGTTACCACCGGTAAATAAAAGATACAACGGAAAAAGGATCTGGTAAATGCATTCATATTATAGATAGATGCTCCTACCCATAAAGAAAATGCTGTTACCGCCGGTACTGTTACGACTACCAGCAATACCGTATTTTTAAATGCCACTATAAAAATAGGGTCTTGAAACATTTTTACATAATTTGCTATACCAGCAAAAGAAAAATCTCCCATGGTGTAGTTAAAAAAACTGGTTACAAAACACAGCACCATTGGAATAATTACAAATCCAATAAAAAATATCAAAGCAGGAAGAAGGAAAAGATAAGCGGAACGGGTTTCGCGCATTACCAATACCTTACTTCTTGTTGTAACACTTTTTTTACTCATATCGATTACCCTTCCTAACGAATTTCGATAAAAAGGGCACCCACCTTCACAAAGGCAGGTGCCAATTTTTCTTGGTCTTATTTACTGTCGTAAAATCGCTTTTATAATAATTAGTTAGCTGCGGTTGTTGCTGCTACACAATTTGCATTGTATAAATCTGCTTCTGTCTGAACATCGCCGCCATTAAAGATTCTCTGAAGTAAGTTCCACCATTCTGTTCTCTGTTCTGCCCAACCTGGAGTTACATTGTAGTAATCACCTAACCACTGAGCGAAGGAACCATATGTTGCCATTCTTTCTTCGTCTTCTGTTCCAGCATAGATGTTGCCATAAGATGCTCTTACTGGGAAGAATGTTGTTGCTGCTACACTCTTAGGTCCCTGTACAGGGTCATCACATACGAAGCTGATAAATGTTTTAGCTGCTTCAATTTTAGCTGCATCGCCGTTATCAAAGATACCAAATCCCCAGATACCGCCACATAATTCAGGAACACCATCTTCAGATGGGAATGCTACTGCATAAGGAGTAAATCCTGTACCTGCAATTAATTCAGCCTGTGCTGCTTCCTGTGCTGCATTCCAGCAGAAGGACATTGCGATAGTTCCGTTTGCAAACATAGGAATTTCATCTGCTGCTGCCATACCTGCATCATAAGATAAGATACCTTCGTTGCACCAGTCAACTAACTGCTGTAATCCTTTTACACCTGCTTCGCTGTTCATGATATATTCTGTATGATCAGCATTTGCGAACTGTGCATTGTAAAGGTTCATTGCTAAAGCACGTGTACCCTGGTCTCCACCCTGACCACCACAGTAAACGATACCTGTTTCCTGAACTAAACCAGAATCTTTAACAAGTTTTAAAGCTTTTTCAAAGTTTTCTGTTGTCCATGTTCTGTCTTCGTTGATTAAATCAAAAGCTCCAGCCTGTTCAAATACTTCTTTGTTGATAACCATGGTATGAGTTGTCATACATAATGGATATTCATAGTATACACCGTCTGCTGATTTACAAGCTGCTTCTACTGCTGCTGAGTTAGCAAGGATGTCTGCTGTAGCATCTGCTGTCCAAAGGTCTGCAAGGTCTACCATTTTTCCTTTTGCTCCCCAGTTAGCAACCAAACGTTCCGGTCCTTCTAAGATAACATCAGGAGTTGTACCAGCTTCGATAGCTGCTGTAACCTGATCGTCACCGGAAGTATAATCAAGATATTCTACAGAAACGTTAATATCAGGATATACTTCATTGAATGCTGCTACAATTTCATCTACTGTAGCGGAATCGCTGAATTTACCTACCGGATATGTCCATAATGTAATGTCTGCTGCAACTGCTTCGTCTGCAGGTGCTTCAGTTTCAGTAGTTTCATCTGCAGGTGTTTCCGCTTCAGCTGCAGGTGTTTCTTCTACTGTTTTGTCAGAACCGCCACATGCTACCATAGAAAGTGACATTGCTCCAACTAAAAGTAACGCAAGTAACTTTTTCATCTTTTTTCCTCCTTTTAAGATATGTATTTTTGTTACTGTCTGCTCTGATTTTACCTTGTACCCTTTTCTTTGTCAATAGATTTATAAAAATAATTTCATATTTGAGA
>CAZSWC010000083.1:0-4742 GCA_964610665.1 uncultured Lachnospiraceae bacterium
CATTTATACAAATTAATTGTACAATAAACAATATATAGTTTAATTGACGTCATTAACATATGTCAGTTAAATTATAAGTATGTTGAAACAGTGTATGAGGAGAATAGAGAATGAGATTAAAAAATGTACCTGGAGCAAGAGAAGCAATTGCAGCCAGTGATTTCGTAATACAGCAGCCAAAAGAGTTAAAGGGAAAATGGAAAGAATATTGGAATAACGACCATGAAATCCACATTGAAGTAGGTATGGGAAAAGGAAAATTTATGATGGGAATGGCAAAAGCACATCCTGATATTAACTATCTTGGGATTGAAATGTATTCCAGTGTTCTTTATCGTGCAGTACAAAAATTAGAATTAGAACCTTTGCCTAATTTAAAATTCATATTGTTGGATGCAAAGGAGATTACAGAAGTATTTGATAAAGAGGAAGTGGATAAGATATATCTTAATTTCTCTGACCCATGGCCAAAGGACAGACATGCTAAAAGAAGATTACCAAGCCGTCAGTTTTTAACCAGATTTTCTGAAATATTAAAAATAGACGGAGTAATTGAATTTAAAACAGACAACAAAGATTTATTTGCATTTGCAGAAGCAGAAGCGGAACCTGCAGGGTGGAAAATATTAGAAATCACATATGACCTTCATAAGAATGAAAAAATGATGGAAGGCAACATTATGACAGAATATGAAGAAAAATTTTCTTCCATGGGAAATCCAATCTACAAATATATAATAAAAAGAGACATCAAAGATGAGAGAAATATGTAATAATTCAAAACAGGCGGAAGAATTAAAAGAAAAAATATTAGAATATCGTCAGAAAGATTTTCGTCAGGTTCTAAATTTGTGTTCTGTTCTTGAAAAATATGCTTATCAGACAGACGACAGAGAATTACTTGGTTTTGTGTATTTTTACACAGGAGAAGCTTATTATGTTTTAAATGAAGTAGAATCTATGTTTCAAAGCATGGTAAAATCAATGACATATTTAAGTGAAACGGAGCAATGGGAACTGCTTACAAGAGTCTATAATATGATGGCAATTGTATCGATTAACCGGGGACATACACCGGTTGCTCTGGATTATTATTTGACAGCTTTGAAATGTGCCAAGGAACATGAGGTAGAATCCGTAATTTGCAGTATACATATTAATCTTGGATATTTATATATGCAAAATAAAATATATGAAGAAGCACAGTACCATTTTTATGAAGCCTATGATATTTATAGTGCAAGTATGGAAAAGGATAAACAGATTGGAAGACTTATTATGATTTATACCAATCTTATCACATGCTATATGCTTCGAGGAAATATGGAAAATGCAGAAAGCTATATGAATCGCCTGATGTCTGAATGCAGTTCTCATTTTAATTATATGGATGATGTATATGTGGGATGTATGGAAAGTAAATATTATCATTTATGCAAAGATTATGATAAAAGAGATGAGATAATTGACAAGATTTTGAACAGACTGGAAGAACAGCTTCCATTATTAGACCTTTTTGATGATTTATATTCTATATGTGAACTTACTCTAAAAATAGAAAAGTATGATGTTTTTCTGCAGATTTTGGAAAAATTAGAACCTATTGTATTGCAAAATGGGCTGGATAATTTATATAGAAAGCTTTTAATTCTGAAAATACAGTATTATGAAATTAAAGGTGAGAAGTGCAATTATGATAAAGCAGCCGGTCA
The DNA here is from genome assembly GCA_964610665.1 of uncultured Lachnospiraceae bacterium. GTDB lineage: Bacteria > Bacillota > Clostridia > Lachnospirales > Lachnospiraceae > SFDP01. The sequence goes on from CAZSWC010000083.1 coordinate 1,713, forward strand.
GTTTTTTCAGTTATCCTTAAAGATGGAAGAAGAGAATCATATTATGATTGCAAATATGATTCAGGTACGGACAGCTTTGGAAAATGCACAGGAAAGCAAGAAAAAAATAGAAGAGATTAATGAAATATTAACACAAAAATCAGAAACAGACCAGCTTACCGGATTAGGAAATCGTTATAGAATGCTGGATATTTCCGCAAAGGTGATAGAAGAATGTAAAAAAGAAAAGAAACTTTTGTCTGTAGAGGTTATAGATATCGATTATTTTAAAAAGTATAATGATACTTATGGACATCAGGTAGGTGATGAGTGTATAAAAAAAGTTGCTTCTGTCATTCGAAAATATCGTAATGATAATGTTTTTTGTTTCCGCTATGGTGGGGATGAATTTATTATGATTTATAATGGATTGGAAGAAGAGAAAGTTCTTGAAATATCAAAAAAACTTAGAAAAGATATTATGGATTTAAAAATCAATGACACAGATTTCAAAATACCTTTAGGAATTACGATTTCACAGGGTATCTGTCAAGCTGTGCCATCTGAAGATATGCAAAGCAAAGATTATATCTATGTTGCAGACGGATATTTGTATAATGTTAAAAAACATGGACGAAATAATATTTGTTTTGGAAATATGAAGAAGGAATGCAGTATTGTGATTTGATATAGTATAAATTACCAAAGAGCCTCTACATCTTCTTTATAATAAATTTTTGCTTCCTCTAACAGAGTCAGTTTTCCATTGGTGCAATCTGCGATAGTGACGGCGCAGTTTTTGTGCGTTACTATCCAGAAATCTTTGGATGGTCTGTTATTGATACAATGTATCAGTCCGCGGATTAAGGCGCCATGACCTATGATCAGCATATGGTGATATTTTTTTTCGGCAGGAATGACAACTTCATTTATAAAGGAATGACAACGGGCATATAATTCTTCAAAGCTTTCTCCACCTGAGGAAGGAATATAGTCACCCGGATTGTGGATAAAGTTATAAATTTTCATTTCAGGATGTGCATGAATCTTTGTGAGACTTTCGCCTTCTCCGTCTCCAAATCCCATTTCAATCAATCTGTGATCAATCTGTATTTCAACATTACGATTTTCGGTCAGAATTTCAGCAGTTTTCTTTGCCCTGATTAAAGGGCTGGAGTATACAACATCGAAAGGAATATCCTGTAATGCATCTGCGGTAATTTTGGCTAATTTGATTCCATATTCATTAAGAGGAATATCGGTTCTTCCCTGAAGTCTTTTTTCTTTGTTCCAGACAGTTTCTCCATGACGTATAAAATATATGTTCATAATAAATTCTCCGTTCTTTATAATAATATATACTATGATAATAATGTCTGATATGCGTTTTAACTTTTATTTCAAGACACTTATATAATATATAATTTATTTGCTACTGTCAAAATTAGATAAATTAGTATATAATAAAAGAAATATACATAGGAAACTTCTTAATAAAAAGGTTTAAGGAGGAAAGAGATGCAGTTAAATCAGGTAGTGAGGGCGCAGAGAGATTTTTTTAATACAAATGAAACAAAAAATCCGGAATTTCGTAAAAAACAGCTGAAAAAGTTAGCAGAGGCTATAGAGGAGTATAAGCCTCAGATTTATGATGCTTTAAAAAAGGATTTAAATAAATCTGAGTATGAAACTTATCTGACAGAAGTTAGTATTGTTATGCAGGAAATAAAAACGGCTATAAAAAATGTGGATAAATGGTCCAGACCAAACAGGAAAAAAGCTTCTTTGTCTGTTATGCCAAACAAATCCTATACCATATATGAGCCATATGGAGTTGTTTTGATCCTTTCTCCCTGGAACTATCCTTTTCAGTTAGCATTGGCTCCCATTGTGGGTGCAATTGCAGCAGGTAACTGTGTAATTTTAAAATCCTCTAAAAGTAGTATTCATACATCCAAAGTTATAGAGGAAATGCTTCATGCAAATTTTGAACATTATTATTTATATGCAGCAGAACCGGATATCTCCTATGATACAATCTTGTCTGAAAAATATGATTATATCTTTTTTACCGGAAGTGCCAGAGCAGGACGTATTGTTATGAGAACAGCCAGCGAAACACTAACTCCTGTTTCTTTAGAATTAGGTGGAAAGAGTCCCTGTATTGTAGAAAAAACAGCAGATATTCAAGATGCAGCAAAAAAAATAGTCTGGGGAAAATCTTTAAATGCCGGGCAGACCTGTGTAACTCCGGATTTTGTGTTGGCAGAAGCTGATATAAAAGAAGCCTTGGTTGAAGCAATAGAGCAGGAATTAAAGGAAAAATATGAAAATGCGTTAGAAGATGAGAATTATCCTAAAATTATTAATCTTCATCATTATATGCGTTTGTGTGGATTGATAGATAGAGAAAAAGATAAAATTGGTGGCGACAGAGATGAAGTATTGTGGAAAATTGCACCAACAATATTTCCTAATGCACTATTTTCCAGTGAAATTATGAAGGATGAGATTTTTGGACCTATTATCCCTATTGTCACTTATTCAGATATAAATGCAGCATTGGAGGAATTAAAAAGCAGACCAAAGCCATTAGCCTGTTATATTTTTACGAAAGATAAAAAATTTGCAGATAAAATTATAAATGAATTATCTTTTGGCGGTGGATGTATTAATGATTGTATTATGCATCTGGCAAATGACAATATACCTTTCGGCGGAGTAGGAGAGAGTGGTATGGGACACTATCATGGATTTTATAGTTTCAAGACATTTTCTCATGAAAAAGCGATTTTAAAGAATACAGGAATTTTTGATATTCCTCATAGATTTCCACCATATACAAAAGAAAAACTTAAGTTTATCCGCACTTTGCTTGGTGATTAAGTAAAAGAGAAGTAATGTGAAAAAATTTGAAGTGAAAAAATATAAAAAAAATAATTTTTTTGTTGCTTTTTCTTTGAACATGTAATATAATAATACATGCATTGAAAAACGCGCCTTTAGCTCAGTTGGTAGAGCACCTGACTCTTAATCAGGGTGTCCAGGGTT
>CAZSWC010000084.1:0-4725 GCA_964610665.1 uncultured Lachnospiraceae bacterium
TTTTTATTCAATTCCCAACCGCCATAAAGCAACATAATGCCGATTATGTTGCTTTATCACTTTCTAAAAGGGAGGATTCTATAGATTTTGGATAAATCGAACTCATTAAAAGATAATTGCAAAACCATTGAGCATTTAAATGCATATTTGCGTCAAAAAGCGCAAAATCATAATAATTACAAAATGTATTCAAAATTCGATAGAATAATTGAGATCCGAGATTCTAAAAAACTATATTTGAGCAACGGTGAAAAATGGAATGATGAATTCGACAAAAGTTTTTTTAATTATGATAATAATTCAGTTGTCAATTTTGGTAAATGTTTTTCTTTCTCAAAAGCAGAAAGCGTTGCTATGTGGATGCTTTATGGCGGAATAAATAATGCAGGTGCTTTAATCGATTTCACTAAAAAAGGTATGAAATCAATTCTTAATACTCCATCTGTGAGGGTTGGTGATTTTGATAATAACAAATTCAAATCAGTTGAGCTAAAAAAGGATGAGTTTGAAATTTATCTTACAGATGTTCTTTATTACACGAATAACGGCGAAAAATATTGTGTAAGTCGTTCTGATGAACATTATTATGCTCTTTCCAAAGAAATATTTAATGAATTAAATGTAGCTAAAAAATTATATGGTTGGAAATACGAAAACGAATGTAGATTGATTGTATCAATAAGCAAAGAAATTATTAGCAATATTCCTAAAGATATTAACTGCAAATTTGTTCAAATATGCCTTAAGAACATTGACTTGGGCAAATCTTTTGAACGTGTTTATCGCGGACCTAATAATTTGCTGCCGGAGGCACAAAAGTTGTTGCCAAGTGAATTAGATGGTACAATTAAATGGTCTTTATGTGATAAAGAAAAATGCCCGTATAAAAAAGGGGGTAACGAAAATTTCAAAGTAGATATTATAAGAAATCCGAGTAAAGATTAGGGGGGGAAAGATGAAATTTTGTGGTCATTGTGGTAAGGAGCTTGATTCTACTGCCGATGTATGTATCTACTGTAAAACTCCGTGCAATAGTGAAGTTTTTACAGAGCAAAAAAACAAGAAGCCAAACAAAGGATTTCCGGCTTTTGCAATAATCGTATTGATATTGGCTATTGTTTGTATTGCTGCATATTTCGTGTCGGAATACTTATTTTACGACAATCTATTTAGTATGTTTTAAGTGAGGTTATAGAAATGATTTGTAAAAATTGTAAATCTGAAATTCCTGATAATTTAGCTTCGTGCCCCAAATGTGGAGCAAGTACAAATATTGATGTACAGTTGTTTTGCAAGCATTGCGGCGCGAAGTTAAACAAAAAAGATGAGTTTTGTACTTCTTGTGGGAAATATACAGAAAAGAAAAATGATGAAATCGAAACAGATAAAGCAGTCGCTAATGCAATGGTCGGGTTAGGTTTTGTTGTTCCTATAATTGGATTTATTTATGCTGCTACAAACAGCAAATCTAATCCAGCCACTGCAAAGGCAACATTGATTGCTTCTGCAATTGGATTTATAATTGAAGCATCAATTTTCTTGCCGAGTTTTTTTAGTTTTTTATATTAATTTGGAGGTAATTCAAAATGGGATTATTTGATAAATTTAAGGAAATCACCGAACAAAATAAAGAAACTGATATTTCAAAAATGAAGTTTGAAAGATATACAGGGTTTATGGGTCGTATACCTCAAAACTTTGTTGATAAAAGCCTCCCTGTTTGTCCTATATGCAATCAAAGTTCTCTGTGGTTACTGCATATTGCGCAAAAACAGGTGAAATTGTTTCCTGTTCAAAAGAAAGACCTTACATATTATGTTAAATGTGAACATTGTGGCATGGTAATGCACACTGTAATTCACCAAATTGGCGATAATACACCTCACGAAGTAACGAGCCCGTCTCCGAGAAATAATATAACAATGATGACAATAGATGTTGTTGGCGGCAACGCAGAAAACTTCGATTTAGCAGGAAAAGAAATGTCCATATGGGAATTAAATCAACTTGCAGAAAGGAAATAATACATTCGTCCTAAAAAAGGATTAGTGTCTATGAGCTAAGTTGATTGTTCCATAAATCGATATTTTTTTGATGTATCAAGTTTCAATTTGAAAGAACTCATAAAACAATTGTTGCCCTAATGTAAATACAGACCACGCCGAGCCAAGCCTGTATACAGGAAGGTGTAACGACTGGACACGGAACAACCTACGTGGTTGAAAGCACAGTCTGAACTTGCAGGTAACTGCAAGAGTCATACAGAAATGGTACGACCTCCGCAATAGCGGTGTAACAAAATTGGGATGATAATTTGAAATACAGAGAAAGAAGTGTAGTTTTTTACTCTAATTTCCAATGTTTTATCAAATATGTTTATCGAAGACTATTTAATATTTAATACAATTTTTTAATTGGCATTTTATTAATAATATTATGTATAAAGGTGAAAAATTGCCCACCACATAGTAATGTGTGGTTCTGCACTCCGTAAATTCGATGAAAATCTGTATCCCACCGGCATAGGATTATTTCCTATGTCGGTTTTTTCGTTTAAATGAAATCGTCAAATAACAGACAATACTTTACTAATCGTCATATCTATGGTAAAATAAAAATATTATAGAGGTGTTAAATTTGATTGCCTATAAAATATTCCGCCACACAAAGTCGGCAAGAAGTGGAAGTTTAAACTTTCCGAAATTGATACTTGGCTAAACAGTGGACAGGCAACTGAAAATTAAGTGGGGTGTAACAATGAACGCAGTAATATATGCACGATATTCAAGTGATAATCAGCGAGAAGAGTCAATTGAAGGTCAGTTGCGAGAGTGCAAGGCCTTTGCCGAAAAGAATGATATTCAAATCGTAGGCACATATATTGATCGTGCATTGTCGGCAAAAACAGATAACCGCCCTGACTTTCAGCGTATGGTTAATGACAGTGACAAAGATCTTTTTGATACTGTCATTGTATGGAAACTTGACCGCTTTGCCCGTAACCGTTATGATTCGGCACACTATAAAGCATTGCTTCGCAAAAACGGTGTTAAGGTAATATCCGCTACCGAAATTATATCCGATACTGCCGAGGGCATTTTGCTTGAATCATTACTTGAAGGTATGGCGGAATATTATTCTGCCGATCTTGCGGAAAAGGTTATACGAGGTTTAACAGAAAATGCTTTGAAATGCAAATATAACGGCGGTACACTTCCAATTGGATATACCGTTGATTCCGAGCAGTTTTTTCAAATTGATCCGCTGACCGCACCTGCTGTATTACAAGCCTTTAAGTCTTATGCCGAAGGTGCAAGTATGCAAGAGGTTACCGACCAATTGAACATTAAAGGAATTCGCACAAAGCGTGGCGGTAAAATCAGCATAAACAGCGTAACCCGTATGTTACACAACCGCAAATATATCGGTGAATATAAATATCGGGATATTGTGCAACCGGGCGGTATTCCTGCCATTGTTCCACAGGATTTGTTTGACCGAGTACAAGAGCGAATGATTACAAATAAAAAAGCTCCGGCAAAGCACAAAGCCGAAGACGAATATTTGCTGACAACTAAACTTTTCTGCGGAAAATGCCAGTGCCTTATGGTTGGCGAAAGTGGGACAAGTCATGCAAAGAAAAAGGTACATCGTTATTATAAATGCGTAAGCGTTAAAAATCATAAAGGTTGTGATAAGAAAACCGTCAGAAAAGAATGGATTGAAGATGCAACAATTGATTTTATACGCAAAATTGTTTTTGATGATGATTTGGTATCTATGCTTTGCGAAACCGCAACAAAGGTGCAAAGCCAAGCAAATACCAATTTGCCGTTGCTTAAGAAGCAGTATGGCGATACGGTTAAAAGTATAGATAATTTGCTTAATGCCATTCAGCAAGGTATTCTCACTCCATCAACAAAGCAGCGTATGGAAGAACTGGAGCAACAGAAAACGGAACTGTCTATCCAAATAATAAAAGAGGAAATGACAAAGCCGACAATATCGGCAGAGGATATAGAAGCCTATTTTAACCGTCTTCGCAAGCTGAATTTTAAACGACACGACCATCGCCGCCGTTTAATTGATACTTTTATAAATAAAATAGTCCTTTGGGATGACGGCAGAATTTATTTCGGCTGTAATTACAAGGATTGCTCAAAAGAAATGACCTTCGCCGAGCTTCAAGAAGCAGGCATTTTAGGTTCGGATATCAGTGCACTCGGTGCACCAAACAAAAATCCTGTCGATTGTTTTCGGCAGGATTTTTTGTGTTATTCGTTTTACATTATTCAACATGATTTCAGGTAAATGCCGAAACCGCTTCACAGCTTTTGACGGTTATCGCTGTTATCAAATCAAATAAAATTCCTTTAAATCGTCCAACCGCTTTTTAGCATTTCCGTTTTTTGAAGCTTCGACAGCGAAACGACACATTCCATATGTGCATCGTTGTCCAAACTCAATTCCATATCTTCTTCAATGATCGGAAGCTTGAACTTGATGGATTTGAGCCACTGACCATTTTCCTTGCGTTCCTCATAAACTTGAATTTCTGAGATCAAGGATTCTATAATCTGCCGCTTTTCCAGTTCGTCCATCACACCATATAATTTTTCAAAATAGATCAGTACCCGATAGATATTATCTCCGGTCAGTTTCTCTGCTTCTATTAGAATTTTAAATATCCCTTTGATTCCCCGGTGCTATTGAAATTAGTAATTT
>CAZSWC010000085.1:0-4679 GCA_964610665.1 uncultured Lachnospiraceae bacterium
GCCAATACTTTTAATAATTCAGGTGAAAGAATTTTTGGAATACCTTTTAACATAATTAATACCTCCTAATATATATCTTTTTATTTGCGTTCTCCACATTTTCGCAAAACTTATATAGTCATTATAATATAAAATTGCGCGTAAAAAAAGAGCTTTGATTAATATTGTAACAAAAATACTACTCATAAGCCCTAATTTTTTTACTTTTATAGGATTGCCGTAAAACCATCCTTCAATACTTTTTCCTTATCCCTACAAAAAAGGACCGGATATAAAATCCGGCCCTTACTACCTTAATTATGAAATTGTATCAAAGATACAGATTAGTCATAAAGGTTTGGAGCGATATCATCAGCTTCCATGTTTTCTGTGTTGTACCAGTAACCATCCATAGGCATATCTGCTACTGTTTCACCGTTACATACATCAACTAATGTATAGATACAGTGGTAACCCTGCATTAATGGAGACTGTGTTACAGAACCGATGAACTGTCCAGCATTGATAGCTGCTTTCTGAGGTGTACCAGCGTCGAAACCTGCAGCGATGATGCTTGTTTCAGGATCTGTACCTAATACGTTTAATGTCTGGTTAGCTGTGATAACACCTTCTGCTGTTACCTGGTTAGAACCGAAGATAGCGATTGTGTCAGCTTTAGACATAATCTTGTTAGCTTCTGTTGCAGATAATTCTACAGTAGTCTGTGCAGGAACACCAACTTCGATGATAACTTCAGCACCGTCAGCTTCTGCGCCAACTGCTGCGTTTACATAGAATTCGTTACCTTCAACTTTAACTTTTTTACCAGCTTCGTTACAAAGTTTGATCATTTCGTTGATGAAACCTAAACCACGATCCTGGATATTCTGAGCTGTAGCATCCTGGTTAACTTCACCAATTCTTACAGGAGCATCTGCTGTTGCTGCTGCAATTTTAGCTTCGATAACTGGGAACATATTTGTAGCTGCACAAGCACCAGCTGCCTGGTTGTCTGTTGCTACTGTTGCTAATACAGCGCCTTCTGGAGCATCCGGAACGCCTGTATCGAAACATACTACAGGAATACCTTTTTCTAATGCTGTTGCAAGAGAGTCAAGAACTGCCTGTGTATCACATGCTGCTAAACCGATTCCGTCAGGACCTGCTTCGATAGCTGCGTCAAGCATCTGAACCTGGTCAGCGATATCAGATTCGTTAGCAGGACCATTACAGTTAGCTGTAACACCTAATTCGCTGCAAGCCTGTTCGATACCCTTAACAGCTGCCTGCCAGTATGTAGACTGGAAGGATTTAACGATTACTTCAAAGTGATAAGCTTCACCTGCTGTTTCTGCAGGAGCTTCTGTTTCAACTTCTGCTTCGTCTGCAGGAGCTTCTGTTTCTGTGTCTGCAGCTGGAGTATCTTCTGTTTTTGCTCCGCCACATGCTACCATAGACAGCGCCATAGCTGTACTAAGTACGATAGCTAAAATTCTCTTTTTCATTTTTCTTTTCCTCCTTGTGGATTTTATCTATATGAAGCCTTTTGGCCACATATCACATTATACTTTTGCATGCCTCACATGCTGCATTTTGTATTATACTACACTTTTTTCTTTTTGACAACATCAATTAATACAGCGCCGATTAAAACCAAACCTGTAATAATCTGCTGCCAGTTTGCCTGCAGTCCGATGAATGGCAGACCTACTTTCAATAAAGAGATTACCAGCACTCCTAAGAAAGAACCTAAAATAGAACCAACTCCACCGGAAGCGGATACACCACCAACGATAGCACCACCGATGGCATCCATTTCGAATCCCGCACCGGAACCCGGATAAATGGTTATGTAAGTAGCAGAATATGCAATGGCTGCAAGTCCTGCGAAGAAACCACAGATAGTATAGGCCATAACATGATAAAATTTAACATTAACACCAGCCAACTTGGTTGCTTCTTTGTTACTTCCGATTGCAAAAGTATAACGACCTACTCTTGTATGATTCAACACAAAGGACATAATGATTACCAGTACAATCATAAGTAAGATACCTACCGGAAGAATCATGCCGTTAGAATTGATTCTGAAAATGTTTCTGAACCATCCTGCCGGTTCCAAAGAAGAAGGCCAGGAAATACCAAAACCGCCACTAAGCAAAGAACCGATACCACGGTTGATCATACAGCTGCATAAAGTAGCAAGGAAAGGTGGTAAGTCCATGACTGCTACCAAAAATCCATTGAAAACACCAAACAGGGTACCTACTAAAATACAAGCAAGCATTCCCACTACTACAGGCATATCTTTGTAAATAATCAGATATCCGCCAATCAATGCATAACTTACAAGACCGGTACCAATGGATAAGTCAACACCACCGGTAATCAACGGAAATGTAACACCAATCGCCATTAAAGTTACGTAATAAGAACAGTCTAACACACTTACAAAAGTTGTATATGTTCTAAAGGTAGGACTGAGAAGACAGAAGATAATCACCATCACAGCGATGATGCCCACTACCATGGCTTCACGTCCTTTTAATAAAGATTTTTTATTTGCCATCTTCCTAATCCTCCTAATTAATCTCTCTGGTTGCCAGGTTCATGATGTTTTCCTGTGTAGCTTCTGCAATGTCAATTTCTCCGGTCTTCTTACCTTCACACATAACCACAATACGGTCACTCATACGTAAGATTTCCGTCATCTCAGAAGAAATCATGATAATGGATTTACCTTCAGCTGCCAGTTTGTTCATTAATTTATAAATTTCGTTTTTCGCACCTACGTCAATACCACGAGTGGGTTCGTCAAAGATTAGGATATCACTGTTACGCGTCAGCCATTTTGCAATAACCACTTTCTGTTGGTTACCACCGGATAAGTTTACCACCAACTGGTCCACACCGGGCGTTTTGGTTGCCAGTGCATCTACATGTTCCTGTGCCACTTTGGCTTCTTTCTTCTTATCAATAAAGAGACCTTTCATAAAGTCACCCATAGCAGCCATCGTTGTATTCTCTGCAACAGTTTTCTGTACTACGATACCATATCTCTTTCGGTCTTCGGAAAGATAACCGATACCTGCATTAACAGCATCCTGAGGGCATTTAATCTCTACCTTTTTACCATTGACATAAATATCTCCGCTTTCCTTCGGATCCGCACCAAACAATGCTCTCGCTGTTTCCGTACGTCCTGCACCCATAAGACCGGAGAACCCAAGGATTTCACCTTTTCTAAGTTCAAAGCTGACATTCTGTACCATCTTGCCGGCATTTAAGTTTTCTACCTTTAATACCACCGGAGCATCCTTTGCCACCATACTGTGAGTCTTAGGTTCTTCATAAATAACACGACCTACCATCATATTGATGATATCTTCTTTGGTACAGTCTTTGGTAATCAGAGTTCCTACATAGGTTCCGTCACGCATTACCGTAACTCTGTCTGTGATAACCTTAATCTCATCCATACGGTGAGAAATGTATACCATAGCAATTCCTTTTTCTCTTAAATCTCTGATAATTTTAAACATTTCTTCGATTTCAGCTTCTGTTAATGCGGCAGAAGGTTCGTCAAAGATAATAACTTTTGCATCAAAGGAAACCGCTTTTGCAATTTCACACATCTGCTGTTTTCCTACTGTCAGATTTGACATGGTTTCCGTAGGGTCAATATCTACGTTTAATCTCTGGAAAAGCTTTCTGGATTCTTCAATCATTTTCTTGTCATCGATTTTGATTCCATTTTTAAATTCACGACCGATAAATAAGTTCTGTGCAACGGTCAGATGACCTAACATATTTAATTCCTGATGTACGATAACAATTCCTGCATCCTGAGCTTCTCTTGTATTCTTAAATTCTACTTCTTTTCCTTCATATGTAATGGTTCCGGAATCTTTCGTATAAATTCCAGTTAATACTTTCATTAAGGTAGATTTTCCCGCACCGTTTTCACCCATCAGCGCAAGAACTTCTCCTTTTCTTACTTCCAAATCTACATGATCCAGTGCATGAACACCAGGGAAAGATTTGTCAATACCTTTCATTGTTAAAATAACATCACCCATATTCTTACCCGTCCTTTCTATGTACTATCACACTAATTTTTTCTACGTCTTGCAGAAACGTCTGCGTATACCGCGCCAATTACAATGAATCCTGTGATAATAAACTGCCAGTCCTTGGAGAAACCAAGTGCAAGAATACCCTGCTGTAAAAGGGAAATAATGAGGGTTCCGATTACCGTACCTGCGATAGAAGCAAGTCCGCCGGCCATGGAAGTACCACCCATTACACAACAGGCAATGGCTTCGTTATTATACTGATCTCCGTATCCCGGCTGTACTGTAGTGTACGCACCAACGAAGAAAATCGCTGCAATACCAACTAAAATTCCGCAAATTACATAAGCAAGCATGGTCCATTTCTTAACATCAACACCGGAAAGTCTGACCGCCTCAGAGTTGCTTCCAAGACACAGAATATATCTTCCTGCTTTTGTCTTATTTAAGATAATGGCACAGATAACTGCAGCCACAAGGAAAATCACAATTCCTGTCGGGAAACCGCTGGGTGTTTTTACCAGATTTTTGTACCAGCCTGCTGCATCTTTTGTCTGAGGCCAGCTTACAGACTGTGTCTTAGTATATACAGCTGCAATTCCTTTTGCCATGTTCATGGATGCCATA
>CAZSWC010000086.1:0-4651 GCA_964610665.1 uncultured Lachnospiraceae bacterium
ATATCGGCTACTCCATCCGTGCCCCTCCTGTCCGAAATTTGAAAATTCACAACATGAACACACCATTGAAATCCGAACCCCTAAAGTTCGAATGACAATGGTGTGTTCTTTATAAATCCTTATTTTATGTGGCCTTTCGAGGACGCATTTTTTATTTTCAAATAGGACTTGAAAACAGAAAAATGTGAATTTTGCGAAAAGCCAAAATCGAAACATCGATTTCGAACCCCCACAGTCCGATTATTCAAGTGCAATTACCCCGAAAGTTACCGCATGTTCCCATTCTTTTTGCTCAGGTGTCTTGTATTGTATCTTTGAATGCGGCCGCCGCATGTTATAAAATACTATGTAATCATCTATAGCTTGGTAAAAGTCGGCTTCGGTTCGATATATCTTCCTATAAAGTTCCTCCCTTTTCATAGAAGCAAAGAAAGATTCGATCACAGAATTGTCATACGGAATATGGGGTCTTGAAAAAGAGCGTACAAATCCTAATGATTTAATATAATCGTTTAAGGTTTTCGAACAATAATTTGAGCCTCGGTCGGAATGGAAGATCAGAGCTGAGGCAGGTAGGCGCGATTCATACGCTTGTTTTAATGTCGATTTTATAAGTTGGGTGCTGTTTTTCTTGCCTACCTTGTAACCGATAACCTTTCGTGCATATAAATCTATGATAACGCAAATATAATAAGCTTTATCGTTGCACTTAAAATATGTAATATCGCTCACCCAAACCTTGTTGGGAGCATCGGGATCGAATTCTTGATTTAAATAATTCTTATGCTTTCGAGTCTCATCGGTATAAAGGCTCTTGGATACTTGACGAATACTAACAAGCCCCATGTCACGCATCAATTCTCTAACCATTTTCGTGCTTGTTTTAATCCCTTTTCTTTTCAAAACTGCAGTAATTTTCTCCGCACCGAAAATTTGGTGATTTTCGTCAAAGACTTCTCGTATTTGAATGCGCAGTTCTTCACGCCGTTTGGCATACCATGTATTATCTCGTTTGTTTCGCAGAACATGATTGTAATAAGTGCCACGAGCAATATCTAAGGCATCGCATATCATATGGACACTATATTCACTGGATAACTTTTCAGCGACATAGAGCTTTTGCTGTAAAGGGGCGTTAGGTAATACATTCGCCTTTTTAATAATTTCGATAATGCTTTCTAACCGTTTAACTTTGGATTCAAGTAAATTGAAGTTTCGTAGTGTTAAGCTTTTTCGTGTTGATTCCGATTGCGCTGATCTATAATCTGATAGCCACTTGTATAGTGTGCTTTTTGAAATTCCGACGGACTTGATGATACTTGTAGGTGACTCCGATTTTGATAAGTAACATTCCAAAATCGCCTGTTTTTCTTCGAGAGTGAATTTTGATTTCATGATATAATCCTCCTTTTGAAAATTATATCATAGACTCTATTGGGTTATCGACTAGTTTGTGAGGTTCAAATCTCTAACACAAATTGCGAAAAATATCTTTTTTATAGTCCACGCACAAAAAACCTCTATCCCATCGGGATAGAGGTTTTTTGATTGTTTTGAGATTAGGGACTCGAAAGGCCGTTAGGAAACGTATCCGAGGCTTGCTGGTATGTTATTATTCATTTAAATCCACATAAAAGGCGATGTCAGCCTTCTATCCTTTTTAAATGCTTTGTCAATATTGAGGCACGGATCTGGGTGTAACGACAGATTGCATAAAATAAAAATTCTGTTCAAAAATATTTTATATTTCTTCCTATTGACTTTTTAGCACTCGGTGGTATAATGTGCTTAGCACTCAAAGATAAAGAGTGCTAAAACCCGAAACGGAGGAGCCCCATGGAACTGACTGAACGGAAAAAGAAGGTGCTGCGTTGCATCGTAGACCTGTATATCCGCACCGCAGAGCCGGTTGGCTCCAAGGCAATTGCAGAATTGCCGGATATGAATTTCTCCCCTGCCACCATCCGCAACGAAATGGCGGACTTGACGGCCATGGGCTATTTGGAACAGCCCCACACCAGTGCGGGCCGTATCCCGTCCCCGGCTGGATATCGGCTGTATGTGGATGAGCTGATGGCCGACTACCGCCTGAGCATGGACGAAACGAAGCAGATCAATGCCTCTTTCGACGAGAAAATGCAGCAGGTGGATAAATTGGTGGAGCGTGTGGCAAAATTGGTTTCCCAGGCTACCGACCTCCCGGCCATCTCTATGGCGGCGCGAAACAGCAGTGCCACGGTGAAACGGTTCGACCTGATCATGGCCGGGCCGGGAAGTATCATTTTGGTATTGATGCTCTCCACCGACGAGGTGCTGAACAAGCTGATCAAACTGCCTGTCAATGTGGAAGAGGCAGATTTGAAACTGCTTTCGGCTGTGCTGAATGCGTCGATGACTGACATTCCTTCGGAGAATTTTACTTCCGAATTGTTGGATCGTGTCATTCGTTCGGCAGGCAATGCCGGGGCACTGGTACCGGTGGTGATGGAATTTGCCACAGATGCTCTCCGGGGAAAAGGCGGCACCAATATGGCCATGGCCGGCCAGATGCGGCTGCTGTCCCAACCGGAATATCGGGATGTGGACAAAGCCCAACGGGTCATCACCTCTCTGGATGAAGAGGCACTGAGCAATCTGCCTGCCCTCATCAATGAAAACGGCACAAAAGTGCTGGTGGGTCCGGAAAATGTGGCTCAGGAGTTGAAAGATACCTCCGTGGTAATGACAAAATTTGACATTGGCGACGGAATGCAGGGCATGATCGGCGTGGTAGGTCCTACACGAATGGACTATGCAAAAGTTACCGCCCGATTGAGTTACTTTGCGGAGAGCTTGAGCAAAATGTTCTCAAAACCGGAACAAGCCCAGCTTCCGGAGCCTGAAAATAAGGAGTAATGATCGTGGCGAAAAAAGAAAAACAGCAAGAAACCCCGGTGGAAGAAGTGAAGGAAGAAGTGGTGGAAGAAACCGCTGCTCCGGAAACAAATCCCTGGGAAGAAAAATATAATGCAGAGCATGACCAGTATTTGCGCCTGGCGGCGGAATTTGATAACTTCCGCAAGCGCACCATCAAGGAAAAAGATGCGTCCTACGGCAACGGCAAGGCCGACACTGTAGCGAAGATGCTGCCCATCTATGACAATCTGGACAGAGCATTGAACCAGCCCACAGAAGATGAAGCCTACAAAAAGGGCGTGGAAATGACCATGAACGAGCTGATGAAGATCTTCACCGGTTTGGGTGTGGAGGTGTTCGGTGCGGTGGGTGACAGCTTTGACCCTGAATTGCACAACGCCATCATGCACAATGAAGACGAAAATCTGGGAGAGAATGTGATCTCCATGGTATTCCAGAAGGGCTTTAAGATCGGTGATAAGATCGTCCGTTTCGCCATGGTGCAGGTGGCAAACTAAACTTGTAAAAACTGAACTTTTATCATATAGGAGGATAAAAAATATGTCTAAGATCATTGGTATCGATTTGGGTACAACCAACTCTTGTGTTGCCGTTCTGGAAGGCGGCGAGCCTGTTGTCATCGCCAACGCCGAAGGCGGCAGAACCACCCCCTCTGTAGTGGCTTTCTCCAAGACCGGCGAGCGTATGGTCGGTCAGGTGGCAAAGCGTCAGGCGGTCACCAACGCTGACCGCACCGTTGCTTCCATCAAGCGCCATATGGGCGAAAACTATCACGTTTCCATCGACGGCAAGAACTACACCCCTCAGGAAATTTCCGCTATGACACTGGCCAAGCTGAAGGCTGATGCCGAAGCTTATCTGGGTCAGACCATTTCCGAGGCTGTTATCACCGTCCCTGCTTACTTCTCCGATGCCCAGCGTCAGGCCACCAAGGATGCAGGCAAGATCGCCGGTCTGGAAGTCAAGCGTATCATCAACGAGCCTACCGCTGCTGCTCTGGCCTACGGCCTGGACAAAGAGCAGGAGCAGAAGATCATGGTCTATGACCTGGGCGGCGGCACCTTCGACGTTTCCATTCTGGAGATCGGCGACGGCATTGTGGAAGTTCTGGCTACCGCCGGTGACACTCGTCTGGGCGGCGATGACTTCGACCAGCGGATCATGGATTACCTGGTGGAGGAGTTCAAGAAGGCTGAGGGCATCGACCTGCGTAACGACAAGATGGCCATGCAGCGTCTGAAGGAAGCTGCTGAGAAGGCAAAGATCGAGTTGTCCGGCATGACTTCCACCACCGTCAACCTGCCTTATATCACTGCCGATGCTACCGGCCCCAAGCACATGGATGTGACGCTGACCCGTGCAAAGTTCAATGAACTGACCGCTGATCTGGTGGAGCGCACCATGAAGCCCGTCCGCCAGTCCATGTCCGATGCAGGCCTGAAGGCCAGCGATCTGGATAAGGTGCTGCTGGTGGGTGGTTCTACCCGTATTCCTGCCGTTCAGGAAGCTGTTAAGGGCATTACCGGTAAGGAAGGCTTCAAGGGAATTAACCCCGACGAGTGCGTGGCTGTGGGCGCAGCCATTCAGGGCGGCGTGCTGACCGGTGACGTCAAGGATGTGGTCCTGCTGGACGTTACACCGCTGTCTTTGGGCATTGAGACCATGGGCGGCGTGTTCACCCGTCTGATCGACCGCAACACCACCATCCCCACCCGTAAGAGCCAGATCTTCTCCA
>CAZSWC010000087.1:0-4613 GCA_964610665.1 uncultured Lachnospiraceae bacterium
CAACGCAATGCATTTAGAGAATTAGAAAATATGGAGGACGATGGAAATGGAAAGAAACAATGTAGTAGCAGTAACTCACGAGAGCGGATTTATTAGGTGTGACTTTGATAGCGCAAAAGCCTATCTGAGGGAAAGATTGGATGAATACAGAGGCATCCAGTTTACAGAAGAAAGCAAGGCTGATGCTAAGAAAACAGTAGCAGATCTTCGCAAGGAAAAGAAAGCCTTTACTGATAGAGTAAAGGAAGTAAAGGCAGAGTATATGAAGCCGTTTGAATCATTTTATGAACAGGCAGCAGTGCTGATCGATATGTACGATGAGCCTATTAATTACATCAATCAGCAGGTCAGTGAATTTGAAGAGAAGAGGAAGGAAGAGAAGAAGGCACTTATTCGAGATATTTATGAAGAATGCATTGGCGAGATGTCAGACTTCCTTCCACTTGCAAGGATTTACAATCCCAAATGGGAGAATGCCACAGTTAGCCAAAGCGCAATCCGCAAAGACCTTATGACATGCAAAGAAGATGCGAAACAAGCAATTACTGCGATAAAGGGCATGCAGTCCGAAGTTGAGGAAATTGCATTGAATATGTACAGGGAATCCTTGGATCTGACAAAGTGCATAATGTACATTAATCAGCACGAAAAGCAGAAGGCAGAGATCCTTGCCCGTGAGCAGGAGAGAATCCGAAGAGAAGAGATGGAACGCATCCGCCAGGAGGAGCGTGCAAAAATTGAAGCTGAACGCAGAGCGGAAGAGGAAAAAGAAGCACTGCTCCGTAGGGCAGAAGAAGAGAAGAAAATTGCTGTAGCGGCTGCAAAGGAAGAAGTAATTGACGGACTCATCCCGGAGGCTGGAGGAGAAACGAACTTGTACGAATATCGCATTGCACTTACACAGGATGGCAAGCAGAAGTTAGAGATGTACATGGATAGCGTTGGAATTGATTGGGAGATGATCTGATAGTGAATATGGATATTTACAAAGCGGTACAGAGTGTGCCGGAATCAGCCAAGAAACCTATTACAGGTGGAAGGCTGAAGGGGAAAACAGACATAAATCCTATGTGGAGGATAAAGACGTTAACGGAACAATTTGGACCTTGCGGAATAGGGTGGTACTATACTGTCACCAAGCAATGGTTAGAGCCATGTGGGGATGAAATCGCAGCATTTGTCAACATAGAATTATACATTTGCATCGACAGCGTGTGGTCGAAGCCTATCCCCGGACATGGCGGCAGTATGTTCGCCGCCAAAGAAAAAAATGGGATAAATATATCGGATGAGTGTTACAAGATGGCAACTACAGATGCGTTATCCGTAGCCTGCAAGATGCTTGGAATCGGTGCAGACGTATACTGGGACAAGGACAAGACAAAGTATGACACAAGCGAGCAAAAAAATGACACAAGTGAGCAAAAAAATGACACAAGTGAACAAAAAAATGACACAAATGATACACCTAATGACACGATAGACGTTAGATTGAGACCGGTATGGGAAGAACTAAAACGGATTGGTTACAACGCGGGTTCTGTCTGTCGAAAATACAAGATTGATGATATCAGATTAATGTCGGATTTACAGATTAAAGACTTCCTGCAGAAGGTAAAGGAAGTCCCCAATAAAGGAGCTTGATTGTGTACTTAGAAGTGGAGTTATGTAAGTATCGGGAGTCGGACAGTGGGACAGAGATAATCATCAACGTCCCCAACCAGCGCCTCGGAGATATGCTGGCACATAAGAAGATCCGGAAAGCCGAATTGAGACTCGATGACGGGCGGACGATATCGGCAGAGCAGAGGAAGAAAGCGTATGCGACAATTGCTGACATTGCTGATTATACCGGCTATCTGCCGGAGGAGCAGAAGGAATGGCTGAAATTCCTCCACCGGGCATATACCGGATGCGATTACTTTAGCCTCTCCAATTGCACAATGGACACTGCGAGGGAATTTATTAACACCATCCTTGAATATGCAATTGAGAACGGGATCCCATTATCTGACGAGGCAATCAACAGAACGGACGATATAGGCAGATACTTATATTACTGCATAATGAACAAGAAATGCGCCGTATGTGGACGGCAAGGGGAGATACACCATGAAGATGCAATTGGCATGGGTAACGACCGCAGGAAGTACGATGATACGAACAACGGGAAGATATGCCTGTGCCGAGAGCATCACACCATTGCTCATCAAATGGGAGTTAACCGCTTCCGTCAGATGTACAAGGTTTACGGAATAATAATAAAGGAGGACGAACATGGCGAACAACATGCGCCAGATAATGGCAATAGAGGCGAAGAACAGGAAGTTAATGCTGAGAGCCAATCCGGAACTTGACGAAGGGAGCGGAATTTATATCCTTACGAGGGTGGACGAGGACTGGATCAAGTATGCCTATATCGGGCAAGCAAAGCACTTACTGTCACGTCTTGCACAGCACTTGTCCGGATATCAGCACATTGATTTGTCGCTTAAGAAGCACGGATTGTATTCCGGTACCAATACTTACGGGTGGAAGGTAGGATTTCTGCACTACTCAGAGGAGCAATTGGACGAGATGGAGCAGTACTTCATCCGAGTATATGCCCAGCAAGGGTATCAGTTGCGGAACAAGACTTCCGGATCACAAGGGGCTGGCAAGCGTCAGATTGACGAGTACAGGCCGCAGAAGGGCTATAGAGACGGCATAGAGCAAGGCAAGAAATCACTTGCCAAAGAGCTGTCGAACATCATTGACAAGCACCTGGAAGTATCGCTGAAGGAATCCAAGAAGAACAACAAGGTGTCAATTAAGGCGTTTGCGAAATTCAAGGAATTGCTTGATCCAGGGAATTATAAGTAAACGTAGAGATGCGTTGAAATAGGTTGCAACACCGGCGCCGAATTGGTGCGAAAGAAACTGTTAACTGTTCATGTAGTAAGTAGGAATAATATATCACAGTCACAGTCATGGTCAGGGCGGTCCCTATGCCGCCCGGAAAGGAGAAGCGTGGATACATTTAGTATTTACAAACCGGTTGCGAAAGGGCATCCAACGATATCACGAGTTGATGCGTTTGCTGATCTGCTCGGATTTGGCGTCGAGAATGCAATCAAGCGCAACGATTTAACGGATAGATGCGTCAAGGCCGGACTTATAGATCCGGATACAGTAGACAAGGATAGATCAATGAGGAATCTGCTCAAGAGAGCGCGCAGGGAGTACGTCATACTTAATGACGGAGACGGCAAGGGGTATTACAGACCGCTGCCGAAGGACCTTGTAAACCTCGCGAAAAGCAACAAGAGAGAGAAGGGGCGAATTGCCGAGATTTACATGGGTACCAAGATGGCGAACGCGCTCGAAGAAGATCTGAGGCACGAACGAATGGAAGAGGTGGAGTGATGCCGAACAGAATATTGAAGGAGTCAATATGTACCAGTGATTCTATTGATTGCCTGTCATGGTTCGAAGAGTGCCTATATTACAGACTGATAGTTAATTGTGATGACTATGGACGATTTGACGGAAGAACCGCAGTCGTGAAGAATCGTTTGTTTCCGCTTAAAGAAAATTTAACCATTAAAAGCGTGTCTGAAGCCATCAAGAATTTGGCGAGTGCCGGATTGATTATACCGTATGAATGTGACGGCAAACCGTTCCTGTACCTTCCAAGTTGGAATGAGCATCAGACCATAAGGGCTAAGAAGAGTAAGTACCCGGAACCAAACATGAAATCAAATGATTGCAAATGCATGCAGATGCATGCAGATGTTCCCGTAATCCAATCCAATACGAATCCAATACGAAATCAGAATACAAACGCGCGCGAGGTCACTCCGCAATTGATCGAAGAGTTTCTGACCGCTTACCCATGTAAGGGGAACAGGCACTTGACGGAAGTAGCATTTATTGCCTGCTGTACAGGGCAAAAGGTATCTGGTCAAGATCTTGTAGAAGCTGCCCGTAATTATGCAGACCGATGCAGAATTCTAAAGGTGCAATCGCAATACATGAAGCTTCCGGAGAATTTCTTGCGAGATTTGGAATACTGCCAGTATTTGCCGGACGCTTACGTTAAACCAAAGCCAAGTAAACAAAGCAACATAATGATGCAGACGGATTATGGTAACATGGCAGAGCTGGAAAGCTTATTGATAGAGAACTAGGAGGACGAATATGTGTAGATTTAGAAGTGGGATAATCTTGAAGAATAGAATAGTGGTCGCACAGGGGGTGAATGATAGCCACAGCGACATGTTGGATGAATTAGGCATTGAGGATAGCTGCGAAAATGCCATGAGGAAGTTTGTTAGGGCGGAATTGGTGCCGCATAATGACGAGTGGTGGACGGATCCGGACACTTGGGAAGTGAATATTGACCAGGATATCACACCAGAGTGGTTTGACCTGGACAGAGATAAGTACGTTGATGAGTTTAAGAAATCTGTCAAGGAATGGTGGAAAGGCCATGTGTTTGTTGACCAGAAGATTGATGAATTGAGTAGAGGATATTACCGACTCAAGAGATGTGAGGTCAAGGAGCTGGCTAAAGATGTACAGGAGATGTTGGACAACTCCACAATACAGAGGATGTATGACAACTCCACAAT
>CAZSWC010000088.1:0-4602 GCA_964610665.1 uncultured Lachnospiraceae bacterium
TCCATCTCTTCTTCGTAAGAGGTCATTGTTGCAGAATCTGTTGCAACCAAGTGACCATACTGTTTCAAACGATAATCGGAAGTAAGAGTATCTAACTCCTGTACACAAGACAAAGAAGGAGACCAGACATTCGTAATCTCTTTCACTCGAGAGTCCATTACCAAACCTAAAATTGCCGAAATCACGCCCATAACAATAATTAAGGCAATCATACACATACGATAAATTTTCAGTTTTTCTTCAACTTTTAAATCTTTCAATTTACTTCCTAAGTTCATTTCATTCTCCTTCTTTCGCATTTTGATGCTTTGTCTTATGTATTTTATCAATCAAATCGTCCTCAATTCTATCATACCCCCCCCGGGAATTCAAGCATATTTTGTCATTCTTTTCTAAATTTTTTCTAAATTTTTCATTCGAATTCAACATATTTCTCTTGCTTCCAGTATATTATAGACAGCAATTGGGGGTATGGGGCTGCAGCCACATAATATACAATCAAAAATCAACTTAAGTATCCTGATAAAGCTCCTTCTTACGCTCTATCATTTCCTCGATTCTTTCAATATACCCTGTCACATCCTTCACGTTGTCACATCTCTCTATCCTTCCATCCGGATAAACTCTTTTACTAATGGTTCCGGCACCACAGGCTACTATGGTCTGTTTCTCTTCCATAATTAAAATATTATAAATACCATAATTACCTTCCGTAGCATAGCCTACATTTTCCAGATTGCCGGACATATTCTTCTGCCGGTATAGATAATACGGTTTCATTTCCATCTTCTCTGCCCCCTTGGCGGCTATCTCCATGGTTTCTTCCGTATTATTCATACTCTCCATTCCATTCTCTTCAATCCACTGATTCAGCTTGGATGCTCTTTTAATTGCCAGGGAATGCACTGTCAGACTGTCAGGTGCCAGTTTTTTAACCTCCTCCATGGTATATGCAACATCCTCTTTTGTCTCTCCCGGAAGTCCAAGGATTAAATCCATATTGATATTTGAAAACCCAACTTCCTTGGCAAGTCTGAATGCTTCTTTCACCTGTTCTACTGTATGATGTCTGCCAATGATTTTTAAAGTTTCTTCCTTCATGGTCTGAGGATTTACAGAAATTCTGTTCACACCAAATTTTTTTAACACTTCCAGCTTCTTACGTGTAATACTGTCTGCTCTTCCGGCTTCTACTGTAAACTCCTGTACTGTGGAAAAATCAAACTTTTCTTTTAAATAAGATAATAATTCTTCCAATTCTTCCGGTTCCAAAGTTGTGGGCGTCCCCCCTCCGATGTAAACCGTATCCAACACTTTCTTTCCAAAAGCATCACTTACATAATCCAGTTCCCTCTTTAAAGCCTGTATATATTCCTGCACTTTCTTTTTCCATAGTCCGATGGGATAAGAAGTAAAAGAACAATACAAACAAGTGGTAGGGCAAAAAGGTATTCCTATATATAAACTATAACCATTCTCATAATGAAGTGTTGACAATATTCTACGTTCTCTCTCTGCAATATCGTAGCTTAAATTTGCCTTCTGAGAACTGCAGTCATACTTATTTTCAAGGTAAGAAACTACCTCTTCTTTCGTTTTTCCTTCTTCTAAAAGACCATAAGCAATCTTAGTAGGACGAATACCGGTCAGATTCCCCCAGGGAAGAGTTTTCCCTGTATATTGAGAAAGTACAGAATATATCAGATGTTTCAATTTACATTTTACAGAGGAACGTTCTTCCGCCTTCTCCAATTCCACCTTATCTTCTGCCATTGTTTTTTTTGAAAATTTTTCTTCCTCCTTTGCTTTTATACAAAAATAAAGAAAATCTTCTGCAAATACCACTTTACATTCCGGCATCTTTTCTGAAGAGGTAAACTCTCTGGTTCCCTCTTCAAATACCTTCACATCCTCTGTAGGATAAAAGGCTTTTATCAAAGAATGGATATCATACTCAAACCCCAGCTGATTCACTTTTACTGCTATCATTCCATTTCTCCTCTCACTACAGACATCTCAAACGTTTGCCAAACTTGCAATTATAATTTTTCTTTATGCAGTTTTAACAATTATCTGCAATATGGATTATACAACTTTTCTTCTTTAATCGTGGTACTTCCTCCATGACCCGGAAAAACCATCACATCTTCTGGAAGAACCATTAATTTATTCTTTAAAGATTCTTCTAAAGTTCTGCCGTTTCCTGTGGGCAAATCTGTTCGTCCTACAGAACCTTCAAACAAAGTGTCACCACTGATTAAAATCTTATCTTTTTCAAAATAGTAACAGCAGCTTCCTTTTGTATGACCGGCAGTCCCAATGACCTTAAATTCCATATCCGCAATCGATAGAACTTCGCCATCCTTCAAATATTCATCCACCATTACCACGCAGGGTCTTCCCACATCCTCTGAAACATTCAGGCAGGCATCCTCACACACTTCTTTTTCTTCTTCCCATGCATATACCTTTACTCCTGCCAATTCTCTAAGCTTATTGCAGCCCCAGATATGATCAAAATGAGCATGTGTCAATAAAATTCCTGCTACTTCAAATCCTTTCCCTTCAAATGCATTATAGAGATATTCGCCCTGATCTGCCGGATCTATTACCAGTATTTTATTTGTATTTTCCTGATATATAAAATAGCAGTTTGTCTGTACACTTCCCATTACAATCTTTCCAACTTTTAACATATTTTCCTCCCGCTGCTTTCTTTCAACTTCCTCCATGCCCTTAACCGGTAGTTCTCTCAATGTCTATTACACTTTCTATATTATGAATTTTTTCAATAATATGGTTCAACTCATCCCTGCCGGATATTTCAAAGGAGATTGACATGGTTACCACACCTTGTTTACTCACCCGTGTATTTAAGGAAAGAATATCTATATTTTTTTCTGTAAGAGTTTTAGATATATCCGCTAATAATCCATTTCTATTATTAGCATATACGTTAATATCTGCCACATATTTTTCATTCAGACTTTCCTGTGCTGATTGCTGCCATTCTGCATCAATCAACCGCATTCTGTCCATTTCCGGCAAACTCATTATATTAATACAATCTGTTCTATGAATGGAAACGCCTCGTCCTCTGGTAACAAAACCAACTATTTCATCTCCCGGAACAGGAGAACAGCATTTTGAAAAACGGACAGCCACATCGTCAATCCCTTTTACAACGATTCCCTTTTTCGCCCGTTTTGGCTGCATTTTTGCTGCACTGTTTTCTGCAACTAAAGCCTGCACCTCTTCGTTGGTCATGATTCTTCTATGTTCTCTTTCATAGAATTCCAACATCTTATTGATAATCTGACCTTCTTTTAATCCACCATGTCCCAAAGCTGCCAGCACTGCATCCCATTCTTTGAAGCCATATTTTCGCATAATCCGATCCATATATTCCGGCTTCATAATATCAGAAACATTAATTGCCTTTGCTTTGCAGTATGCATTCAGTAATTCTTTTCCTTTAATAATGTTTTCATCTTTTAGTTCAGCTTTAAACCACTGATTGATTTTATTTTTTGCCTGGGTGCTCTTAACAATATTTAACCAGTCACGGCTGGGACCTTTTGAATTTTGGGAAGTAATAACTTCAATCCTATCACCGTTATTAATCTTATAATCTATAGGTACCAGTTTCCCATTTACTCGGGCACCAATCATTTTGTTTCCTACTGCCGAATGAATACTATAAGCAAAATCTACCGGTGTACTTCCTGCTGGAAGATTCTTCACTTCTCCGGTTGGAGTAAAACAATATACACTGTCTGAGAACAAATCCAAATCGCTTTTCAATAAGTGCATAAATTCACGATTATCAGACATATCTCTCTGCCATTCCAATA
This sequence comes from uncultured Lachnospiraceae bacterium, assembly GCA_964610665.1. Taxonomy (GTDB): domain Bacteria; phylum Bacillota; class Clostridia; order Lachnospirales; family Lachnospiraceae; genus SFDP01. The sequence goes on from CAZSWC010000088.1 coordinate 3,855, forward strand.
TTTGTCTGAGCCAAACCAGCTTCTGTTCTTCCTGAAGTTCAATTTTCTTTCCATCAGAAGCTTCCTTATATTTCCAATGGGCAGCAATACCATATTCTGCTGCTTTATGCATCTCAAAGGTACGAATCTGAATTTCAAAAGGCTGGCCGCTGGCACCAATCAGTGTTGTATGCAAAGACTGATACATATTCTGCTTCGGCATGGCAATATAATCTTTAAATCGTCCGGGAATTGGTTTATACATTTCATGGATTACTCCCAGACAGGCATAACAATCCCGGATACTATCCACAATAATACGAACAGCAAACAAATCATAAATCTGGTCAATGGTTTTTCCCTGATTTTTCATTTTTTTATAAATACTGAAGAAATGTTTTACCCGTCCGTCAATCTGGGCTTTAATTCCTGCATTTCTGATATGCTCACTTACTTCATCTACGATACTTTGGATATAACTTTCCCTTACATTTTTACGGACAGCAATTTTGTCTACCAAATCATAATATACTTCCGGTTCCAGATATTTTAAAGACAAATCGTCCAGTTCTACTTTAATTTTGGAAATACCAAGGCGTTGGGCAATGGGACAATAAATATCCAAAGTCTCCCTTGCAATCCTTTGTTGTTTTTCTACCGGCATGTGTTTTAAAGTACGCATGTTATGAAGTCTGTCCGCAAGTTTAATCAGAATAACACGAATATCTTTCGCCATGGCAAGAAACATTTTTCTTAAATTTTCTGCCTG
>CAZSWC010000089.1:0-4590 GCA_964610665.1 uncultured Lachnospiraceae bacterium
TCTTCGCAGACCTCCTTGCCTGCTGCAGTTTTATTGTGTTTTCTCACCTTTGTATTCTTTATATCGGAGTAAAACAAAATAACTTTATAGTTATGAAAAAAATAATTTTATTTTTTATCTTCACTGCATCCAATCTTTAAGATGGTACCCCTTAAGGATGCCACCTGTTTAAGCCCAGCATTCCCAAAGGTTTTTACAAAACGATCTGCTCAAATACGGTATCTCTGTCATCCTGTTCGATTCCCAGGTAGTGCTTGGTTACCCGATAGGAGGAATGATTAAAGATATTCATTAATAATACCGGGGATGCTCCCTGCTTCCACGCATGATAACCAAAGGTTTTTCTAAGGGAATGACAGCTGATATTTCCTTTTATTTCATAATAATCTGCGGCTTCTTTGATAATCCTAAAAGCCTGCACTCTGGAAAGGGGCATATTTTTCGTCTTCCCTCTATATAAATAGCGCCCTTTTTTTATTGTAACTCCCTGTTTTCGTAAAATATTTCTGTAATCCATCAGTGCTTCTGTAATACTATGATTCAGATAGATATTAGATACCTTTCCTGTCTTTTGTTCCAGCAATACAATATGGGTTTTGAAAGTCTTCTTTTCAAAATTGTATACGTCACTCCAGCGCAGGGATAGCAAATCGGAAATCCTTAATGCGGTATTCAGTCCCATAATCAATAACAGCTGATTTCGCTCCTGCGGTCTCACCTCCTTATAATATTTTTTTAGATTCTCCAATTCTTTCCACTCTCTGATTGGTTGTGATGTGTTCATTTGTTTTCTCCTTTTCCTTTTGCTAAATTCTATTGCAAATAGAATTTTAGCAAAATATAAAGAAAAACAAGCAACAAAAAAGCCTACCCTGTCTCCCGCAGGATAGGCAGTGTCCGTAAGGACAATTCCCTTAAAACAAATATATAGGCATGGCTTCTCCAATACCAAAAGTTTCATTTTCCAAGGCATCTCTGTTTAATACCTGTGAACTTGACTGATAGACAATCTCTTTCATCACCTGCTCACTAGTTCCCTCTACAACAGCTGCCGCAACTGCACCGCTTTCTTTTTTCGGCACTGTCTTTTTTACGGTTGTTTTCTTTACGGATGGTTTTTCATCTGCCGTACTGACTTGTGTTGCTTTTTCACTTTCTGAATCCGGTAGCATTGTCTGTTCCGTCTTTTCTACTGCCCCATTCTGTGTTTTTTTTGCTGCCGCTTTGGAAGCTCTCGCCATACTTCCCTTACCTACTGCCATATTCTATGACCTCCTTTGCCAAACTCTCAAATTCCTTTGCACTTCTGGTACTCTTCTTGTATACTGCCACCGGAACGGAAGCATCCTGCGCCCATTCAATAGAAGAATCCACATGAATAAAGGAATCAAATACATGAATATTTTCATAGCTTGCCAGAATTTCTTTCGTCTGCTTGTAGTAGTTTTTTCGTTCATCGACCTTGGTAATCAAAACTCCCATGATTGCCGCTTCCGTCATCTCATTCATTCCGGTCAAAAAATCAAACATATTAGCCAGACCGAACAATCCCCAAGGAGAAGCTTCTACAGGTACGATTACATAATCTGCACTGCACAAAATATTAATTACCCAGGTTCCCAATGTGGGCGGAGCATCGATTAAGATATAATCATAGAGTTCCGATTCATAAACACCTTTCAGACATTTCTTCAGTACATACTCTCTCTGCATCATGGTAAACAGCTCGTATTCTATCTGACTCATGAGAGTCGAGGAAGGCACCAAATCCACATTCTCATAAGGCGTTGATACAATGTATTCTTTCAAATCTTTTTTCCCACGGATGGCATAATACAGATTTTTTTCACTTTCTGCCATGTCCAAAACCTTTTCTTCGTCAAAAAAGGAAAGAGACAGGTTCAGCTGCATATCTCCATCGATCAAAAGAACCTTCTTTCCTGCCTGCGCCAGCTCATATGCCAGATTGGCGCAGGATGTGGATTTTCCACTGCCACCTTTATTATTGGTAAAACAGATTGTTTTTGTCTTGTGATTACTCATCTTCTTCCAACTTTCTATTTTGTGTCTTTTTTCTTACCTTCGCTGTCTTCCCCTGAATCAGAAATTTTACAGTCACCCTGCTCCTAAGCTTCAAAAACCTTAATATCAAAGGAGTTTGCCACACAACTTCTTGCTTCTGCCAAGGAAGCAAAGGTTCCGACTCCCATCATCTGGGCTAAGATATTTCCAATAGCAGTCGCTTCACCGGGACCTGCATATACTGGAATACCGGTATATTTTGCAGTCAATTCATTCAAATATTTTGCATTGGAGCCGCCGCCGATTACATGCAGTCTGTCATATTTTACACCGGTAATCTTCTGAATCTCCACTAATTTTTCTGCATAACATTTTGCAAGAGAATTATAGATAACACTTGCAATTGCAGGAATGGTCTCGGGAACTTCCTGTCCTTCTTTTCTGCAATACTCTTTTACTGCTTCTGCCATATCTTTTGGTGCTAAGAAACATTCATCCTGACAATCTACTAAAGAAGCAATGGTTTCATGAGAAGCCTGTTCACATAAATCACCATAAGACATCTCCGGTACATACTGATTCCGTACAGAGTTAATCATCCAAAGTCCCATAATATTAGTAAGATATGTAATCTTTCCGCCATAGCCGCCTTCATTGGTAAAGTTGGCTTCTTTACTTGCAGGAGAACAGTTTGGTTCTGCTGTTTCTACTCCCATAAGAGACCAGGTACCGGAACTGATATAGCAGGTATCCTCTGCATTGGTAGGAAGCGCCATAACTGCAGATGCGGTATCGTGGGTCGGCGGTAATACTACCTGACAATCATATCCTACCATTTCCTGTACTTCAGGTGTTAAATTTCCAATGGCAGTTCCCGGCATATAGATTTTCTGGAATATATTTTTCGGGAACCCTAATCTTTCAATTAATTCATAATCCCAGTCTTTTGTCTCAGGATTCACTAACTGAGAAGTGGTTGCCTCAGAGTATTCCTGTACTTTTTTTCCGCTAAGTTTATAATGAAAATAGTCCGGAATCATAAGCATGGCATCTGCTTTTCCCAGTTCCTCCGGCTGTTTTGTCTTTAAAGCCATCAACTGGTAAATGGTATTATACATAGCTTTCTGAATGCCGGTTCTTGCATACAATTCATCTTCCGGAATTATCTTGTATACTTCTTCGTCCATGCCTTCTGTTCTGCTGTCACGATAACCTACGGTCTTTCCAACAATCTTTTCTTCTTTATCCAAAAGAACAAAGTCTACCCCCCAGGTATCTACGCCCACACTTTCCGGTATCTTTCCCATTTCTTTACATTTTTTCATTCCGGTAATAATTTCACCAAAGAGTCTTTCTGTGTCCCAGCAAAGAGTGCCATCCACATCATCCATACCGTTAAAAAAACGATGTACTTCTTCCAGTTCTATCTTACCATTCTCATAACTTCCTAAAATATGTCTTCCGCTGGAAGCCCCTATATCTACCGCCAAAAAATATTTGCTCATATATTAACCCTCTTTTTATTAATTTTATATTTAACAACCGCAAAATTCCTTTTAGCACTCACCAAAGATTTTCTATGATTTCTTCCTATGCTCCCAAAGATTCGGTTGTCAAAAATGACTACAGACTGCCCATTGCAAGTGCATGGTGGTTTTAGCCTTTTGGCACTGTAATCTTAAAAAATCCCGAATATTTTTTCTTTAAAGGACCCATACAATGTGTCATAATCTGTATAACCGATTTTTGCATTTTTAAAAGAATTGCCCCATGTCTCACATAGTGTATCTGCCATTAGTTTTGCATTATCACTTTGTGTCATAAGAATCGCCGGAAACACATAATAAATCATGAAGAAATTCATATCTGCCTGTACACTTCCTTTGATTTTTCCCTGCTTTTCAAAAATCTGTTTCACAGCCGCCACAAAGGAGTTTGCCAAATGTTTCGCCACAGCTTCTTTATTATCCATTTTTAACTGGTCCATCATTTGAAAGAAAAATTCATTGTTCTTCTCACGAAATACCTTCATATTTTCTTCGTAATTTTTCTTTTTTAACCCCTTCAGCATCGGTGCCATATCTTCAAACACGACTTCTACCTGTTGTAACATTTATATCCTCACTTAATCTACTACTACACCTTTTTGCAGCATAATATTTGCATAAAGTGCACTTTCTCCTGTAGCAATGATTGCATACACTTCTTTTGCTTCATCATAGAATTTGAATCTTTCAATATTGCCAACTGCCTCTGCTCCTCTGTCATCATACTTGGCAATAATCTCTTTGTAGGTATCCCAGATAGGTGTTTCTACAGTATCTCCCGGCATAACTTCCATTAAATTAACCGGTTTTTCTACATATGTATCTAATGGAAATACCTGTAAAATAGCATCCAGAAGTTCCGGAACTCCATGACCGTCACAACGGATAACAATCGCATTTTTTCCCATAGATTCTGCCGGGAAATTCCCATCAGAAATTACCAATCTGTCACTATGACCCATTTCTGCCAATACTTTTAATAATTCAGGTGAAAGAATTTTTGGAATACCTTTTAACATAA
>CAZSWC010000090.1:0-4442 GCA_964610665.1 uncultured Lachnospiraceae bacterium
ATAACGTTTAATTTATCAGCAACTTTAGCACCACCAAGGATTGCAACGAAAGGTCTTACCGGATTTTCTACTGCATTTCCAAGGAAGTCGATTTCTTTCTGCATTAAGTAACCAACTGCACAATCGCCGCCTTTTGCACGAACAAATTCTGTTACCCCTGCTACAGATGCGTGTGCTCTATGAGAAGAACCGAAGGCATCACATACATATGCATCACAAAGTTCTGCTAATTCTTTAGAGAATTCTTCTCCGTTCTTTGTTTCTTCTTTTCCACGGAAACGTGTATTCTGTAATAATACAACATCTCCTTCGTTCATAGCTTCTACTGCTTTTGTTGCAGCTTCGCCTGTTACATTGTAATCAGATACGAATACTACTTCTTTACCTAATTTTTCAGAAAGTCTTTTTGCTACAGGAGCTAAAGATTCTTTTTCATTTGGTCCTTCTTTTACTTTTCCAAGGTGAGAGCAAAGAATTACCTTTCCACCATCAGCGATTAATTTATTGATGGTAGGAAGTGCTGCATTGATACGTGTTTCATCTGTGATAACACCTTCTTTTAAAGGTACGTTGAAATCGCATCTTACTAACACTCTTTTTCCTTTTGCATTAAAATCATCTACACTTTTTTTGTTTAATGACATTTTATATGCCTCCTTCTATTCACATTTTAAAAAAGGTCCGGTCCCTTAAGACCGGACCTTAACAGGTCTTTATAAACTGATTCGTCTTCTAATTAGCCTAATTCAGCAAAGTATTTGATTGTACGAACCATCTGGCTTGTATAGGAGTTTTCATTGTCATACCAAGAAACAACCTGTACCTGTGTATTGCCATCTTCCATAGGAGCTACCATTGTCTGTGTAGCATCGAAGATAGAACCGAATGTGCTTCCGATAATATCAGAAGATACGATTTCATCTGTGTTGTATCCGAAAGATTCTGTAGAAGCAGCTTTCATAGCATCGTTAATCTGTTCTTTTGTAACGTTTCCTTTAACAACAGCAATAAGGATTGTTGTAGAACCTGTTGGGGTAGGAACACGCTGAGCAGAACCGATTAATTTTCCGTTTAATTCAGGAATAACTAAACCGATAGCTTTTGCAGCACCTGTGCTGTTAGGAACGATGTTCTGAGCACCTGCACGGCTTCTTCTCTTATCGCCTTTTCTCTGAGGACCGTCAAGAATCATCTGGTCACCTGTGTAAGCATGAACTGTTGTCATGATACCGCTCATGATAGGAGCTAAATCGTTTAATGCTTTTGCCATTGGAGCTAAGCAGTTTGTTGTACAAGAAGCAGCGGAGATAACTTTATCTTCTGCTGTTAATGTGTTGTGGTTTACATTGTAAACGATAGTAGGAAGGTCATTTCCTGCTGGAGCAGAGATAACAACTTTCTTAGCACCTGCTGTTAAGTGAGCAGAAGCTTTTTCTTTAGATGTGTAGAAACCTGTACATTCAAGAACTACGTCAACATCTAATTCTCCCCAAGGAAGTTCTGCTGCGTTAGCTTTTGCATAGATTGTGATTTCTTTTCCGTTTACTGTGATTGAGCTTTCACCAGCTTTTACAGTGCTTGCATATTTGTAAGGACCCTGAGCTGTGTCATATTTTAATAAGTGTGCAAGCATGTCAGGACTTGTTAAGTCGTTGATTGCTACTACATCATATCCTTCTGCATCAAACATCTGTCTGAATGCAAGACGACCGATACGGCCGAAACCATTAATTGCTACTTTTACTGCCATTTTTAATTCCTCCTAAAAATGAATTTATATTTTCCTGACAGGACATAGTATGTCCTTGTCAAAATTTTATCAGCAGAGTTATTGTACCTAATTTATATTTAAAATTCAAGATATATTTATAAAATTATTCCAATTTCTCTTTTTGTTTTACATTTTTTCTATTTTTTTCCACCTTTTTCTATCCGAGAATGGTTCCTCCCCCCAGAACATAATCCTCTTCATAAAAAACCACTGCCTGTCCCGGTGTAATTGCCCGCACCGGCTTTTCAAAGGTGCATCTAAGCTGTGTTTCGCTGATTCGCTCCAACAGGCAGAAATCTCCTTTATGAGCATAACGAATCTTAGCCAAAACCTTTCTGGGTTCCTTTAAGTCTTCCATTCCCATAAAATTAATTCTGTCGCAAATTAAGGTATTGGAAAAAATATCTTCATTTTCCCCAATCACCACATCTCCTGTTTTGGGACAGATTTTTGTCACAAATACAGGATGCCCCATGGCCAGATTCAGTCCCTTCCTCTGGCCGATAGTATAATGGGTGATTCCTTTGTGCTGTCCAAGTATCTTCCCCTCCTTGGTTATGAAGTTGCCCGGCCCGGGAACATTTCCCTTTGCTTTTTTTTCAATAAAGGCGGCATAATCGTTATCCGGAATAAAACAGATTTCCTGACTGTCCTTCTTTCCAGCAACCGGAATGTTTGCCTCTGCAGCAATCTTTCGCACCTCATCTTTGCTATATTCTCCCACCGGCATCAGGGTATGGGCCAGCTGGTTTTGTGTCAGATTATACAAAGCATAGGTCTGATCCTTTGCGGAAGTTGCCGCTGTTTTTATGGTATACCTGCCATTTGGCAGCTGAAAAATCCTTGCGTAATGGCCGGTTGCAATATAGTCGGCTCCCAGCTCTTTGCTTCGTTCAAGCAATGCTTCCCATTTTACAAAACGATTACAGGTGGTACAGGGATTTGGCGTGTGCCCCTGTAAATATTCCTCCACAAAGTAATTCATGACCTTTTCTTCAAACACTTTTTTAAAATCGCATACATAATATGGAATCTCCAAAGCCTCTGCTACTTTTCTGGCATCGGTTACCGATGCCGGCTCACTGTCGTCGCCTTCCGGCTGCCACATATGCATGGTAACACCAATTACATCATACCCCTGCTTTTTTAATAAATATGCTGCCACGGAAGAATCCACACCTCCGGACAACCCTACCACTACTTTTTCTGCCATATTCTTTCTCCCTGCATTCCTGTTCTCTTTATTGATACCTACGTATTTTCCTATGAAGTATAACATAACATTGCCTATTTTGTTCTGTCAATAAAAGCCATTTCATATACTCTAATAATAATATGCTGCCCGAAAGAGGTCTCTATTGTTTTCATTCAAAAAAAGTTCTATTGTATACGGAACCCTTCTTTTAAGTTTTTCCGGCCTGCTGTGCCGGGGAATTGGTTTTTTATATCGGCTTTTTATTTCCCACACCTTCGGAGAAGAATCTATGGGAATTTTTCAATTAATTTCCCCTATTCTTATGCTTGCCTTTTCTCTTACGTGTGCCGGAATCCAGACTGCAGTTTCCCGATATACAGCCGCCAGTCTGGGGATAAAAAATGAAGTTTTATGCAAAAAATTTTTATTTTGCGGATGTGCCTTAAGTTTTTCTCTTTCTGTATTATACAGTATGATTATTTACGGACAGGCAGAAAATATTTCCCTTTATATTTTACAGGAAAAACGCTGCAGTTCCTTACTTCGTATCTGTGCCTTTTCCTTTCCTCTTTCTGCCCTCCACTCTTGCTTTAATGGATACTTTTACGGAATGAAAAACACAAAAATTCCTGCTTTAACACAACTTACAGAACAACTGGTCCGTGTTGCCAGTGTGTTTTTACTCTATGCTTATTTTATTTTCCGCAACCGTACACCTACCATTGCCCTAACCTGCATCGGCATGTTTCTGGGAGAAACCGCCTCCTTACTGATTTCTCTTTTTTATTTTTTTCATACCCCCAAAAAAGGGGAAAAAAAGGATTCCTCCCCTGTTTTCCAAGACAATAGTGATTCTTCTGAAAATTCCCACGTTTTCCAGGTCACAAAACAGTTGCTGACACTCTCTGTTCCTCTAACCTTAAACCGCGTGATTGTAAATCTTCTGCAAAGCTATGAGACGGTATCTATCCCAATCCGCTTAAAAGAATTTGGTTATTCATCCGAAAATGCCTTAAGTATCTATGGTGTATTGACAGGCATGGCCTTAAGTCTGGTTTTATTTCCTTCTACTTTTACGAATTCAGCTTCTGTACTGCTTCTTCCCACTGTTTCTGAAGCTGCTTCCAAAAACAATACCAGGAAACTAAAAAAAACCTTAAAAAGCACCTTATGTTTCTGCCTCCTTTTAGGTTTATGCTGTACCCTTTTCTTTTTTATGGCAGGCAATTTCTTAGGGAAACTGCTTTTTAACAGTGTTTTAGCAGGCACTTTCATCCGCAGTTTAAGTTTTCTCTGTCCATTTTTATACCTTCATACCACTTTAACAAGTATCCTCAATGGCCTTGGAAAAACCAACCAGACTTTGTTTATTAACATCCTGTCCTTGCTGATACGACTTGTTTTTATCCTGTTTGTGATACCTGTACCCTTTTCTTTTTTATGGCAGGCAATTTCTTAGGGAAACTGCTTTTTAAC
>CAZSWC010000091.1:0-4325 GCA_964610665.1 uncultured Lachnospiraceae bacterium
TTGCAAAAATAATAAAAAAAGTTTGTAGCAACTACTTGACACCAGAGGGAATCGTACAAGGGAATGACCGCTATTTATATGGAGAAAAGTTGAAAGCTTATCTTAGAAAAGGTGCGAAAACGATTCGTGGTGAAAGAGAATATCCGAATTCAAAAGTAGGCTGGGGAGCCCTGTGTTTGGCGGACAGTATCCCCGATAACATGGAGGAAAGTACAAAGGAAAAGGAGTAAGATAAAAGGGGCTGCTGCAAAATAAAAAAGGGAGCTGTTGCACTAAGATTTAATTATTAAAAACAAAAGTTAATTTTCTTAATGCGACAGCTCTTACTTCTTATAAATCTTTTTATAGAATTAGATATTATCCGGTAAAATAAACTGTCCGATTAAGGAATCTAAAGCATCTGCCTGTGCAGATAATTCTTCACTGGTTGCGGAAGCTTCTTCTGCAATAGCGGAAGTAGACTGAACAACTTCGGAAATCTGGTTGATACCGGCTTCTGCCTGTCCCATAGCATTTGCCTGATCTTTGGAAACAATGCTGATGTCTCTGGAAGTTTCTGCTACAGATTCAATACCGTCAGCAATCATGGTAATGGAAGAAGATACTTTTTCTGCTGCTTTATTTCCTTCATTTACTTCCACAAGAGAGCCTTCAATTAATTCTCTGGTATTTACTGCTGACTGGGTAGTCTGTTCTGCTAACTGACGAATCTGGTCAGCTACGACTGCAAATCCCCGTCCAGCTTCTCCTGCACGAGCAGCTTCAATAGAAGCATTCAGAGAAAGAAGATTGGTCTGGGAAGCAATGTCTTCAATTTCGCCGATAATATTGGCAATTTTTTTGGAAGTATCATCAATGTGCTGCATTGCCACCATCATAGCCTCCGTGTAATTACGGCTGTTCATGGCTTCATCAGCATATTTCTTAGCTTCTGCATAGGCATCATCCGCCTGTATACTTGCTTTATCAATGTTTTCCGTAATGGTGGTAATGGTTGCCTGAAGTTCTTCCACAGCACCGGCCTGTTCGGTAGCGCCTTCTGCCAGACTCTGGGAAGCTTCTGCAAGGTTGGTGGAACCGGCAGATACCTGGCTGGAAGCTTCTTCAATGTTACGGATGGTGGATACCATACCATTTCTTAAAGCAAACATGGATTGAAGCAGTCTGCCGAATTCACCCTGATAAATTTTTAAGTCTTTGGATTTTACAGCATAATTGCCTTCTGCCATTCCGGAAAGCAGGTGACCCATATCCGAAATAATAAGCTCTAAGTCTGCTTTCATTTCGTTAGCGGTATCAATCATTTCAGCCACTTCGTCCTGAGTATCTACTGTTGGGAAGTCATCCGCTAAATTACCTTTGGCAAAGGTTTTCAAACGAGCTGCGAAAGCAATTAAGGGTTCAGAAATTCCTTTGGCAATGGAATTTCCCATTCTGCCGGCAACAATAAAGGCAACGACAACAATGACAACAATGGCAATTAACAATACCGTGCTTAAAATTGTTAAGGTAGTAGATAAGTTATTTCCCTGATTTACATTGATATCCAACAAGGCCAGCATATCATCGTAAACTTCCTGATAAATGGGAGCCACTTCATTATTCATTAGTGCTTGCGCCTGCTGACTGGCAGCGGTTTCCGGCGTGGCACCGATATCGATAACTTTCTGTTCAATTTCCCAGTATTCTTCCAAATGGCGGCTGATGTCCTCATAGGCATCTTTCTCAGCCTGGGTAGTAGTGGTATTTTTTACGATTTCCCAGTACTCTTCAAATTTGGCTTTTCGTTCCTCATGGGTTTCCAAGAAACTGTTAATAAGAGTTACGTCATCATAACCGATAATACCTCGTGTGGTACTTCGTATGTCAGTAAACACAATCATGGCTTTTCCAATATCCCCTTGGGAAAAACCGTAATTGGTAAGGGCTTTATCATACTGATTGGAAACAACCAACAGCATGATACCTCCAATAACACCTGCAACAGATGCAAGCAGTGAAACCATAGTAAATGATTTCTTTAAGCATTCGTTGATTTTCAGATTCTTGAACATGGTATTCTCCTTTGTGTGATTTGATTGATAAAGATTGATAAATAATGTCAGTCCTCTCCTTGATAATTAGAAAACAATACTAACTATTTGGGAAAGGCGATATTTCATCTGAGTTTATTATACAATTTAAAAAAGAGATGTAAATAGATTATTTTTTATTTTTTTAATAAAATTTTTAGAATTTTATAAAAGCTTTGCATTTACATAAAAGAGAAGAATTCCTTTGGAAATAATAAAAGAGGAAAAGAATGTCGGTGGTTATGACAGATATAACCAGATGATATAATGAAAATTCTGGTGGGATTGATTGACACCAAAAGACAGAAAGAGTACAATTTAAAAGAACATGCTCAAAAATGTAGTAGAATTGACAACAAGGGAGCAGTGGAAATATAAACAGGATACGGAGGAAAAACTTATGGCAGGAACAACCAAAGCAGAAAACGTAAGTCAGAAAATATTGGATGGATATGACAAGCATCTGAGTCAGGAAGCCAGATTGAAAGACCTCACCAAAAAGATGTATATTGTGGGAGGAACTGCAATTGCAATGTTAATTGTGTTTATTTTTATGACGACTTATTCCCGTTCTGCAAGTGCAGAGCAGTTAGAAACGGTAATGTTTCTGAATCAGTACCGGATAGGGTCTAAGAATCTGACTTCAGCGGTGCAGACTTTTGCAACGACAGGAAATGACTTGTATTATGATAACTATATGAAAGAATTGAATGAAGATAAGAATCGGGATATTGCCTGGGCAGGGTTACAGGAAAATGATATCAAAGATTCTGAATGGAAAATGCTGGAACAGATTGCCGGTTTATCAAATGGACTGGTTCCTTTGGAAGAGGAATCTCTGGCAGAATCTAAAGCCGGCAATACGGTAAATGCCATGGCATTGGTTTTTGGAACGGAATATATGGAGATTGTGGATGAAATCAGTGGTTTGACCGATGAAGCAATTTCTACCATTGAAGACAGAATGGAACGATACCTGAATAGTGTAAATTTCATTGTGATTATTTGTGAAATTATCTTCGTGCTTTGTTGTGCGGTATTGCTCTATATGATTATTATAACCATTCGTTTTGCAAGAACAGAATTGCTGCAGCCAATCATTGGAGTTTCTGCAGCTTTATCAGAGTTGGCAAAAGGAAACCTGAATGCTGATTTAGGAGATATGAAAGCGGATAACAGTGAAGTAGGGCATATGGTAGGTGCTCTTTCTTATATGAAAGAGAACTTCGCAAAGATGATTACGGAGATTGCCAAAGTGTTAGCTTCCATGGGAGAGGGAAACTACAGAGTAGAGGTTAAGGAAGAATATGTTGGTGAATTTGTGAAAATCAAAGATGCCATGGAAGAGATTATTTCAGAAACCAAAGAAATGTTAAATACTCTTAGAAATTCTGCTCAGGAAATTGACGGCGGCTCCGAACAGCTCGCAAAGGCTTCTATGGATTTGGCAGAAGGAAGTACCGTACAGGCTGCTAAGATGCAGGAAGTAGCGGATATGGTAAAGCAGATGTCTGCTTCTATGGAAGAAAAAGCCGAAGATGCAAAGGAAACGGTAAAAATTTCTTCTGCAGCCGGAGAAGCCCTGCTTGATGGAAATGCAAAAATGCAGGAATTAAAAGCAGCTATTGGAGAAATTGAAAAATGCTCCAATGAAATCCGCGCTATTATTGGAACCATTGAAGATATTGCAAATCAGACCAATCTGCTCTCTTTAAATGCAGCCATTGAAGCAGCCAGAGCCGGAGAAGCAGGACGGGGATTTGCGGTGGTGGCGGATCAGGTAAAGAACTTGGCAGAAGAATCTGCGAATGCAGCAGGTGAGACCAGAAAATTGATTGATGCTACCGTGGAAGCGGTTCAAAAGGGAATTAATTTTGCAGATATTACGGCTGACAGCATGGTAGAAGTCATGGAAGGTGCCAGACAGGCAACGGAGATGATGGAGAAAATGGCAGAGGAACTTCGGGAAGAAGCAACAGCTATGCTTAAGATTGATGAAAATGTTGCCAGAGTTGCAGAAATTGTTGATAATAATTCTGCTACCAGCGAAGAAACCGCAGCTGTCAGTGAAGAACAGACCGCACAGGTGGCAACCATGGTTCAGATGATGGAGCAGTTTTCGATTTAGATTCCAGTGACAAAAGCCTGGTTGTATTAAAAATAAAATTGTAAAACCAACATGTGAATAAAAGAATGGAATGATGTTGTATCATAAAAGTTGTCACCCCATTCTCAAGGATTTTGATATAATCA
>CAZSWC010000092.1:0-4317 GCA_964610665.1 uncultured Lachnospiraceae bacterium
TTGAAATTTTCCGAGACAGTGTTTCTCTCGGTAAATTCCGCACGGACGAGTTTGGTGAAATCCTCCTGACCGATGCTGCTCCCGGCACCTACCGCGCCGTGGAGGTGGATACCGGCAGCGATGGCCACATCCTCGACACCACGCCGCAGGAGGTGGAGCTGTCTGCCGGCGACGGCATCAAGGAGCTGCTGTTCTTCAATGATGTGAAGCCCGGTATGCGGCTCATCAAGGTAGACAGCACCGATCCCAGCAAGGTCATTCCTAATGCAGTTTTTGAAATTAAGTCCGTGGCTGGTGATTACGGCCCCAAGGAATTTACCACCGACCAGAACGGCGAGATCGACCTTTCCAAGCTGCCCACCGGCGCGTATGTGGTGACGGAAAAAGCCTGTGAGGGCTATATCATCGACCAGGCCCAGCGTATCATCCAGCTTGACGCCAACGAGGACGCACAGTTCGTATTCACCAATACCATCAAGCCCTCGTTGCAGATCATTAAGACCAGCGCAGACGGTAGCCGCCTGAAAAATGTTCATTTCCGTATCGCCAAGATCGAGGACGGAACGCATTATCTTGACCGCACCACCAATGAACAGGGTGAGATTCTGATTGCCGATTTGGAGCCCGGCGTGTACTCCGTGCGGGAAACCGCCACGGATTCCTCTCACATTCTCGACCTGCGGGAGTATCACATGGAGCTGTTCGCAGGCCGAACCAGCACCCTGACCATCGAAAACCAGAAGCGTCCCAACCTGACTGTCTACAAGCACGACGCCGACACCGGCGAGCCCATCGCAGATACCGTGTTTGAAGTCCGCGCCGCAGACGGTCACAGCGTCGATCAGATCAAGACAGACAGCGAGGGCAAGGCAGAGTTGAAAAACCTGCTGCCCGGTGTGTACGAAATCAGCGAAAAATCCGTGCCGTCGCCGTATCTGCTGGACGCGCCCTCTCAGCTTGCCACCCTCTACCCTAACCGCGACCACACCGTGTATTTTGAAAACCATCAGAAGCCCGCGCTGACCGTCAAAAAGGTAGACAGCGTGACGGGAGACCCCTTGCAGGGCGCGAAATTCCATGTTACCTACGCCAGCAACAACACCGGCAGCGGTGAGATCAACGACCTCGGCACCTACTACACCGGCGAGAACGGTCAGTTCCAGCTCACCGGTTTGCGGGACGGCTGGTACAAGGTAACGGAGCAGGAGCCGCCCACGGGGTACGCCATCAAGGAGGCCACGCAGGAGGTCTACATCAAGTCCGGCACCGGTAAAGTGCTGACCTTTGAAAATATTCCGCTCTCTGCCCTCGTCGTGTGGAAGTACGACAGCGTGACGGGCGCAGCGGTGCAGGGAGCTGTGTTTCAGGTGAAGTATCTGACCGGCACCTCCGGCACAGGCGGCACAGTCATCGGCACCTACAAGACTTCCGCCAATGGCAGCTTCACCGTGACGGGGCTGAAAGAAGGCACTTATATCGTCGAGGAGCTTGCCAGTGACAGCGGCCATGTCATCGACTCCGCACCGCAGACGGTCTACATCAGCGGCAAGCAGCAGGATGTGGTGCAGCTCTATTTTGGCAACAGTCCCAAGGGCAGCTTGCTGGTAAAAAAGATCGACAGCGTGACACACGAACCCCTCTCGGATGTAGAGTTTTTCGTCACCACTTCGGACGGAACTGTGGTGGGTGACGCCAACGGCAAGTTCGTGACGGATAGCGCGGGCAGCTTCACGATCAGCGGCATCAACCCCGGCACAACGCTGGTGGTAAAAGAAACCCGCGCCAAGAGCGGCTATGTACTGGACGATACGCCGCAGACGGCCACCATCAAGGCGGGCCAGACCGTGACGCTGGAGTTCCGCAACGCGCCGAAAGGTTCGCTCATCATTGTAAAAAAGGACGCCGTGACCGGTAAGGCGCTGAAAGGCGTGACTTTTACCATCACTACTTCCTCCGGACAGTTCGTCGCGGACGCTGAGGGACAGATCAGCTCCAACGGACTCTATTACACCGATGAAAACGGTAAAATCATTCTCTCCGGGCTGGCTCCTGATACCTATGTGGTAACGGAAACCGCAACGATCCCCGGCTATGTACTGGACAGCACCCCTCAGACCGTGGTGGTCAACCCCAATGACACGCAGACGCTTTATTTTTACAACACGCCTGTGGGCGGGTTGCAGATTATCAAGAGCGACAAAGACAGTGGCAAGCGTATTTCCGGCGTTCAGTTTGAGGTGCGTAAGATGAACGACGAGATTATTGGCAGCTACACTACGGACAATAATGGTGTGATCCAGCTTCCTGAACTGGAAAGCGGCTGGTACACCGTGACGGAGCTGAAAGCCGCGTCCGGCTACCTGCTGGATACCACGCCCCACCGCATTGAGGTCAAGGACGGGCAGACGGCCACGCTGGAGATCACCAACCACAAGTCCTCCCGCATTTTGCTCCACAAGGTGGACAAGGCAACAGGCAAGGGCATTTACGGCGCGGTGTTCCTGCTGTACGACAGCAGTCACAACCCCATCGGTGAATATGTCACCGATCAGGACGGCTATCTCTATGCCGATGAAGGGCTGGAGGATGGCCGCTACTATCTGCGTGAGATCAAGGCGGCAGACGGCTATGTACTTGATCCGGAGCTGAAAACCATCTATGTCCGCTACGGCTCCACCACGGAGATTGAGTGGAGCAATACTGCGGAGTGCGGCCAGATCCAGATCATCAAGAAATCCGCAGATGATAATGTCACCAATGGCCTGCCTGCCGGGACGCTGCTGGAGGGCGCGGTGTTTGAGATCTATGATAGGGCGGGTAATGTGGTGGACACCATCAAGTCCGACCGCAACGGACGCGCCGTTTCCAAGACGCTGCCGTTGTCCCGCTATACCGTCCGTGAGATCAAAGCGCCTGCGAATTACTCCATCAACCCCACAGTGATGACCGCCTATCTGGAGTTCAACGGTCAGATCGTCACCTTTGAAGTGCAGAATACCAGCGTTTCCACCGGCGTATCCATCAAGAAAACCGGCCCTGTGCAGGCAGTACCCGGTCAGCCGATTCGCTACGTGTTCTCACAGATCAAGAACAGCTCCAACGTCGCCCTCGACTCCTTCTATTGGCGCGACCAGCTTCCCGCGCAGGTGGCGCTGAATAAGATCGTCACAGGCAGCTACAACCAGCCGCTTTCCTACAAGGTGGTCTATAAGACCAACCTCTCCGGGGATTACCGCACTTTGGCGGACAATCTGAGTACAAGCAAGGTTTATGTATTGGACGCCCGCCCCGCTGTCCTCGGCCTTGCCGCCAATGAGCGCGTCACCGAAGTCATGTTCGTATTCGGAAATGTAAAGGCGGGCTTTGCACAGGTAGAAACGCCTTATATCTACGCCACCGCCCGCAGCGGTCTTGCCAACAACTCCGGCATTGTGAATGTGGCGGATGTGGGTGGCCTTTACAACGGGCAGTGGATTCAGGCAGTGTCCCGCTGGCTCACTACCGTCTACACCAAAACAACGGTGAAGCTGCCCAAGACGGGGTACTAAGCCTTGCGGCAGAATGACTTTCACAGCGCCGCCCCTGTGTGGGCGGCGCTTTCCCCGTTGGTCCTCTGGCTGGCGGCAATCGCTGCCTATGCCTACGAGGACGGTATGAACCTCTTTCAATGGATGGGGCGTTTCAGCCAAGTGCTGGAGCGCCCCTTTTCCATTGGATGGACGGCGCATACACCGAAATTTATGCTGGTGAGCCTGATCATCTATGCGTTCGGCATTGCCCTTTACTACTCCGGCAGAGAAAACCGCAGACCGGGTGAGGAATACGGCAGCGCTAAATGGGGCGACCCAAGGGCGCTGTGCCGGAAGTATATGGATCACCAGCATAAGGACGCCAATATCATTTTGACTCAGCGCGTCCGGCTGGGCATGGACGGCTACGTCACCCAGCGCAACATGAATGTTCTGGTCATTGGCGGCTCCGGCAGCGGCAAGACCCGCTACTTTTGTAAACCGGGCCTCTATTCGGCCAACTGCTCCTATTTGGTCACCGATCCCAAAGGGGAACTGCTGAAGGCTGCGGGGGGCCTTCTTCTGTCTCTCGGCTATGAAGTGCGGGTATTCAATCTCATCGACCCCGAACAGTCCGACTGCTACAATCCCTTCGTCTATGTGCGGGAGGAAAAGGATGTGCTGTCCCTCATCGACAACCTCATCAAGAACACTACGCCCCGCAACGCCTCCAGCAATGACCCCTTTTGGGAAAGTGCGACTCGTTCGCTGGCGGTAAGAAGTCAGCGGACAAACAACAAATACCGTT
>CAZSWC010000093.1:0-4136 GCA_964610665.1 uncultured Lachnospiraceae bacterium
ACAAGTTCGATGCAGGTTACTTCAATGACCTCAATGAGAATTTCGTAGTGTTCTATATCTCTGATGCTCAGGCGCAATAGTTCCCTATAGTGGATTGGAGATGGCCGGGGTACACACGTGCCCCGGCCTTTTGATATGGTTGAGATTAGACTTTACAAGACCGACAGCCCTAGGGAGAAGGTAACCAAGTCGCTGACGGGTGAAAAGGCGCTCAGCGGAACCTTCCGCGATTCGACAGACGTTCTCAACCCGTATGTTGAGATTGGCACCGACCCCACGGGTTACAACTACGTATACATTCCCGCATTCGAGCGCTACTATTTCGTTGTGGGCGTGCGATATGTCAGGAACAACCTTTGGGCGCTGTCACTCTCGGTTGACGTTCTCATGAGCTATTCGACTCAGATTCTAGACCTCAGGGGGAACCTTGACGGTGCCGAGGACAAGGACCCATACAGCGCAAGCGCGGTGTATAACTCTGATGTACGAATCGACTCTAAGAAGCTCGAATATCCATACACATTCGAGCGTCAGCCGGATATGGTGATGGTCGCTCTTATCGGAGCACCGATACCCGCAACGATAGGGAGCTGATAGCATGGCAACAAAGACGTTTGTTTTCAGCCGAGAGACAGGCTCGCCCGTATCATACCGCCAGCAAAGTGGAAAAAATGCGCTTACTTACTCCGACGATTGGATGTTCAGTTCAGCTGGAACACTCATACCCCAAAACGATACTGAAGCCGAATACAAATACTATGACGAATATCGGGGCTTTGTCGTATTCGTTGGCCTTAACTCGGCTTGGGACAGCTCACTGACCGCGGATTATGAATTCAATGACCCAGACAACACTTACATATATTGCGACGTTGGCAGAATCCCCCTGCAAGAGGGTACGCATAATGGCGTTCAAGTAAGGAAGTTCGGCACACTTGTTCGCTATTCCACCAACCATTATTCCGAATGGGGATTCTATTTCTCACCAGATGTGGTGAGCAACCTTGCTGACTACTCGAACATTGAGTTTCACGGGTTTTCTTATGGGCTACCCGGCCCCGTTGCCAAGACGTATGACGTAACATACAACCTCACCCAATGCGTTGCTTCTCAGGAACCCTCTACGGTGACTGACGGAACCGAATACTCAATAACTTTCACCCCACAGGACGATTACGAGTTCAAGACCCAGCCGACCGCCACTTGGGTTGACTCCACAGGTACCGTGACAAAGACCGCTGTTGACGGGGTTCTTACGTTCACGCCAACTGGAATCACCGAGGGTGGAGTCACCATAACTGCCACCGCCACAGCCATACCCAAGAGCATCACCCCAACCTATGAGCTGTCTAATGCGTCAGTGACCCCCCAGCCCTCTTCGATGACAGAGGGAGAAAAGTACACGCTCACCTTTACCGCCAACAGCGGATACGAGTTCACCAAGGACAGATGGCCTTCCCTGTACTACAGAACAGGCGGGACGGCTGAGACTCAAGTTGATGCCAACGAATCGGGCATCCTAGAATGGACGGTACCAACCGGGGCCACCTCTATCAGGGTCACTGCCACCGCATATCAGATAACAACGGGCTATAGTGTGACCTATACGCTCAGCAACGCAACGGCAGACCCCCAACCCGCCACAATGAGCATAGGTACCAACTACACAATCAAGTTCACCTATCCCGATGGCTATGAGTGGCAGACGGAACCACAACTTTCGTACATCGACCCCAATGGGGAGCAGCAGACCGTAAAGGCTACTGACGGAACTATAGACTTCACACCAGAGAGCGATTACAGTTCGGCATACGGAATCCGCATAACAGCCGTTGCCATTGCCAAATCGGTTATTTCCGACAGCTATGGAATCGTGAGGGTATATAAGGTCACGGTCGATGACCTCAAGTCATTGGAGACATACGCCAAGAACCTTTACAGCGAGAACAAGATTGAGCTTACGCAATACATCTCAAGCCTTCTCAAGTTCTTCGCTCCAATTCCGTCAGACTCTAGGGGAAACTTGCAGATTGGCGGATATGATTCCAAGATTGACGTTGCTTATGTCGGTGATGACATAATCGAGATTGATTGCGGCAGCGTTCACGTCAGCGGCACCCATTCGAATGCAATGGACTACACGAATGCCAAGGTTGAGCTTTGGTTGCCATTCATCGGGGCCATTTCCGTTGACGCCGATAGGGTGATGGATTCTGACGTCTCTCTCTATTACCGAATAAATGTGCTTAGTGGCGATTGCGTTGCAATTGCCAAGGTAAATGAGGTACCGGTTGCCACGGGCGAGGGAAATTGCACGTATGAGGTTCCCTACAGCCTGAGGGATGACTACTCGGTAAGCTCAAAGCTGGGAATAGCACCTCAATACATGCTTGACCTCACCCCCTGCGTAGTCGTGAGGGAGAACAGGATGATGGACACAGGATTCGTCTCAGATTCAAAATGGGTTCGTATCGGGGACATGACGGGTCATTGCCGATTCAGCAACGTCACGGTTGCTGGAATAGCAGCGACATCGACCGAACTGAGGTCGATAAGGGCACTTCTAGAGGAAGGAGTTGTAATCTAGTGTGAGAGTTTCGACCTATCGGGAATCAACCTACTGGAAACGACATGCGAGATAAATACTTCATCCCTTGGAAAGACGAAAGCAGCGAACACACGCGGAAGGCCCTTGAGTATCTTGCTTTCGAACTTTCACAGCATACTGACGGCAGTTATGCGTCATACAAGGAAAGGCTTTACAGGTGGGTTGGATGGCAGGTTTCACTAGACAGGGGAAGGAAGGCAGCTGATGAACGGAATTGACGTAAGCAACTGGCAGCATGGCATTGACATATCAAAGGTACCCTGCGATTTCGTAATATCCAAGGCCACAGAGGGAATCAACTACACGAACCCTGATTGCGACAGAGTGATTCAGCAGTGCATTCATCTCGGCAAGTGTTGGGGAGTCTATCATTACATCAACGGAACCAATGGCGAGATTGACTATTTCGTCAAGAGCATAAGCGGATACATCTCCCACGGAATAATCGCGCTCGATTGGGAGCGTCAGGGAAATCACAGATGGGGTAATCTCGCCTATCTTGAGCAGTGCATAAACAGGGTGATTGAGCTTACTGGGGTAAGACCCATCATATATGCAAGCAAAAGTCAGTTCCCTTGGGAACTCTGCAAGAAGTACGATTGCGGCACTTGGGTGGCGCAATACGCCAACAACGCAAGAACGGGGTATCAGCAGAAGCCTTGGGGCAATGGTGCATATGCCATATTCCAATACAGCGCCAATGGCAGACTGACGGGATACAACGGCTCACTAGACCTCGACATTGCTAACATGTCAGCTGAGCAATGGAAGTCATATGCGAATCCTAGTGGAGCAAAGACCCCAGCGACAACACCAAGCGCTGACATAGAGCAGATGGCCCAAGATGCCATTCGTGGCAAGTATGGAACGGGGAACGAACGAAAGAGGGCATTGGGCGGAAACTACCAGAGAGTGCAGGACAGAGTAAACCAGATTCTAGACATCGCCCTTGCAGCAAAGAGGGGTGATTACGGTAACGGGGTCAATAGGCGTAACGCCCTTGGAACCCGCTATGAGATAGTGCAGTATTGCATCAATCATAAGATGGTCTGATTGTTGCATCTATCCTCAAGGTCTGATATAGTGTGAATCAGTTCGTAATGGAACCGATTCACGAAAGGTCAAAAGATGAAGCGCAAGAAGCACGTCACAAACGACAGAAAATTCACGGTAATTTCAGGATACACGCTCAGTGATGACTCTGATTCGCCAACCGAGGTGACTTACACCATCAATGGGACTGTTAAGACCACAGACAAGGCAATTCAGAAGGTTCATCATTTTGACCCCTATTTCATGACCAATGAAGAGCCTGAGTGCCACACCGAAAAAATGTGCGTACCTGTAGAGATTTTCGATACCATTTCAAAAGATGAAGTGACAGCAGATACATTCACCAATCTCTCATTTGCCATTGACGCAATCAAGAAGCTGGCAACCACATACAACATTGACCTGAATTCAATCAACGCATAATCACACCACAATCGCTAAAATCAAAGAGCCGTCAAGATTCGAGTTCTTGACG
>CAZSWC010000094.1:0-3863 GCA_964610665.1 uncultured Lachnospiraceae bacterium
GCAGAAATTTTTGCCTTATAACAGTAGTTCGATTTTTCAGGGCTTGTCAAAAATCTGAATTTGTAAATCATTTTTCTCAAAAGTGCTGAAATTGCTTGCTTTTCAAGGCGTCTGGATGTTTCTCTACTCTCAATTTCCCTTGTTTTTTCCCTTGTCAGGAAAGAACAAGGGAAAGTCTTATTGCACCTTGTCCAGCAGTTTCGCGGCATCGCGCTTAGCCTCTCTGCTTGCGTGTGCGTAAATATTCATTGTGGTCGTCACATCCGAATGGCCAAGAAGCTCCTGCACGTCCTTCGGCGCTGCGCCGTAGGACAGCAGATTGCTGGTGAAGGTGTGGCGAAGCTGATGGAAATGAAAGCTCTCCATACCGTCCACTCTTTTCTTCGCTGTCTGGCACATATTGGAAACCGTTGCCGGAGACTCATACCTGCCATCCTGCCGCACACAGACAAGGCTGATCGCCTGATAGCCCTCTGGAGGATGCTCTGAAACCGGCAGGCTGTAGACCTCATAGTAGGTGCGGTTCTTTTCCTCAATGCTCAGGTAGTAATTCTGGCTGTATAGCGGCCCGCAGGCAAGGCGGTCAAGCATCTGCGCCTTCTTTGCCTCTTTCAAGATATCCGCCAGTGTGTTGCAGAAATCCACTGAGCGGATCTTTTTGCGCTTCGTGGTGCCAATCTCCGTCCTGTGCCGCACCGAATTATAGCGGATGCTGCGTCTCACCGTCAGCCGCTGCTTCTTCAAATCAATGTCCTGCCAGGTCAGGCTGCAAGCCTCGCCAATACGAAGTCCGGTGTAGTATGCGATCTGGATGGGCAGAAGGGCGGGATTCTTCTTTTTGGACAGCATCTCATTCAGTTCAAGAAACTGTTCGTAGGAGATCGTCGGGATAATTGGAACATCCTCATCCGTTCCGTCCTCCGAAAACAGGTCATAATCCTCCGTCCTCTTGCGGTACACGATGTACTGCATGGGGTTGAAGGAGAGATACTGCTTAGGGAATACCGCGAAACGGAACGCACCTTGCAGCACGGCGGAGTATTGCCGCATGGAACCGCTGCTCAGCGCTTTCCTTACCGTGCCGTCCGGCCATTCACCGCCAAGGCTCAGCAGGTCCAGATAACTTTGCAGATGATCCGGTGTGATCTTCTTCAGCTTACGGTCGGCGATGGGGTGCTTCTTGATGCGTCTGGCTGTGTCGATGTAGGCGGCCACCGTGCCGTTGCTCAGAGAACCGGGCTTCAGTTCTTCCTCAATCCACTTGTCCAGCAGCCCTGCAAGGGTTAGATTTTCGGATTTTGCTACGAATTGCTTTTCCTCATAATCCGCCATGGCCTTGCGGAGCATAGCTTCCGTTTCGCTCTTGCTCTCAGAGCCGGGAAACTCCCTCTGGACGCTGTTGCCGCTGGCATCCTCTACATAGAACCGATAGTACCACTTCTTTCCCTTTTTTCTTACAGAACCTTTTGCCATAGTGCTTCTCCTCTCATAGCGGCAAACGGAGCTGTTATGATGTGTTGTCTGCTATTATAGCAGACCTCACATGAACCGGCAAATAAAAAGCTCCGCACTGTCCTGTCCTTCATCTGACCGCACGGACCTGTTCCCGCACCAGAAGATCTGCACCCTGGTTGGCTTCCATGAACTTATGAATGACATCTATGCGGATGATGTATCTGCGTCCGATCCGCAGTACGGGAATCTTCTCCCATTCCACGAGCTTCCGCATGGTGTTTCTGCCAATGCCTGTATAGTCTGCGGCTTCTTCTATCGTTAAGCCGATTTTATCTGTCATGGGGATACCTCCCAAAATAGTAAAAGTTATAAGTTGTTATTATCACGCTATAAATAGTAGCAAACCGGATGGCCGCTGGCAGCAGCCCACGGGAATCTCACCCCGGCCCATGCTGATGGGTGCGCCGCGCAATGCTTTGAGGGCGTTCAACGCGGGAGTATCATTATCCCAAACTCGGAGTCATGGCCACCGTGCTGCCACGCACGGTTACAGACTGGCTTGCTCGCTCGCCTGTCCAGTTATCTGGATGGGTCTTGGCGCGCCGTCTGCCGGCTCGTCCGGCTCGGAACGTTATCCGTTTGCCTATGCAGCGCAGCGCGCGTTTTCAAGGTGCATATATCAGGCTGTGTATCAGCCGGGAAAGGCTCTTATCCATGAGATAAGGGCCTTTCCTCGCAGATGCACGGAGATGCCGCCGCAGAAGTGTGGAAAGGGGCAAACACATTCCTGAGCGGCAGATGTATTCACACGGTTCGGATCACCTTGAATTCAATGATCTTGGTGATCAGCTTTGTTCGCATCCTGCATAGCTTTTCCTCATCAATGCAAAGATGCTCAACGCCGTTCTCATCATAGAGCCGCCTTGTCGCCAGAGCCGCCATATAGCGTTCGTAGTGCCGCAGCACGGCATTGATCGCATCCACATCTCCGGAAGATGCTGCTTCAATGGTAGAGAAAGGGAGCAGGGATACATTCGCATTACCCGGTTTGTTCGTCACTGCTATCAACCTCCATTTTCTTTTTTAATTCCTTAAGAGACTTTGCACGTCTGCGCTGCACGGTGTATCGGACCATATCCAGCTTATCCGCGATCTCCTGATCGGTCATATCCAAAAAATACGCAAGCAGAATAATATCCCGCTTTTTCTCAGACAGCTTCACAAGGGCATTGGCAAGGATTTCGCTGCGGATAGGGATGGTATAGCCCTGCACCTGAAAGCAGAATCGTTCGCACGGGTACTCGTCCAGTACGCCCAACTGTCTCTCCTGACTTTCTGACAACCACGAAAAGGAAGCCTCGTGCTTGGAGCGCCATGCGATGTGATTGTCATAATCGATGGCCTCTCCGCGCAGCACCATCTTGCATAGCCTGTCGAATTCATGCCGAGCAGTTTCCTTCTGGGACGGCGTCAGCTCCATGAGTTTTTGCACCTCCTTCCCGAACCGCGGGAGGCGGTGTATTTTCCCCTTTGCTTATATCCCGATTGGGAGGGGTGGTTTTGCGCACTTTTCGGCAAAAAATTTCAAAAAAATTTTCCAACGGCACAATGAGCCGATGGAAAAAGAAAATATGGTAATTTAAGCAATACAAAGCGGTGTAGTTGAATACACCGTTTAGAACCGTAAAAGCTATATGATAAATAGCAGTGCTTCTATCAATTTGACTAAGGTCCGCTATCCGCATCGCACCAACAAACGCGGTCTTTTACTGGAAATTCCTTAATTTAGAAATTTGGTTCAAAAAATACAACTCCTTTCCAGTGGTGAGTTACAGTACATCACAATACTGCCCTACATACTAATTTAAGTGAGCTGGAGTACACACTAAAATGGTAGTAGAGGTGATGAATGTGTATGTTGCGCTCGATCTTCTGGCAAAGGCTGTGAGAGAGGCCAGAGAGGAACGGGGCCTTTCTCAGCGAGAATTAGCTCGCAAGCTAAGCATGAATACAAGAACGATCATGGATTTGGAGATCTGTCGCAGCAATCCGAAGGGCGAAACTATTTTCCTTATTGCCCGTGAGCTGCACATCAGCTTGGATGCCATAGCACACGCTGGCACCTCTCGTCCGAATTCCGTCAGCGCCGATGTTCTGGAGTTCTTCTCCGGAAAAGACGATACTGAATCAAGGGACTATATCGATCTCTGTCGTCAGGTAGAGAAAATGAAGAAAAAGAGTAAGCGCTTAATAACCGCACGGGATAAAAGATAGCCGATCTCCTTTGTTCCAGCCGTGCCATTATTGAGCGCT
The DNA here is from genome assembly GCA_964610665.1 of uncultured Lachnospiraceae bacterium. Taxonomy (GTDB): domain Bacteria; phylum Bacillota; class Clostridia; order Lachnospirales; family Lachnospiraceae; genus SFDP01. The sequence goes on from CAZSWC010000094.1 coordinate 3,769, forward strand.
TACGTTACGGGAAAATACCCCCCTGTCCGTTATCGATATGAAAAAGGCTGCCAACCGGCAGCCTTTTTCATCGGTACGATTATTTACCGCCGCCC
>CAZSWC010000095.1:0-3734 GCA_964610665.1 uncultured Lachnospiraceae bacterium
ATTTTATCTTTCAAAGCCGTTGCACCTCCTTTCAACATCCATTATAGAGGTTAACCTTGCAAGTTTTTTACACCTTTCAAAAAATAATTTCATAATTTCACCCTTTTGTGTAAATTTTGTTGAATTTGCACAAAAGAGAGAGGCGGAGCACGGCTATGATACGGTGGTGGTTTTCTGTGATGTTTTCCCGAAGATTTGCGGTGATGTCCTTTAGGCTTATGCTTTTTGCGTTTTGCTCTGTGCTTCATAAAGTGTCCTCCGTGCCGCAGGGCATATCCGACAAAAAGCATAATTTTGTCCTATGCAGGGCAATTTTTTGTTTATGCGGTAATCGCTTTCGTTTCCTTTGCTTTGTAATATCATATAAAAAGGCACAAAAAAAGCCGCCCGGCAATAAAGGCGTTTTGCCTCTATACCGGGCGGCCTGCTGTGCCGTCGTTTGTCCTCATTTTAAGAGAACGGTTTTAATATTAAGCTTTGTTTTATTTTAGGTTTTCCAGCACACGCATAAATACCGCGGCTGCCTGCGCTCTTGTCGTATTGGCCTTTGGTGCAAAGCTCCCATCCGTATTACCTGTCATAATGGACTTTTCCGCCGCCCATGTTACAGCGTCCTTCGCATAGTCTGAAATGTCGCTGTTGTCCATATAGGCTGTGCTGCCGCTTGTCGTTATATCATATCCCTTGAATGTTGCATAGCGATAGATCATTACTACCATCTGCTCTCTGGTTATATTATCATTCGGAGCAAATTGATTTTCGGAAATTCCGAAGATTATACCGTTATTGCTTGCCCACGCAACAGCCTTTTCATAATAGCTTCCGCTTTCTATGTCAATAAAGTCGGCTGCAGCTGTCTGCGGCTCATTTTCCATTCTGTAAAGAATTGTAACAAACATTGCCCTTGTAATATCGCTTTGGGGTGCAAATTCCGTATTTGATACGCCTTTCATCAGACCGTTTTCGTATGCGTATTTCACCGAATCATAAAACCAGTCGTTTTTGTGAATGTCTGTAAACGGATTTTCCCATTCTGTCGGTTTTGGTGGGTCAACCGGATCAACAGGCTTTTCGTTTTCGTTCCACTTTGCATAAAGCGTAAAGTCCTTTGTAACCTTGCTTGCAAAATCATATTTTGCAGTCAATTTTTCATCTGTGTACCAGCCGTCAAAGGTAAAACCTTCTTTTGCAGGAGCAGTCGGCTCTTTAACAACACTATTTTTTGTTACGGAAGATGATGTAATTGCGTTTCCGCCGTTTGTTTCAAACTTAACTGTGTAGCGTGTTGTTCCGCCGCCGCCACCGCCGCCGCCACCGCCGCCACCGCCGCCGGACGAATTAACAGTAAAGCGGATTGTCTTATCAATCGTGGTCAAATTGGTGGCTGTTACACGAACTGTTGCGGTGTAAGTGCCTGCGGCCAAGCCTGTGTTGGGCTTGATGGTGAAAGTTGTGGTGCCGGATGTTGCCAGATTCGTATTAAAACCCGTATTATCCAGCGTGAAGCTGTCGGCATTGGCTCCGGTCAGGGTCACATCCAGAGAAGCAAGAGCACCGGTGCCGGTATTGGTGATCGTAAAGGTCTCTGCGGTCTGCTCGCCGTAGCCTACGGTCCGTGCAGCAAAAGTTTTACCGTCCGGTGTGACTGTTGCCGTATAAGTCAGGGGCACATCGTCTGCCGGGACGGTGACCGTAGCGGTTGCACCTGCAAAGTGTGTATCAGTTTCCGCTATGCGGACATAGTAGGTGCCTGCGGTAAGTCCGGTGATCTCGGTGCCGGAGCATACAGTACCTGCGGGGCTGGCAAAGTTAGAGTCGGTGCTGTACTCCATAGCTGTGGTTGTACCGGTTATCTTACCGTCGGAGCCGCCCAAAGTGGTGGGATTCACTCCGTTCAAACCGGTAGGAGCACCGGGACTGTCAGCCTTTTTAACCGCAGCGGTTGCGGCGCTGGTAAGTGTGCCGGTTTCCTCGCTGCTGGAAATCTCCACGGTGATGGTCGAGCCGATGTCGGCCTTAACCAGCGTGTAGGTGCTGTTCATTGCGCCGGAGATGTCGGAGCCATCACGCTTCCACTGATAGGACAGCGTGCCGGTATTATTGCCGCTTTCAAGAGATGCTGTCAGGGTCTGACCGAACTTAGCCGTACCGGTGATCGTGGCTGTGCCGGTCAGGGCGGGGTTCTCCGTCCAGCGCGCGTAATATTCGCTACTTGAATCTGTATAAACTGTGTCCAGACTCAACAAAGTGCCGCCGCTTGCTGCTGTATACCATCCGTCAAAGGTGTAGTGCTCTTTTGTCGGTGTCGGCACCTGTTCCGCGGTCAACTTGCCGTCCGTACCGGTAACAAGTTCCACGCGATAACTTTCATCTCCGATTTTTCCGCCCTGCGTATAGAAGCCAACGATATATTTTGTAACGCCGCCGAGAGGACTCATAGAAAACGGAACGCCGTAAGAATATTTCACTTCGTCTATCGTATAGTTAGTATACACAACCCCCGGGTTATTGCCTCCCAAGGTGACATCTGTTTCATTCAGCTCTGCCAGTGCCAACCCGTCCTGTGCCTTGAAGTATATCCACAGAGTGTATTTAATCCCCGAAATGAACTGTGCAGAAAGCTTTGTTGCGTCAGAATAACTTCCGCCGGAGTCTGAGTATTGCCACTTATACGTGAATTCTACACCCGCCGTATTGCAGGTGACAACCGCATCCGCAACATTTTCTCCCTCCGTATATCCGGTATAGGAAAATGAAACGCTGTCAATCGCTCCCCACAAGGCATATACCGTGGTTGCCTCGCTGAAAACCGTTGTCTCCGTTATCTTCATTCCTCCGCTTGCTGCGGTATACCATCCGTCGAAGGTGTAGCCCTCCCTTGTCGGAACCGGAAGTGATGCCAATTTACCTTTATCCGCCGCCGGTATCGTTATTGTATCCGTATCCTTGCCGTTTACCTTGCCGCCGTTTGCATCAAATGTTACATCAATGTCAACGGCGGGCACCCAGCGCGCGTAAAATTGGTTTCTTGGATCTGTATAAACTGTGTCCAGACTCAACAAAGTGCCGCCGCTTTCTGCTGTATACCACCCGGCAAAGATGTAGTGCTCTTTTGTCGGCGTCGGCACCTGTTCCGCGGCCAACTTGCCGTCCGTGCCGGTAACACGTTCCACGCGATAACTTTCATCTCCGATTTTTCCGCCCTGCGTATAGAAGCCAACGATATATTTTGTAACGCCGCCGAGAGGACTCATAGAAAACGGAACGCCGTAAGAATATTTCACTTCGTCTATCGTATAGTTAGTATACACAACCCCCGGGTTATTGCCTCCCAAGGTGACATCTGTTTCATTCAGCTCTGCCAGTGCCAACCCGTCCTGTGCCTTGAAGTATATCCACAGAGTGTATTTAATCCCCGAAATGAACTGTGCAGAAAGCTTTGTTGCGTCAGAATAACTTCCGCCGGAGTCTGAGTATTGCCACTTATACGTGAATTCTACACCCGCCGTATTGCAGGTGACAACCGCATCCGCAACATTTTCTCCCTCCGCATATCCGGTATAGGTAAATGAAACTGCTTCTATCTCTGTTCCCGCCGCACTCGCCGTCACGCCCATGGCGGGCACGAGGGAAAGCAGCATTGCCAGTGTCAGTAAAACAGAAAAAAATTGTCTTGTCCTTTTCATATTTATATCCTCCTTTTGATGTGATATTTTACATTCCTCTGCAAAATT
>CAZSWC010000096.1:0-3670 GCA_964610665.1 uncultured Lachnospiraceae bacterium
TTGTCTTGATTTCTTACTAACCATTGTTTACTCTCCTTATCTATTTCTTACCAGTTTTACCAACTTTACGTCTGATAACTTCATCAGCATATTTAATACCTTTTCCTTTGTAAGGTTCCGGTCTTCTCTTATCTCTGATTTCAGCCGCAAACTGTCCAACTTTTTCTTTATCAATTCCTCTTACGAAGATAATGTTCTGACCTTCCAGTGTTGTTTCAACACCTTCTGGATCTGTCATTTCTACCGGATGAGAGAAACCTAAGTTTAATGTTAATACTTTTCCAGCTTTAGAAGCTTTATAACCAACACCATTTACTTCTAATTTCTTCTCATAACCCTGTGTTACACCAACAACCATGTTGTTGATCAGAGTTCTTGTTAATCCGTGAAGAGATTTCATTTTCTTTAAATCATTTGGTCTGGAAACGATTACTTCGCTGCCTTCTACTTTGATTTCCATCTCTGAAGGCAACACTCTTTCTAATGTTCCCTTAGGACCTTTTACAGTCACTTTATTATTTTCTGCAACTTCAACAGTTACGCCTGCCGGAATTGCGATTGGCATTCTTCCTATACGTGACATGCCCGTACCTCCTATAATAATTGAATGTTTATAGATTACTTAAACTGCTTTTATTAAGTTACTTTCTGCCTACCAAACAAAAGCTAATACTTCGCCGCCAACATTAAGTTTTCTGGCTTCTTTATCTGTGATAACTCCATGGTTTGTGGAAATGATAGCAATACCAAGTCCTCCAAGTACCTGAGGAAGTTCTTCTCTGTTTGCATAAACGCGAAGACCTGGTTTAGAGATTCTCTTAATACCGGAAATAATCTTCTCGTTTTTATCAGCACCATATTTTAAAGTAATATGGATTGTCTTAAATGCACCATCTTCGATGATGTCATATTTTGCGATATATCCTTCATCTAAAAGAATTTTTGCAATTGCTAATTTCATTTTAGAAGCTGGTACATCTACTGTATCATGTTTTGCAGCATTTGCATTACGGATTCTTGTAAGCATATCTGCAATAGGATCGCTCATTGTCATGTTTGTTTCCTCCTTATTTTTTACATACTCGCCTTTACGAAGTGTCAGACGGGATGTTCACTCAACAAAACGCAAACTTCGTCTTTGACTCGTTTTCGTTAAGTTTCGTGAACGACCTCACACTAAATTCAAACTTCGCTTTCGCTCGTTTTCATTAAGTATTTCCGGCCTACCAACTAGCTTTTTTAACGCCAGGGATTTGTCCTTTATATGCTAATTCACGGAAGCAAAGTCTGCAGATTCCGTATTTTCTTAAATAAGCATGTGGACGACCACAGATTTTGCAACGAGTATATTCTCTTGTGGAGAATTTAGCTTTACGCTGCTGTTTAACCTTCATTGCTGTTTTAGCCATGAATTCTTACCTCCTTATTTTGCGAATGGCATATTAAATAATGTCAATAATTCACGAGCTTCTTCATCAGTCTTAGCTGTTGTAACAAAGATAATATCCATACCTCTTACTTTATCAACTTTATCGTATTCAATTTCAGGGAAGATAATCTGTTCTTTAATACCAAGAGCATAGTTGCCTCTGCCATCAAATGCATTAGGGTTAACTCCTCTAAAGTCACGTACACGAGGTAATGCTAAATTCACTAAACGATCTAAGAACTCATACATTTTTTCGCCACGTAATGTTGTCTTACATCCGATTGCCATACCTTCTCTGATTTTGAAGTTAGCAACAGAATTTTTAGCTTTTGTAAGAACTGCTTTCTGACCTGTGATTGTTTCCATGTCTTTTACAGCAGATTCCAAAAGTTTTGCATTTTCTTTTGCTTCACCAACACCCATATTGATAACAATTTTATCAAGTTTTGGGATTTCCATTACGTTTTTATATCCAAACTTTTTCACCATTGCAGGTGCAATTTCGTCTTTATATAATTCTTTAAGTCTGCTCACTTTATCTGGACTCCTTTCTTAGAATTAATCAATTACTTTGCCTGTTGTTTTTGCAAAACGTACTTTTTTATCGCCTTCCATTTTGAAACCTACTCTTGTAGCTTTTCCTTCATGAACAAGCATTACGTTAGATGCATCAATAGGAGCTTCTTTTTGAATAATTCCACCATTTGGGTTCGCTGCAGACGGCTTACTGTGTTTCGTAATCATATTAATGCCTTCTACAACTACTTTGTTGTTCTTCTGATCTACAGTAAGAACTTTGCCTTCTTTATCTTTATCCTTACCAGTGATAACTTTTACAGTATCACCTTTTTTAATTTTAAACATACCGGCACCTCCTTATAATACTTCCGGAGCCAGAGAAACAATTTTCATAAACTGTTTTTCACGAAGCTCTCTTGCTACTGGTCCAAAAATACGAGTTCCTTTTGGAGTTTTATCATCTTTAATGATAACGGCAGCATTTTCATCAAATTTAATATAAGAACCGTCTTTACGACGAGCGCCTTTTACTGTACGAACAACGACAGCTTTTACAACATCGCCTTTTTTAACAACGCCGCCTGGTGTTGCATCTTTAACACTGGCTACGATGATATCACCGATGTTTGCATATCTTCTTGTAGATCCACCCAATACTCTGATGCAAAGCAATTCTTTCGCACCGGTATTGTCTGCAACTTTAAGTCTGCTTTCCTGCTGAATCATGCTAATTCTCCTTCCAAAAATGGGATTGTCATAAATGGCCCATTTATTATTTTGCTCTTTCGATAATTTCTACAAGTCTCCATCTCTTATCTTTAGATAAAGGTCTTGTTTCCATAACTTTTACTGTATCACCGATTTTACATTCATTGTTTTCATCATGTGCTTTTAATTTGTAAGTTCTCTTTACAATTTTACCATAAAGAGGATGTTTTACATGATCTTCGATTGCAACGGTAATTGTTTTATCCATTTTATCGCTGGTAACTTTACCAGTACGTGTTTTTCTTAAATTTCTTTCCACGATAATTCTCCTTTCCAAATCGTCCTAAATATTAAACAACTTAAGCTTTTGCTTTCTGAGTCATCACTGTCTGAATACGAGCAATGTTTTTTCTAACTTCTTTGATTCTTGCTGTGTTGTCTAACTGATTTGTTGCGTTCTGGAATCTCAAATTGAAAAGTTCTTTTTTAGCAGCTACTAATTCGTTTGCTAATTCTGCAGCTGATTTTGTGTTTAAATCTTCTACATACTTATTAGTTTTCATTTGACACACCGCCTTCCAAGTCTGCTTTAGAAACAATTTTACATTTACAAGGAAGCTTATGCATAGCAAGACGTAATGCTTCTCTGGCAACTTCTTCACTAACGCCAGAGATTTCAAACATTACACGTCCTGGTTTCACAACTGCTACCCAGTATTCTAATGTTCCTTTACCGGAACCCATACGTGTTTCTGCTGGTTTTGATGTTACAGGTTTATCTGGGAAAATCTTAATCCAAACTTTACCACCACGTTTTGTGTGACGTGTCATCGCAATACGTGCTGCTTCAATCTGGTTAGATCTGATCCAACAAGGTTCAGTCGCTACAAGACCGAACTCACCGTTTGTAATTGTGTTACCGCGTAATGCTTTTCCGGCCATGGAGCCACGGAACTGTTTACGACGTTTCACTCTTTTTGGCATTAACATTATTTATCGCTCCCTTCCTTGTTT
>CAZSWC010000097.1:0-3593 GCA_964610665.1 uncultured Lachnospiraceae bacterium
GGCATTCATTGCCTGTAAATTGTGTTGTACTACCATAATTTTACCTCCATGTGTTAAAAAAATTATTTGTTACAGGGGCATCCATGCCCCCCTGCGGTGCCTTCCAGCACTCTTGCAAGTATGTGCTCGAAGCACACTCGCTTTTCCTTTTAAGGGTATTTTGGTTAGTTACTGCTATCACCGAAGCTTTTTTCTCCGATTTCTCATTTTTTTGTTCCCGGAAGTATACCTTGGCATCTTGGCCAAGACCTCCGGATCCTGAATGCGTTTTTCTATAGCCCTGCTTCTTACAATGTTCACATTTTTCGGGGCTTCCACCATGATTTTGGTCTGTCCGCCGCCGCTGCTTAAGAACACGATTTTAATGTCATCGCCTATCATTAAATACTCTTCATTTCTCACTGACATTCGAAGCATGCCGTTCCTCCTTGAATTTCCTGCATTTCCTTATATTTTTCTCTGTTCCTATGTCTTAAAAAGCCTGTAAATTCAAGCTTTACGAAATTTTTCTACATTTTCCCATTTTTTTAGTCCAAACTCATCATAATTATGTTAACCATTTATCTTTCTCTTCTTCTGTCTCTTCCTTTTTGTTCATAATAAACTGCCTTATCCTGATACATTCTTTCATCCGCTGCTTTGGCAATTTCCAAAACAGAATTCCATTTTCTTTCCTGACTGAAAACATAACCGCAGGAAACCGAAAGTGACCTTGCCAGATTTCCTCTCCATTCTGTAATCTGTTCTGCAAATTTTACTTTTATTTCCATGATGTCTTCTTCTTTTTTTGCCATCACGGCAACAAATTCATCACCGCCAATACGATACACTTTTCCGTATTTTTCAAAACATTGTTTCATGCAAAAAGCAGTTCCCCTAATTAATTCATCTCCTGCCCCATGACCTAAAGTGTCATTGACATCTTTTAATCCATTAACATCCACCAATACATACCAAAACATTTCTTCTGCATCCAGCATACGAATCTCTTCCTCATATGCTCTTCGGTTAAAGCATCCTGTCAGTTCATCTGTATTAGATTCCGAAATCAGCTTTGCCTCTTTCCTTTTTTGCTTATCAATACTTTGTGTTACAAATACCACTTTCACTGGCATTGTATTTTTGTTCTTTGCCGCAACCAGAAAAGATGCCTGCATCCAGCCTTGATTTTTCTCTATGTATTCCTGGGAAATTTTTTTCTTTCCGGCCATTCTTTGTGCCAGATTGTTCAGATTGGTAAACTGCATCATTTCATCCGTATATTCTTCCTCCACCTTTTCTATCAGCAGTTTTTGAAGTACCTGTTTTGTATTTTTACTGCAGCTTACAATTTCTTTCGGTTCCTTTTTTGTCATATAAGCACTTACTAAATTTTTCTCTAAATCCACCAAATACAGATTTCCGTATATCTCCGCCATGGACGACAGAATCATGCGCTGTTTTTCTTCTGTTTTCTTTCCCTTTAGCAGCTTGAATAACAATATCAGAATCCATGCACCTGTAACCCCCAGATACATTACCGTGAAGCAAATCCCCTTTTGCCTCTTTTTCTGATTTTTGTTTTTCATATCATCTTCTCCCTGTATTATAGAACTCATTTTTGGTTTCTTATATGATATGCACCTGCTACGAAAAATTTCCGTAAAAAAAAGCATTCTATCCTTTAAGCTTCTTTTCCCTGTTCGGAATACTTAAAATCTAAAATGCTCTTTTTCTGTCTTTCTTTCTATAATTTACGAAGATTCCCTGCAAATTTCTTTTCCGGCTGCACGTTCCGGCAATTTATAAACCAAAATGTAACATGCACCATTTAACAAAAGTGCCAGCACCACATCTACCACACTGTGTTGTTTTAAAAACAAGGTAGACAGTGTAATCAGAATACAGCTTATCCACACACCGCCCCGAAATCCTTTCCGGCTGCACAAAGGTTTCTGCCGCAGCAAAGCAATGGTACAGGCTACTGTTACGTACACATGCATACTGGGTAAAATATTGGTAGGAGTATCAATTCCATGTAAAAATCCCACTATCCTGCTGCAAATATTATCTCTGACCAGTTGGGGACGCAGAGTATGTCCATTAGGATAAACATAAGAAATTACTAAAAACAGTGTCATGCCTATGCAAAAAGAATAAATGAATTTCTTACATTCCGTCCGTTCTTTACACAATAAAATAAAATATACCATGGCAAATGCCATATAAACAAACCAGAAAAAATAGGGAATCACAAAATACTCACAAAAAGGAATATAACTATCCCATTTCGAATATACCATATGTATCGGTACTTCCCTTTGTTCTAACCAGAAAAAACAAAACAGATAAAAAATACCATATAAAATCATAGCCTTTAGCAATTTATTCTGTTTTAATTCACTCCATAACTTTTGCATGAATTTTCATTCCTTATTTCATATTTTGTCTTGCAGTTGTAAGCATCAGTTTAATACGATTTAACTGATTTACCTCACTGGCACCGGGGTCATAATCTACTGCCACAATATTTGCCTGCGGATACTCGCTTTTCAAAGCCTTAATCACCCCTTTTCCTACTACGTGATTAGGCAGACAGGCAAAAGGCTGAATACAGACAATATTATCAATTCCTAAAGTAAGAAGTTCTGCCATTTCTCCGGTCAAAAACCATCCTTCCCCATATTGATTTCCCAAAGACAGGAAAGGTTTGGCAAGCTCTGCCACCTGTTCAATTCTCATAGGACATTCAAAACGTTCGCTTTTTTCCAAAGCTTCCAGTGCCGGCTTCCTTAAAAAACGAATAGCCTTTACCCCCAGATGAGCAATCATGGCACCTTTCTTTTTGGTTCCTAAAAATTTCGTCTGATAATCCCCATTATATACGGAATAATTCATAAAGTCCATTAAATCAGGAACTACCACTTCTGCCCCTTCCTTTTCCAACAATTCTACCAAATGTCCGTTAGCAAGAGGCATATATTTTACCAGTATTTCTCCTACGATTCCTACTCTCGGCTTCTTTACCCCTTCCCAGACAGGAAGGGCATCAAAAGCCTTTACTATTCCCTGACATACTTTTTTATAAGTATAGGTTGTTTTCGGATTAATAAGGGAATCGATACAGATTTCTTTCCATTCTTCATGCAGTTTATCTGCACTTCCCTTTTTGGCTTCATAAGGTCTTACCCGATACAGGCAGCGCATAAATAAATCTCCATAAACAATAGCTTTTGCTGCATCCAAAAGCAACGAAACAGACATTTTAAAACCTTCGTTGGTTTCCATACCATTGGCATTTAAGGAAATTACCGGAATATGGCTTAGTCCCGCCTTTTCCAATGCTCTTCTGATAAATCCCACATAATTGCTGGCACGACAGCATCCTCCGGTCTGACTCATAATAATAGCCAGTTTATCCGTATCGTATTTTCCTGACAGAACAGCATCCATAATCTGTCCCACAACCGTAATTGATGGGAAACAGGCATCATTATTTACAAACTGTAATCCGGTATCAATGGCATTACGATTATCGTTTGTTAAAACCTCAATATGATATCCATGCTTTTTACATACCGGCTCTATAATCTCAAAATGTATGGGGCTCATCT
>CAZSWC010000098.1:0-3465 GCA_964610665.1 uncultured Lachnospiraceae bacterium
ACAATGATACTTCTGCATAGTCACAGTCCGAGCGTTAAAAGCGTCGCAGGCAATGGGGGCAGCTCGGTCGGACGACGGAGAGGTGAAATTCCTATGGAGTGCTTTTGCAAAGCACCGTCTGTAATTGCTTTAAAGGATTGAACAGTTTGAGTTGTACCCGTCTTTCGGGGCGGGTACGACTTATTTTTAATATTAGAAATTAACGCATTTTATGAGTGCTTTAATTTGTGGTATTAAAAAAAATTATTACATAAAGAATAATTATTGATTTCAAGTCATAGTATTAAACAAACCCAAAAGAGGAGGGATTATTTTGAATACAAAATCAAATACGGACAACATCTCTCGTCTTGCACATTTGCTTAATCAAAAGTATATGAACATAATTCTTCATCAAAATAAAAAAATACCTACATATATGTACGAGCAGGTTAATGAACAGCTATCAAAAAAAATTGACGAGCTTGAAAAGACCTGCTACACTTGTATATAGAAAGTAGGTGTCATTTATGGATTTATTAAAAGCAAGACGGCTTTTGGATACGGGTAAAAGTATTTTTGATATTGAGCTACGGGTGGTTTATTATGCAAGAGTATCTACCGACAGAGATGAGCAGTTAAATTCCCTTGAAAATCAGACAGGCTATTATGAAAATCTCATTAAAACAAACAAAAATTGGACTTTTTCAGGCGGGTATATTGATGAAGGTATCAGCGGCACAAGCGTAAATAAGCGTGAAGAATTTTTGAGAATGATTGATGATGGTATGGAAGAAAAATTTGACCTAATCATTACAAAAGAAATCAGCCGATTTTCACGCTCTACGCTTGATAGCATAAAATATACGCAAGACTTGCTGAGCCACGGTGTAGGTGTGTTTTTTCAATCGGATAATATTAACACATTGTATTCCGATTCGGAGCTTCGTTTAACAATTATGGCTTCTCTCGCACAGGATGAAATGAGAAGATTATCAGAGAGAGTAAAATTCGGAATGAGGCAAGCCTATGAGAACGGAAAAGTTTTGGGAACCAATAATTTGTATGGTTATAAAAAGCAAGATTGTAAATTCATTGTGGACGAAGAAACAGCACCGTTTATAAGAGATTTGTTTTCATTATACGCTTCGGGAAAATACGGATTTCGCACAATAACAAGAAAATTAACTGAAATGGGATACAGAAATCAGCAAGGGAAAGAATTAAATTCGGGAACATTAAAACAGATATTGATAAACCCGAAATACAAAGGGTATTATCACGGCAGACTTACCGAAAGCAATAATTATCGAGATAAAAAAAGTATAAAGTTACCGGAATCAGATCATTTGCTTTACAAAGATGAGAAGATTCCTGCAATCGTCAGTGAGGAACTGTGGGAACGTGCAAATAGTATTTTGAAGGAACGAGAAATTAAATACAAGAAAAAAAGCAGTGGAACACAAAATCGGTTCCCGTACAGCGGTAAAATCAAATGTGAGGAACACGGCACGTTTTATTATCGAAAGATGTGGAAAGACAGAAAAGTACCGCAGGAAGGTTGGTGCTGCAAGGTTTACCTCGCCAAAGGCAGAAAGGAATGTAAATCGCCGCATTTATACACTCGTGATTTAGATGCTATCCTCGCTAAAATCGGCGAGGATATTCTTGAAAATAAGGAAAAGTATCAGTCTGACATAGACGAGCTTCTCTCAATGTATGCACAAACAACTCCGACAAGGGTTGACTTTGCCGGTGATATAAAAAAGCTATCCTCAGATATGGCAAAAATCGGAGCAAAGAAGGATAAAATTCTTGAGCTTTATACTGATGATGACATCTCAAAAGAGGAGTATCTTGAAACAAAAAACAAACTAAATTCCGAGCTTGAAAAAATATCACAAAAAATTGAAACGTTAAAAAAAGAGCAAGCAGATTCAAATGAGCAGACCGCACTTTTACAAACGGTGCAAAAGGAGTTAAACGACATACAAAAAAGCAAAAAATCCGCATTGGAGGTTGCTCAAAATATGTTAAAGGAAATCACCGTACTTCGGGAAAGCACCGAGAAATGTGTTAAAATACGCATAGATATGAAGTTCCCGAAGACTGAACAGGTAAGCATAATTAAGCCCTTCATTTTGTATAGTGATACAGAGGAATTATTTATGGTAAGAGAATATGGAATATATCAGCAAGGAGCAATGTTTACAAGAGAGGACTTTGATCCCTACAAAACAATCAAGTATTTATTTGACAGCTATGAAATAGAACTTTCTGAAAAGCTTGCCCAAGACATTAGAAATAACAAGGTATGCGATGAAGATTTTGATTACATCTGTAAAGAATTGGAGATAACTCCTGATGAAAGAACTTTGCAGAGTATTGTTATTCATGCATTAAATCCGGTGCTTTTACATGATATAGTCGTTGATTATAGTGAGGAAACTCATTTTCAAAACGATAGCGTTTATGCTTCATATCATACCGATATTGTCGGAGAATTTCTTTTCGATGATGAGGATAAACCACATAAGGACATTGAAGACGAATGCCTAATGGTTTGTTTTTATGTACCGTGCGTGTTGGATATGAAAGATGCAGATATTCCAGCAGATAAGTACATGGCATCGCTTAGAATTAAGGAAGCTGTTAAAGGATTCCTGAAGGACGATATTAACTGGGAAGAAAGACTCGGAGAATTGTATGCATCAGGCTACAATACTTGATTCAAGAGGCAGTTATGAGAAAAAATGAAATCATATGTGCTTTTTACAATCCTGAAGTAGAACGATTTGACAAGTATCATAGTTTTATGAAGGTAGTAGTAGAAAACAAAAAGAAGGTTGCTCCTTTGTACTTTGAAGAGGACCACGGAACGTACCTGATTGTTTTCTACAGGCGCAAATTAAAAAAACTGTTGAAACTACTTAAGGATGAAGCGCTGGACTTTTACGACAAGATTATGACTGGCAAGTATAGACATTGTGCTCAATGCGGATGTGGATATCTTTCGTATATACCGGTTACATACCGTCGTGGCGATGGATGTGTTGGAAAAAGCTTCGAATGTAAAGTTTGTCAGGAGTATGCAGACGAAGTAATTTCGGAAGTGAGTAGACATGCAAAAAGATATGGAACAAAGGATACACTACTAAAACTTTTAAACAAAGAATTTTTTAAGGATTCGGATTTACCTTTCTAGTCTGAATTATAATTATCTTGGGGCTTGTGTTAAATACACAGGCCTTTTTGTTGTGCATATAGCAGAAAACAACTATTTTCTATTGCACAGAATTCCAATTTATGATATAATTATTTGCAGAATTTTGGAAGAAGGGTAGGTGTTTATGAATGAATAAAACAGAATTAGTTGCAGCACTTGCAGAAAAGGCTGAAGTTTCAAAAAAAGATGCAGAAAAAGTTTTGAATGCTTTCGTTGAAACAGTTCAGGACGCTGTTAAAGCTGACGACAAAGTTCAGTTA
>CAZSWC010000099.1:0-3323 GCA_964610665.1 uncultured Lachnospiraceae bacterium
TTAAGTGCCTATTATTTTATATATCTTACTATGGAGAAATGGGTAAATCCTATATTGATTATAACGGCAGTTGCAGCTGGAATACTGGGATGGTATACAGTTGGAAAAAAACAAGCCCCAAAACTAAAATGGGGGGGGGATTGTAATCAAAATAGCTGTGTTACTGTATTTCGGAATTTTAATAAGTACCTATAAGGATGTTGTAGATAAGGGATTTTTTGGATATATCCTGCGTCTTATTTACTATGTTGGAGCAGGGATTCTGGCCTTTGGAGTTGGAGAAAAATTTCATAAAGAGATGATGTGTCCTGAAAAATCTAGTGCCTGGGATAAAAGTAGTTGGAGAAATTTAAACAAAGGAGTTTTTGTTGCATACATCATTGGTATGATTCCTCTATTCTTTTTGTCTCCTTATATATACCCCAAAGCTGATGATTACAGCTTCGGGTATCATGCACACAGGGCATGGGAAGCTACTGGTTCTTTTATAGAGGTGGCAAAAGCAGCAGTGGTAATGGTGAAAGAAGCATACTTTGACTGGCAGGGAACTTATACATCTATTTTTCTGATGGCGGTACAGCCGGCGGTATTTGATGAAAAATTTTATGCTGTTGTGCCGTTTCTATTCATTGCTCTCATTACAATTTCAAGTTGGTTTTTCTTAAAAACATTGTTAGTTGATGTGCTCCAAGGGGACAAAGTGTTGAGTCAGATTTGTATTTGGACTTATATCTTATTTGTGATACAGCGAATTCCGGATTCCCAATCAGCTTTTATATGGTATAATGGGGCAACACACTATATAATTTCTCATTGTATGTTGTTATTTATGTTGTCTTTTTTTATAAGACTTTGGCTTGGAAAAAGACAATGGAGTAATTGCTTGGGAGCTGTAGTTTCGGCTATTTATGTAGGCGGTGGAAATCAGGTTACGGCAGTAGGAACACTGTTGATTTGTCTTACCATTCTTTGCGCGGTAATATGGAAAAAAAGTTGGAAGAAGCAGAAAACAGTGATTTTTGGCTGCATGGTGTACATATGTGCTTTGATAATAAATTTCATGGCACCGGGTAATTTTAACCGGATGGGAAGACAGGAAGGATATGGTCTGTTTACGGCCTTCTTTTTGGCATTTATAAAATCTTTGGAATATATGTTTGGAAAGTGGATGCACTGGTCTGTGCTTTTATTAGTGATGTTTTTACTTCCTGTTTTGTGGAAAGTGGTAAGAAAAACAAAAATTACGTTTTCCTGTCCGTTGTTGGTAATTGGATACAGCTGGTGTTATATGGCAGCTCTATTTTTTGTCCCCTTGTTTACCATAAAAGATGTAAATGTGGGGAGATTTCAAAATGTAATGTATATGCAGTGGATTTTGATATTGTTATTTGATATTACATATATTTTGGGGTGGCTGCAAAGAAAATATGAACTTCAAAATAGAGGTAAAATTGTGCAAAATGAGACGAAATATATACTATGTGTGTTAGGTGCATTTTTCATATTTATAGGCTTAAGTGTTGTGGGAGAACCAAAAAAATATACGTCGACCTATGCGTTACAAACTTTGATGGATTCCGGCCTGCAGCAATATGCAGAAGAATATTGGAAGATGGTAGATATTTTAAACAGTGAAACCAAGGAAGTGGAGATTACGGATTTTTCTTATATTCCTGAATACTTGGACGTGTCTTTAAGACATGAAGGATTACGTTTGTTTTATAGTAAAGATAAGGTTATAATAAAACAACCACAGGGTGCATTGGATAATTAAATTTGTTTGTAAAGCAATGTAGTGTAAATGGGGTTGAACAAAAATGAAGAATAAAAATATCGAACAGTGAGACTGAGGAAGAAATATATGGATTTAATAAGAAAAATACTAAAAGCAGAAGAAAGCCGATTTATTCTTGTAGGAATAGCCAATACTCTGATAGGAACTTCAACTATGTTGTTTGCCTATAATGTATTAGGTTTTGGTTATTGGATATCCAGTATTTTAAATTATGTGGTGGGAAGCATTTTCAGTTACTTTGCAAATAAGTATTTTACATTCAAATCTGAAAAAAAATCATGGAAAGAGGTGCTTCGTTTTATCGTAAATATTGTGGTTTGTTATGTGATTGCATATACCATAGCTCAACCACTAATACGTATGGTATTAGGAAGGTGGAATTTGTCTACCTCGATTTTTGAACAAATAAGCATGTTGACGGGAACGGTAATTTTTATTTTAATTAATTTCTGCGGTCAGAAATTTTTTGTCTTTAAGAAATAATTAAAAGGAATATTCTTTTATGGATTTAGTATTTATCCGGTTATGGAGCAAAGGAGAAACTACATGGAAAATTTAACGAGGGGAAACATATTATATTTGGTAGTTCCCTGTTACAATGAAGAGGAAATTATTGAAAGAAGCATTGAAAAGCTGAAGGAAAAGATGAAAAGGCTCATAGGGGAGAAAAAAATCAGTGCGGAAAGTAAGATAATGTTTGTCAATGATGGAAGTCGTGACAGGACATTGGAACTTTTACATAAAGCAGCCAAAAAAGACAGTATGATTTCTGTTCTTGGGTTTTCCACCAATTTTGGACATCAAAGTGCCATTCTTGCCGGAATGATGTATTCAAAAGACCATGCGGATATGGTAATCACCATAGATGCGGATTTACAGCAGGATATCGAAGCTTTGGATAAATTTATAGCCGGATATCAGAATGGGTGTGAAGTAGTTTATGGTGTGCGTAATGACCGGAATACGGACAGTTTCTTTAAGAAAACCACTGCCACAATGTATTATAAATTATTGCATTGGCTGGGATGTGACATTATTACCAATCATGCAGATTATCGTCTTATGTCAAAAAAAGCACTGGAAGCTTTGAGCGAATATAAGGAAGTGAATCTTTTTATGCGGGGCCTGGTACCTACTATGGGCTTTGCTTCTGATGTGGTATATTTTGATGTGAAAGAAAGAGAAGCCGGAACTTCTAAATATACGTTAAAGAAAATGCTGACATTAGCAATTGATGGGGTTACTTCTTTGAGTGTGAAACCCCTTAGGTTGATTTTGGCATTAGGAACCATGGCATGTCTGTTTGCATTAGGGATGATGATTTTTATTTTCATTGACTGGATGCATGGAAACACTGTGCAAGGATATGCAACCACGATTATGTCTCAGCTTATTATGGAAGGGGTAACGTTAATTTCTCTAGGAATCATTGGAGAATATGTTGGAAAGATATATATGGAATCCAAAGGTCGCCCCAGATATATCGTGGATACTTTTGTGTGGAAAGAAGACAAAAAAGATACAGAAG
>CAZSWC010000100.1:0-3038 GCA_964610665.1 uncultured Lachnospiraceae bacterium
ACAGAAGACATATTCGGAAGAGATACCTAACTTATCTTGTAAGGCTTTTAATTCGCTCAAAATGGCGTTTATGGCGTTTATGGCGTTTGTAAGAGGAAATTCACGTCCGCCATGAGAAATGCCTTTCTCGTTCTTTGTCCAAGGTGCATAATAGTATAGCTTCCCTTGACCTTTTCCACGCTTTTTGCTCAATTGCTGGGAATGAATGCGAATGCAATTTTCCTTTATGTCGTCCCATCTCAACGAACAAATCTCCCCAACTCTCATTCCCGTCTCTATGCTCAATAACATAGCATAGCCGTTAATGAAATAGCCCTTGTTACGTTTCATCGGCATACGTCTTCGTATCTCGTCTTGTATCCGCTTAATATCTTTGGGCGAATGTATTTTCGTTTCGGGGCTTGCATTGGATACTGATAAAGACTTTTTGTACACTGCGTTGTTAATTTTTTTTACGGGGTTTTTCATGATTATTTCCTTGTCCATTGCGTAGTCAAATGCAAGGTTCAATACACCTTTGTACTTCAAAAATACTTCCCGTGTTGGATGCAACGAATTAACAAGATTCTGTGTGTACTCTTTTAAGTCGATGTCGGTGATTTTACGAATATCCTTTTTAGCAAGAGTGTCGTCTATAAGACGCTTAAAATCACTCTTATAATGGGAGATTGTATCGCTGTCGGGATTTTCTGTTTTCTCTTTTTCGTCCAAAGCGATGGAGAAAATACGTTCAAAAGAGGTGTCGTGTATGGTTAAGTTATAGTGCTTTAATAACTTATCATACAACTCATTTAGCGTCCTTGAACTTAGACTTGTACGAATCTCGGATATGTACGTAGTATACAGATTCTTGTCTTCACGATATGTAATTTTTCGGGGTGTACCATTCTTGTTGACATGGTACTCTTTGACTAATGCTTCTTTGAGTTTCAATGCTTTTTTATCTATCATTTCTAATTCCACATTAGCGTCGATTGTAGTAATAATACCACAATCACGTTGCTTTTCAACAGATATTTTTTGAGCATCGAGCTCACGTAACATTGTAAGCAAATTCAAGAATGATACACCTCC
Source organism: uncultured Lachnospiraceae bacterium (assembly GCA_964610665.1). GTDB lineage: Bacteria > Bacillota > Clostridia > Lachnospirales > Lachnospiraceae > SFDP01. The sequence goes on from CAZSWC010000100.1 coordinate 1,075, forward strand.
TTTCTTTTAGTTGTTTTTATGCTAAATTTTTTATAACGATAGCTCTATGTCGTAATTACTGCTTTGCCCTAATAGAGACTCGTTTAGTTTTGGTAGGTTGGCATATTGTTGTAGCAACTGTTGACGTTGCTTTTCCTCAATATGCTTGCGAGTGTAGACGATTTTTGTATCATCATCTTTTGCTGAATCGTCTATCTTGTTATCACGGATTTTGTGCTTCACACCATGAGCATCCTCAAACTCATAAGTGATGTGTTTGAGGGGTTGTCCGTTGCCTTTGGTGTCCTTAATTGAGATACCACGCTTTGTAGCTTCGACCACGAAATCGACATAGCTCTGTGAGGCGTTTATCGCCTCATTTAGACGATTTTTAAGGTCAACCATGAAGTCGTAGCCGTCCGATGGCTGGTTGCAAACTTCGAGGTTTAAATCACGCATAAGAGCGTCATTTATTTGCACCAAATTATCACGGAGCTTTACTTCTCCTTGGAGAGCTTTTCCCGTTTCCAAATCAACATTTGGAACGGTTATATGATTATGGACGTTATGTCCAGCCGAATCCGTGTGCGTCACGACGTTGAACATAACGTGATATTTTTCGTGCAAAATTGCACAGAGTGCAACTCCAGCTTGATGAGCTCGAAGAACGTCATCGGGGTTCTGATAATCGAGCTCATTCGGGGAGAAACTTTGAACGATTGTCAGAGCTTCAATCGTTCTTCTTTTGTTATCAGACAGCATCGACATAGCTGTCTGATAAAAGTCTAGGGGCTCGCATGATGCCGTTTCGTAAACGGCTCTATCGCCCTTTTCTTGATACGATAAAGCTCCGTGCATAGAGCTCGTTGTCCGTATATTCGTGGTAGACATTTTACTCTTTCACCCCCTTTCCGTAGATGATGTCACAAACGTCTTTCATGTACTTCATGACGGCGTTTAAATCATCCATTGTCATATCCATTTGATTCGCCTTCTTTGCGATTTGGTTTATGTTAATTCCGATGCGATTTAGCTCCGTTTTAATCGCTGTAAGCTCGCCAATTTGGAGAGCTAAATCACTCGAATTATTTTCTTCTTTGCTGTCATCAATGAGCTTTTTTATGACAGCAGATTCTGTGGACAAACCCCACGATTTTTGTAATTTTTTTATCTGATTTCTTTGCTTTTGTGTGAGCCGTAGAGCAAACCTTTTTGTGCTTTTTTCGGTTGGTTCTGCTGGCTGTTCTGCTGGTTGTTTTGGTGCTGGTTTTTGCGGTTCTGTCACAGCCACTTTCTCTGGCTGTGGGGATAAATTCGGCTCTTGCATCGGCTGTTGTTTTGGTGCTGGTGCTGGCTGTGATGCCGTTGGTTGTATCCCCCTAATTGGTCTAAGGTTCATAGGCGTGTAGCCCGATGTGATAGACATAGTATCACTTCCTTTCATTTTGGGTATGTTAAAGGCGTACAATATATTTTGGGTAAGGAAGATGAAAGAGGCGTACAGCACTTTTTCAGCCGTATTTATCCTATGCAAGCAAACTGTAAACGGCGTACAAATCCCTATCGGGCTTGTACGTCGTATACAGTGCTTGCGAGTGGGATTTGGCATCCCCCCTCGACCCCCTAGCTCTTAACAGAGCTAAAGGTAGTCTTTCAAAATAATTCTGGCACTTTCATTCTTCGCATTGAGCCCCTACTTATCAAAGATTCATTTAAAACAGCATCATTATAATTTTCTGATTCTTTTTTTAATGCTGTTTGCTTTTTGTTCCGTACGATAAGCTCTGCACGAATATCATCATATATATTGGCATCACTAAAAATTTTTTTGTGCTGGACATCGTTTAGGAAACCTAGTTTTTGTTCGATGTCCAACACCTTGTGCAGAAGCAGTATTATTTGGCAAAGCAAATTCAACATTTCGCACAACATGATGTTGTATCATAAAAGTTGTCACCCCATTCTCAAGGATTTTGATATAATCA
>CAZSWC010000101.1:0-3001 GCA_964610665.1 uncultured Lachnospiraceae bacterium
AAAAAGGCTGCCAACCGGCAGCCTTTTTCATCGGTACGATTATTTACCGCCGCCCTGCAGCAGCTCCTCCAGCCGCTCACAGCGCCGGAGAACATCCAGATAAGCTTTCAGGCTGTCGTAGGAATCCACTCCCAGCTTGCTGTAGATGTGGCTGTTGTGGCCCTTCACCGTCCCCACGCTGATGAACAGCAGGCCGGAGATGTCCTTGACCGCATAGCCCTCGGCATAGTAGCGTAGGATCACGCGCTCCGTACCGGTCAGCCCCTTTGCCCGGTCGATCAGCTCGGACACAAGGCTTTCCACCTGCCGGGGCAGGGCGGCCTCGGGCTGGCTCTCCCGCAGGCGGCTGTGGAAGTAGGCCGTCAGCTCGTCGATCTCCCGGATCCCCGTGGGCTGCCAGTCCTGCGCCTGACTTCTGGCCGCCGCAAAGCCCTGAGCAATGGGCGTGGCAAAGCGGCGGGAAAGGGCGGCGGCCAGCACCAGCATCCCCGCAAGGAAGCCCAGGGAGCCAAGGATCCAGCCGATGCGGGCGGTCTGGGCACGGTGGCGGTAGCCGCTCTCCGGCACCAGCGTCACCGCCGCCAGGGGATAGCCATCCGCCAGCCGTCCGGGGATGACCTGGTACTTTCCAAGATAGGTCGTATCGTTCCAGATAAAGGTATCGTAGTCCCGGCCGCTTCGGATCCTCATCTCACCGGAGGCCGATAGGTCCGTCCCCTCCGTGCTGCCCAGCATGGCCTTATCCAGAAGGAGGGTATCCCCGTTCATAGGGGCCAGCAGCATCAGAAAGCTGCCGTAGGAGCTGGGGACCGTGCTGTGGGACAGGCCGAAGTAGAGCTCGCTGAGCTCCATGCCGCAGACCCCCCGCACCGTTCCGCTCCCATCCCGCACGGGAACGCACAGCAGCGTCACGCTCTCCCAGGTATCCAGCAGCGGCACCCGCCCCGTCCAGAGGCAGCCGCCGGAGAGCCGCTCACCCTCCCACGCCATGACCTGCCGGTAGCCGGGGATCAGGGACGTGTCCAGCTCCGGATTCCAGCGGTTATGAAGCTGCAGGCCGTTTTCCCGCGCGGCATCCACCGCTCCCCGGAAATAGGCTGTGATGCCGCTGGGATGGGCGGAGCGCAGACTGGAGTAGCGGAGATACACCCCCATGCGGGAGGTTTTGGATTCCGGCAGCGTTGTATTGGCCGTGGCATCCAGGCAGAAATATACGCCGCTGCAGGTGCTTCCCGCCATGGCGGTTTCCAGAGCGGGGATCATCAGGGATTCCAGTTCTGCGATAAGCGCCGGATCGTCATTCAGCGCGTCAAAGGAGAGACCGCGGTGGGCAAGAAAGCTCTCCAGCTCTCCGCCGACCGTTTCGGAAAGCTCAATGCCCTGCGCGGCGAGGGCATCCATCTGGGCAGTAAAAAGCGCGGCGGTGTTGCTCTGCTGCAAAGCCGCCGTTTCTCCGAATTGGCGTGCTGTACGGGAGAGGACACCCGTCACGCTCAGCAGAAGCAGCGCGGCAGCCAGCATCGCCAGCACCATGCACAGCCAGTACAGCACCAGACTGCCGCCGATGCTGCGGTTGCCCGCTGAACTGTCAGTTTTGGACAGACGCCTGCTCAAAAGCAGCACGGAGCTCCCTCCCTTCCCGTTTTTGTCACTTGCCATAGCTTTTTTGGAGCTCCTCCCGCACGATACGAATCAGCGGCTCCAGTGCGTCTGCGCCCTGCTCCAGGTACTGAGCCCGCCCGGCCGCCAGGCGCAGACGCACCGCCTTTTCAAAGTGGGTCTCAAGATTGAGATAATCCTCCCGCTGGGGCGGCACATAGAACGTGTAGTCCTGCCGCGTTTTCAGAAAGGCTTCATAGAGCGAAACATACATGGGATCGCTCAGCGTCTCGATGGCGGCAGGCAGGTAGCGGTCAAAGCCCTCCTTCGTCACCGGCATGTATCCAAGGGATGTAACGAAGTCCGCGTTCCGCTCCGGCTCGGTCAGCCACTTCAGGAAGGTCATGCAGGCCTTTTCCCGCTCCGGCGTGGACTTTACCGTGCAGACTCCCACGCCCCGCTGCATGACCAGCTTTTCTCCGTCCTCAAAGATGGGGCAGGGCAGCGAGACGATCTCCACCTGCTCGGTGCGGTTGTCCTCATAAGTCACCACGTTGGAATAGTACAGCACGCTGGCGGACGAGGCGACGGACGCGATCACATCGCCGGTGCGCAGCGGCTCGGTGGCATAGCCGCTGCCCAGCCAAAGCCCGCCGGTCAGCGCGGCTCTGGCGTAAGGCTCCCATGCGTAGGCGAATTTGGGGCCGAAGGCAATGCCGTTCTTGTCGAAAAAGTCCTCGCCCAGCGATTCCACCCCCACCTGGAAATAGTTGAAATGGTCGTCGTGAACAAAGAAGCACTTGCCGCCCGACCAGTCCGCATACCGCTCCGCCATGGTGTACAGCCCCTCCCAGGTGGCCAGCTCGTCCAGGCTTGCGCCGGTTTCGGCGGCGAAACGGTCAAAGGCCGTTTTGTTCACAAAGAGGATCTCCGTGGATTTTGCCAGCGGCAGAATGACCAGCCGGTCATGGACCGTCCCTTCCTCAACAAATTCAGGGAGATAGCCCTCCAGCTCTTCGTTGGTGAAATAGTCCCGGTAGTCCGCCAGAATGTTCTCATCCGGCAGCGCCAGCACGGTCTTTGGGTAAGACACGAACAGGTCCGGCAGCTCGGGCGCTCCGGGGTCCTTGTAGGCGGCGGCCAGCACGCTCTCGTGGATAACGCCGCTGTTGCTGACGCTGTCCACCCGCACTCGGATGCCCTGCTCCTGACCCACGGTGCGGTTGAACTCCTCCACCAGCGCGTTCATGGGTGAGTTCACCTCACCTCCGTAAACATGCCAGAGGGTGACGGTGACGGGGTCTCCGTTGGTTTCCCCGCAAGCGGCGAGGCACAGCACAAGACCGGCGGCCAGCGCCGCCAGCAGGAAGATTCGTTTTTTCATGGATATGCCTCCTCGCTC
>CAZSWC010000102.1:0-2919 GCA_964610665.1 uncultured Lachnospiraceae bacterium
CCATTTCGCCGAAGCGCTGGCCGCCAAACTGGGCCTTGCCGCCCAGAGGCTGCTGGGTCACCAGGCTGTAGGGGCCGGTGGAACGGGCGTGAATCTTATCGTCTACCAGATGATGCAGCTTCAAATAATACATATAACCAACGGTTACAGGGTTATCGAAGCGATCACCGGTGCGGCCATCGTATACCCACAGCTTGCCGGTGCGGTTGATGCCGATCTTGCTGAACTGGATGGTGGGACGGCCCTTTTCATCGTAGAGCTCGCCATCCTCCACCTGTGCAGCCTGAGCGATCACGGCCTGGATGTCTGCATCGCTGGCGCCGTCGAAGCATGGGGTGGCCACATGCCAGCCCAGAGCCTTGGCTGCCAGGCCCAGGTGCACCTCCAGAACCTGACCAATGTTCATTCGGGAAGGTACGCCCAGGGGATTCAGAACGATATCCAGGGGAGTACCGTCCGCCAGGAACGGCATATCCTCTTCAGGCAGCACGCGGGATACAACACCCTTGTTGCCGTGGCGGCCTGCCATCTTATCGCCCACCTGAATCTTACGCTTCTGGGCGATGTATACGCGAACCATCTGGTTGACGCCGGGGCTGAGTTCATCGCGGTTCTCGCGGGTGAAGATCTTCACGTCCACAATGATACCGAACTCGCCGTGGGGCACGCGCAGGGAGGTATCGCGAACTTCGCGGGCCTTATCGCCGAAGATGGCGCGCAGCAGGCGCTCTTCAGCAGTCAGCTCGGTTTCGCCCTTGGGAGTAACCTTACCGACCAGAATGTCATTTGCGCGGACCTCCGCACCGATGCGGATGATGCCGTGCTCGTCCAGATCGCGCAGCGCATCCTCGCCGACGCCGGGGATATCACGGGTGATCTCCTCCGGTCCCAGCTTGGTGTCGCGGGCTTCGGACTCGTACTCCTCGATGTGGATGGAGGTGTACATATCTTCCTTTACGAGGCGTTCAGAGAGCAGAACGGCGTCCTCGTAGTTGTAGCCTTCCCAGGTCATGAAACCGATCAACGCGTTGCGGCCCAGGGAAATCTCACCGTTATCGGTGGAGGGACCGTCGGCGATGGGCTGGCGTGCTGCCACGCGCTCGCCCTCATTCACGATGGGATGCTGGTTGATGCAGGTGCCCTGGTTGGAGCGGGCGAACTTGCTCAGCTTGTACAGGTGCTCAACGCCCTCGTCATCGCGGATGATGATTTCATCTGCGGTCACGCGGGTGACCACGCCGGCTTCGCGTGCCAGAAGCACAACGCCGGAGTCGCAGGCAGCCTTGTACTCGATGCCGGTGCCGACGAAGGGAGCTTCGGGAACCAGCAGCGGAACAGCCTGGCGCTGCATGTTGGAGCCCATCAGCGCGCGGTTTGCGTCGTCGTTCTCAAGGAACGGGATCATACCGGTGGCGACGGAGATCAGCTGGCGGGGAGAAACGTCCACATAGTCAACTTCCTTGCGGTCAACCTCGATGGTTTCCTCAAGGCGGCGTACAGTGACGCGCTCGTTGGCGAAGCGGCCCATCTCATCCAGCGGCTCGGTGGCCTGAGCGATGATGTACTTATCTTCCTCATCTGCGGTCATGTAGTCAATCTGGGTGGTCACCACGCCGGTAGCCTTGTCCACGCGACGATACGGAGCCTCGATGAAGCCGTATTCGTTGATGCGGGCATAGGTGGCCAGGGAACCGATCAGACCGATGTTGGGACCTTCAGGGGTCTCAATGGGGCAGATGCGGCTGTAGTGGGAATAGTGTACGTCTCGGACAGCGAAGGATGCGCGGTCGCGGTTCAAACCGCCGGGGCCCAGGGCGGACAGGCGGCGCTTGTGGGTCAGCTCAGCCAGGGGGTTGGGCTGGTCCATGAACTGGGACAGCTGGGAAGAGCCGAAGAACTCCTTGATCGCTGCGGAAACGGGGCGGATGTTGATCAGGTCCTGAGGACGAACCTTTTCAAGATCCTGGATGGCCATGCGCTCCTTGACCACGCGCTCCAGGCGGGACATGCCCACGCGGATCTGGTTCTGCAGGAGTTCGCCGACGGAACGGAGACGACGGTTGCCCAGATGGTCGATGTCGTCCACTTCGCCGATGTCGCTGAACAGGCCGAACTGGTAGGAAACGGAAGCGATGATATCGTCAACCAGCACGTGCTTGGGGCACAGCTGCTTGCTGGCTTCCTTCAGAGCCTGCATCAGGGGCAGGCCGTCTTCCTGAACGCGGGTGAGTACATCCACCAGGGTGGGGATATGCACGCGCTCGCTGAAGTGAACCTCTTCTTCATCATACTGGGCATAGAGCTCAGCGCTGTAACCCTCGAGGAAGGGCTTGATGAAGGCGAAGTTGTTGCCGATGATGCGCACATCCTGCTCGCCGACGCGCACAACCACTTCGTTGATGCCGGCGTTCTGGATGGCTTCAGCCTGCTCGCGGGAGATTGCCTGGCCTGCTTCGACCAGAACCTCGCCGGTGTAGGGATGCACGATGTCTTCAACCGGTACGCGGTTGTAGATGCGCAGAGCCAGAGCAAGCTTCTTATTATACTTGTAGCGGCCCACGTGTGCCAGATCGTAGCGCTTGGGATCGAAGAACAGCGCATTGATCAGGTTGGTAGCGGAATCCACAGACGGCGGCTCGCCGGGACGGAGCTTGTTGTAGATTTCGATGAGGGCCTGGTCGCGGCGGGACTTGTAACGCAGCTCACCCTTGTCGTTGAGGGAGGGAGCGTCACGGGTGATGGTCGCGGCCACATGCTCGTCGTTGCCGAACAGGCGGATGATTTCCTCGTCGGACTCAACGCCCATAGCGCGCAGCAGCACGGTGACGGGCAGCTTGCGGGCGCGGTCGATACGGGCGAAAACAACGCCGTTTGCGTCGGTTTCATACTCAATCCAGGCGCCGCGGTTGGGGATCATCT
>CAZSWC010000103.1:0-2873 GCA_964610665.1 uncultured Lachnospiraceae bacterium
TATATGGATTATGCGAAGATTTTTTGTCTACAGTTTTATTGGTTATTAGTATAAAGCGTCTTGAAAAGGTCAAGCCTGTTCTTGATGAAATGTTTGCATATCTTGAAAGCATTACGGTCAGTTCGTCATGCGATCTTGGCAAGGCTGTCAATTATGCTCTGAATGAAAAGAAATATCTATACACATTTCTTGAAAACGGAGATATTCCCGTGGATAACAACCGTGCCGAAAATGCGATAAGACCTTTTACGGTCGGACGCAAGAACCGGCTTTTCAACAACACCTCGTCAGGTGCAGAAGCATCGGCGATACTTTACTCGCTGATATCCACAGCGCAGGCAAACGGTATCGATGCAGAAAAATATCTGACAGAGCTGTTTTCGCAGCCTGCAGGAACAATAATACTTCCATGGAAGGAGTAAGAAAACAATGACACTTGATAAGAATGATGCGGAGCTTTTTTATGAGCTGTGGCTTCCGCTGCTTGACTATGTAAACAAAAAATACAAGGTCAATACAAACCTCAAAAACATAACCGGTGCCGAAAAACTGGATCCGGGTGAGGTAAAAATCGTTGCAGATCATGTATGGGAACACATATGTGTGATTGATGAGTATCTGACTGATAATAACTTGTCCGATGAGCACAGAAGCATTGTTTCGGGTTGGAAAAAATGCATATCGGGACAATTTATGCTTGAACGGCATTTGAAGAAGGGTTCTGTTTTTATCTCTGCTGATACTCAAGAAGTATATATGGTCAGCGGGATAATTACAAGCTGGGAAGAGATGTTTTTCTACATGCCGCTTCCCATACTTCTTAAAGCCACACTTATTCCGTTCAAAGACAAGATCATTTCCGACGGTCTGGTTATCCATTACAATGTTTGCTTTGGCAAAGGCTATTCATCGGAATTTAAGGATATTTACATGAATGCCAAGAAAAACAAGTCTATTCATTTTTCTTTGTAATATTTTTGCTTGAGCCGGACTGAATGAAGTCTGGCTCATTGTTTTTGGACCGAAGTTTATTTGACGGTTACGTTTTAACGAGCTTCTAACCAAATAACCAGTGTTAGAAAAGTGTTAGAAAACAGGGAGCTTGATAAAACAAATACGCCGTCTGAACTTGGTCAAACGACGTATTATAGGGAAAAATTTGAGTCTGCCCGACGGGAATTGAACCCACAGCCTTCAGAGTCGGAGTCTGACGCTCTATCCAGTTGAGCTACGGACAGTAAAACTAAATAATATTATACAACAAACCGCTCATAATTGTCAATAGATTTAAAAAAATTTGTGTGGCTACACAGCGCAGATTATAAAAAATCCAGCACAGAAAAAGGCACTTCGACCCTATGAAAAAAAGTCTGTAAAAATCGAAAGAACTGTGGTAAAATAGAAATAACACAGGAGGACGAAAATATATGGGAAGAAGAAAACGAGAGCCAATGAGTGAGGGCAAGAGGAACATCATAGCAGGACTGCTGCAGGAGTATGATATCAAGACAGCGAAGGATATTGAGGACGCTCTCAAGGATCTGATGAGCGGAACGATACAGGAAATGCTTGAGGCAGAGATGGACGAGCACCCGGGATACAGTTCATATGAACGCTCCGACAACACCGACTACCGCAACGGAAAGAAAGCCAAGAAAATACGTGGAAATTTTGGTGAAACCGAGAGAGAAGTTCCGCAGGATCGTGACAGGATCGTGACGGAAGCTTTGAGCCGAAAGTCGTACAGAAGCGTCAGAAGGACATTTCGGGCATTGAACAGAAGATAATCTCACTGTATGCAAAAGGTATGACGACCCGTCAGATAAGCGAAACTATTGAGGATATTTACGGCTTTGAAGTAAGTGACGGAATGGTGTCGGATATTACCGACAGGCTGCTCCCACAGATAGAAGCGTGGAGTAAAGGATATTCTTGTGATCTGTGCCGACGGACTTACAGGAATGAAAGAAGCAGTAGCAGCTGCATATCCGCAGACAGAATTACAGCGCTGCATTGTTCATCAGGTGAGAAATACACTGAAATATGTTGGAGAAAAAAACAAGAAGGAATTTGCCAATGACCTTAAGACCATATATCAGGCACCGTCCGAAAAAGCAGCATTGGAGCAGCTTGAGCGGGTCACTGAAAAGTGGGAAAAGGATTATCCGAATGCAAGAAGCGTATTTCCGAGCGATACAGCACTTTTAAAGGCTCTGTATCTGGCAACAACGGAGATATCCAAAAAATGGACAATGCCGCTTCGGGACTGGGGCAAGGTGCTCGGTGAGCTTGAGATAATGTATCCGGACAGGCTGAACTGATGCCGCCGCAAAATATCCTGATTTCACTGCGCTGCGCTCCGTTGCATCAGGATATTTTGCATCGGGGGCTTGACAAACGGCAGTATTCAATTTATACTGAAAAAGAAAAGAGGGCGACTGATCCCACTCTCAGCACAAAGTCATTTTTCTGCGGTTGATTGTTTTTACAGAGTTTTTTTCGCAGAGCCACATAATAGAAAAGTGTATGTAAGAACCTGTCTTCACAAGCGTATGCGCACGTCTTTTCGGCAAATTTTGCCTAAGACTGCGTTAAAAATCCTTGCCGGGCGGCAAGCCCGCCTGCGGATTTTTGCCTTGTCTTAGACAAAATTATGCTCGAAAATCCGCACACATTTCTTGTGAAGACAGGTTCTAAAACATAATTGCAATATTACATTAACATTCAGCCGAAAAATTTGAAAGGAAAACAAAAATGATAAAGATACTTTTCGTATGCCACGGCAACATATGCCGAAGCACAATGGCGCAGAGCGTTTTTATTGTTCCCCCAAATAAACCTTGCCAAAAATCACGCAGCATATTTAGTGTAGT
>CAZSWC010000104.1:0-2870 GCA_964610665.1 uncultured Lachnospiraceae bacterium
CCTATACATTATTTTTATTATTTCTGATATGTTCAAGATATACTAATAAAACAGAAATATCTGCCGGTGAAACTCCGGAAATTCTGGAAGCTTGCCCCACATTTACAGGTCTATATTTTGTAAGTTTCTGTCTGGCTTCTATTCTAAGACTTTGAACATCATCATAATTTATATTTTCTGGAATTTTTTTATTTTCCATTTTCTTAAATTGTTCTATCTGCCTAAATTGTCTTGCCATATATCCTTCGTATTTAATTTCAATATCAACCTGTTCTATTACATCTCTAGGAAGAGGTTTTCTATCAGGATCAAGTTCTGACAAGTTATCATAACTTAACTCCGGTCTGCATAATAATTCTGCAAGATTAGACCCACTCTTCAATGTAGAAGAATTATGACGAATCAAAAAATCCTGATTAACTTTTGATGCACCTATAGATACATTTTTAAGTCTGTCTACCTCTTTTTGAATTGCATCCTTTTTATATAATATATATTGATATTCTTCTTCTGAAATAAGACCTACTTTATATCCTATTTCGCGAAGTCTCAAATCTGCATTATCCTGACGAAGAAGCAAACGATACTCAGCTCTTGAAGTCATCATACGATATGGTTCCAAATTTTCCTTAATAACCAAATCATCAATTAAAACTCCAATATAAGCTTCACTTCTATCTAAAACAATCTGTTCTTTTCCTTTCACAAAAAGAGCAGCATTAATACCGGCAATTAATCCCTGTGCAGCAGCCTCTTCATATCCACTGCTTCCGTTAAACTGACCACCACTAAAAAGTCCTTTTATATTTTTAAATTCTAAAGTTGGATATAGTTGCATAGCATTAATACAATCGTATTCAATAGCATATGCGTTACGAACAATTTTACAATTTTCTAAACCGGGAACGGTTCTATACATAGCTAACTGAACATCTTCCGGCAAAGAAGAAGACATACCGCCTACATAATATTCATTTGTTGAAACTCCTTCCGGTTCTAAGAAAACCTGATGCCTTGGTTTATCTGAAAATTTAACAACTTTATCCTCTATGGATGGACAATATCTAGGACCGGTTCCTTCTATAATACCGGCATAAATAGGAGAACGGTATAAATTGTTTCTTATGATTTCATGTGTATTTTCATTTGTATAAGTTAACCAGCAGGAAATCTGTTCTTTCTGAATATCATCGGGATTTGTTGAAAAACTAAAAGGAACAATTCTATCATCTCCAAATTGTTCTTCCATTTTAGAAAAATCAATACTTCTTTTGTCCATACGTGCCGGAGTACCTGTTTTAAATCTTCTCATCTGAACACCAAAACGTTTTAAACAGTCTGTTAAAAATGTAGCTGCCTGTAAACCATTGGGGCCAGTATATGAAATAGATTCTCCACATAAACATCTGGCATTTAAGTATGTACCAGTGCACAGCACTACCGCTTTACATTCATAAACTGCTCCGGTAAAAATCTTTACGGCAGCAATTTGAAAATTCTCATTTTTTCTTTCGTAAGGTAAAAGATTATTATTTTCATCCAAATTTTCTAAATCTTCTTTTGTATATAAATCGACTACCTCTGCCTGTTTGATTGTAAGATTCTCCTGATTTTCCAAAACCATTCTCATCTGCCTGGTATATTCCATTTTATCAGCCTGGGCACGAAGAGAATGAACTGCAGGTCCCTTAGAAACATTCAGCATCTTAGATTGGATAAATGTTTTATCAATATTTTTTCCCATTTCTCCGCCAAGAGCATCAATTTCACGAACTAAATGTCCTTTGGAACTTCCTCCAATATTTGGATTACAGGGCATCAAAGCAATGCTATCAACACTTACAGTAAAAATAACTGTTTCCAATCCCATTCTTGCACAAGCCAAAGCAGCTTCGCATCCTGCATGTCCTGCCCCAACAATACAAACATCAACTTTTTCTCTAATTTTACTCATGGAATATCCTTTCATTAAATAAAAAACTATTTTCCCATACAAAATTTAGAAAAGATTTCATTTACAAGATCTTCTCCAACTTCCTCACCGATGACGTAACCTAAAGAAGAATAAGCACCCATTAAATCAATCGAAAGAAAATCTTCAGGCATATTATCCTCTAAGCTTTTCTTAACCATCAATAAACTATCTAATGTATCTTTCACCGATTCTTTCTGACGAATATTGGTTAACATAACTTCATCATTCATACAAATTTCACCTTGAAAGAACATTTCTTTAATTACATTTTCTAAATCGTCAATTCCTATATTTTCTTTCGTAGATGTTTTTACAATTCTTACATTGTCCTGAAACTGATTAAATTTAACATTATAAACATCATTATTAAAATCTGAATATTCTTCATTATTAAATACATCAACCGATTTATGAAGACTGGAAATAATCGCATTCTCATCTACAACACTTTCTAAATCAGACTTATTAAGTAAAATAATTATTTTTTTATTTCTGATTAAATTAATAATTTCTCTGTCATTCTTATCTAAAGGAACAGAAGAATCAACAACATAAATAATTAAATCGGCATCATTGGCAACTTCTTTTGCTCTTTCAACACCAATTTTTTCAACTCTGTCTTCCGTATAACGAATACCGGCTGTATCAATAATATTAAGTCCAATACCTGATAATCTGATACTTTCTTCAATCATATCTCTAGTAGTTCCTGCAATATCAGTTACAATTGCCTTTTCTTCCCCAACCAAAATATTTAAAAGAGAAGATTTTCCGGCATTTGGTTTACCTACAATAACAGTATTAATTCCCTCTTTTAAAATTTTTCCATTATCAGCAGATTCATATAATCTCTTTACTTTTTTTATTATAATATTATTTTTTTCATATAATCTAT
>CAZSWC010000105.1:0-2848 GCA_964610665.1 uncultured Lachnospiraceae bacterium
CCGCCAGTGCATCTAAAAATCCAAAACTGATATTTACCATATAAAAATAAAAATTAAATAAAAGTAAGGGCAACAAATAACATTCTTTTTCTACCCCATCCAAAAATAATGCGGTTCCAATTTCAAAAAATGGAGCAAAATTTCCAAAGGCACAATACATTCCCAAAAACATGAGTACCCACCACCCGGATATCAATTCCATGCTTCCTAAGAAAAATAATACCAGGGAAGCAATGTGACCTAATAAGAGAAAAAAAGGAACTGCATAAACAAGCAGAAGCAATACACCATCTATCTTTTCCCGCAGATTCATATATTTAGAAAACAGGGTTTTAAAAAAATAATGAAACATTACCTGATTATGTCCTCTGGACCATCGGCGTATCTGCTTTGCTCTTACACTCCAAGTCTCCGGTGATTCTTCATAGCACTCTGCCGAATTGGCATAGATTACTTTCCACCCGCTGGTATAAAGCCGATATGTCAATTCTGTATCTTCTGCCAGTACTTTAGGATTGAATCCACCACTCAACAGCAGAATCTCTTTCCGAAATCCTCCCACGGTTCCTCCATACTGGGGAATTGTGCGAAGATTGTAACGTGCCTGCTGGTCTACCTGATATCCCCCGCTTCTTTCCAGATTCAATAATCTTGTCAGTACATTTTTATTGGTATTATATGGAATTACCCTTCCCATAACGGCTCCTACTTCCGGATTTTCAAAAGCAAGAACTAACTGTTTCAACATATTCTTTGCAGGCCGGTAATCCGCATCAAACACAATAATAATCTCTCCCTTGGCTATTTCTATGGCATCATTTAAGCCTACAGGCTTTCCCCGTTCTTCACAATCTCGGTGCAAAGGTCGGATACATTCATATTTTTTATGATATTCCTCCAAAAGTTCCCTTGTCCGGTCCGTGGAATTGTCGTTAATTGGAATAATTTCTAAAAGGTCTCTGTCATATTCACACTCTAACAGTGCGTCCAGCACATAAGATAAAACCTGTTCCTCATTGTGCATCGGTATTACAACCGTTACTGACTTCATATGACTGGAATAAATGTCATTGTAGTAGAGTCTCTGCCTTCCAAACATACGGTTTAATCCAAACAAAAAATGTCTGGCAACATAAATAAGGATCAGTAAAGTACAAAAAATCATATATCCTTTTAAAATCCCTATGACCATTTCCACTCCCCTTTCTTATCACTTTTTGCATATTCTTTTGTCATCTTATTCATGAATGCTGCATAAATCATCACAAAATATACAAAATCAACCATGGGACCAATCACAAAAAACAAAACTGCCATATATATAACAGAAAATCGAAATAATAAAAAAAGGAAAAATATATAACGTGCCGCACCAAACACCAGAGAATAAATACAGATACCCAAAAAAGTAACTATTTTATATCTTAAAAGTGACCTTCCCAGACACCCAAATACCAAACCCGCCATGATAATAAACATGAGCCAGATTCCTATCTGCTGTTTTAAATAAAGTTCAGAATAATCTCCAATCGTATAGGGAAATGTACCTGATGTACAAAGAAAATATATGCAGTTAGCCCCATGCACATAAATGCAATATAATGAAAATATTGCCATGGGACTTCCTTTTTTTCTAAAACATTTCATAAGTACCCACAACGCCAGACAAACCAGCAGATTGACACACTGCTCATGGAAAGCCGGATAGGTTGTGGGAAGTTCCAGATATTCTATTGTCCAAAATGCAGAATATTCTGTCCTTTGTATCTGTATGTATTCTTTTTCTATCACCTGTGACAGCACCCAATAGGCCAGCTTAACGATTCCTTTTATCAAGTTTTCCATATAACATAAATAAAGAATCAACACAGGCAATACTATTATGCCGCCAAAAATAAGACTTTCTTTTATGTCAAACTGCATTTTCCGATAAGTTCGGGGATAATAAATTTTTTCTTTTTCAACCAAACTACATTCTCCCAATTACTTTTTCATCCTGATTTTGCATCTGCAAATACATATTTTAATTATATTTTTCATTTCAAAATTTATACTCTGATTTTAAAAAAGAATTTTTTCAAATAAAAAACGATATTATGTCTAAATAAAGTTTTTGACTTTATTTAGGCACAATACCGTTTGTACTCAAATTATAAATTAAATTTTTCCATTCCACATCAGTATACTTTTCATAGCATACTTCTACGGCTTCCATAGCCCTTCCGCTAATATTTCTGTAAGCTATGCATACAAATAATTTCTGCATATCCGGGCATATTTTTCTCACGTGTCGCAGCCCCCTGCAATACAATGTGGGTTTCTTTCAACTTTCAGCAAATATCCATTTCCTATACATTACCTGCTTCATCATTATCTCATCAAGCTGGAATTAATCTGCTTGTCCCATAATCTCAATTATTTGCTCAATAAACTGTTCTGCATTTTCTATACTATAACTTTTTTATTGACTACAATTCTTCCTGATGATGACACAAATATACTGCCTACCAATGAAACATCATCATACACATAAATAGAAAGCATCTTGTCTCCTAATCCAGATATAAAGCCATCTGAAAATAGTGTGTCAAATGTTCTTTTATAAGTGTATTTCTCCAATAAGGTTAATATGGTACTTTTTTGTTCTGTGGCAACAGCCTGATAATCAAGGGAATCAATATATGCTTCACCATTTCTAACTCCAAACTCACTCAATACCATTTTTATCTGATTATTCTCCCTTACAATATCTGAAAGCAATAAAGGTTTGAAGAATGCGATAATACAATTTAATAGTATAATAACAATTACTACAACATATATTATTTTCTTTTCATAATTGTTATTG
>CAZSWC010000106.1:0-2807 GCA_964610665.1 uncultured Lachnospiraceae bacterium
GTAGTCCTTTCAGCCTTTCTATCGGGGAGCAGGGGGATTAGTGTTTCCCGTCTCAGTTTACCAAAGTATTATGTGCGGCTATGGCTTGTGCGCAGCTTCCGCAACGCCTTCGGTGGTGCAACGCCACCTAACCGCTATTTCTTTTACGCCCGGTCACAATATGTGTGCCACTTTGGATTCCGACCGCCACTTACAGCCGCGATATGTTATCTCAATCGGGCAAGGTGGTTAATACCAGAGATGGAAGCACCACTTAGAAAATAGGCGCAGTGCCTCGGTTCGACACCGCTCCAGCTCTACACGAACCGACTCCCATTTTTCCGGGTCGTACTCGCCATCTTCATAGTAGCGTTTCTGATGCAGTCGTTGATACACATGGTCTTCATCGCAGTTCTCAAAGTAGAAAATCATCTCCTTAATAACCGCATTTGTTTCTTCCTCATCAAGCTGTTTATCTGCTTCGACATCGTAAAACAGGCCGACATTGTTTTTCAGAAACTCTGTAAGTAGAACGGGCATCTTAGCTGTGAAGTTGTACCCAAGCTCGAAGACATCGGTGAAATCATAGCCGCGCCATGCACGCTGCCATGCATACCGCAGC
Organism: uncultured Lachnospiraceae bacterium; assembly: GCA_964610665.1. Taxonomy (GTDB): domain Bacteria; phylum Bacillota; class Clostridia; order Lachnospirales; family Lachnospiraceae; genus SFDP01. The sequence continues at coordinate 602 of CAZSWC010000106.1, forward strand.
TGCCACCAAAACTCTCTCAGCTTGTAGCGCAGAGAAGCGCCCTTTGTCCGCTCAAGAAAACCGTTCAAACCGAATTTTGTCAAGACCGCACCTCCTCCATGATTTGCTGGACTACTTCTGCCCACTCGGGGTTTCCGTTATACCGAACGCAGACCCCTTCAACAGTTTCGCCGTTATAATATTTGCCATCGGGACTGAGATAATGTTTGGCGAGATATGCGGCGACCGTGTCAATGCACTCTTCCATACTGGAAAACTCCATCTGCCCGAAGCCCATAATGTTATTTGGGCGGAATTGATAGCGTCCCCAACCACTTTCCAGCGCCGCAACAGCAGCAAGGAAATCTGCACGAACCCCATGCTTAACCTCAGCATCAATGAATACTTGCTCCAATCCAATCAGGTTATGGCGAAGGTGTAAGTCTTCTGCCGCTAATCCTGACGGAGAGGTCAGCAAACCGTCATCAACCTCGACGGTCTCCGGCTCAGCTGCAAGGTTTGTCTCAAAAGTTCCTTCTGTATGCAGTGCTGTTGTTATAGGCTCGACCTGCTGCTGCTCTTTCTGTGCATCAATAGGTGTGGCAAATGCAATTACCACAACCACCATCAGCATAAAAATCGGCGGAAGTATCCGCTTCATTCAATCCCTCCTGTCAGTGCTCGTTAAATACCACCTGTTCTCCTGTGTGCAAAGACCAGCAGCCACCAGATGTGCAGGCACATTCCGTGCAGTTGCCGCCACATTCTTTTGCGTCTGACCTTGCGGTAGTTGTCCCATCTTTATATCGGACATGGGCTTCCGGCAGTTGGAAAGGATTATCCATCCTTAGACCTTTCCATGCGCTGAAAATCATATGTAGGTTTGAAGGCAATGGTATGCCAGACGCCAGAACCTCATTGACGATTTCATACTTCTTTGTGAAGCATAGAATCTCACAATGGGAATTGCGCTTGGCGACCTCCATCATGATGTGAAAATAAGTGGTATTTGGAATATCTCCGGAAACATGAAAGCGGAAGAATCGAGACAGCATAATCGCCGCCTCGACCTCCCGCCAGTATGTTGCCGGTTCTGTCTCTAAAACCTGTAGATTATTTCGATAAGCCGCCGCAACACTTGGCCGACGGCGCTCTATGCGTCTTGCGTAACACTTCCTGCTGCAATCACACTCCCGGCAGGTCAAACCGGATGGAAGCGATACGCTCTGGATGCTGCCGAGCTTTTCATTCCCTCGACTAATACTAACTTTCAATAGTGAACCGCCTCCTATGTCATCGATTTTTTCTTCTGGCAAAATCATTGAATTATGCCAAAGAAAAAGAGCCGAATAAATCGGCTCTTGGAAATTAGATATAAGCTACGCTCAAAGTTCCACGATGCTCACGGCGCAAAAGCGCCAGCAGTCTATCTGGGTCTGTATTCGTCAAGAGTTTATACCACGCTGAGTGAAAAAACTTTTCCAACTCTTTCTGCAGCGATTCGTTATTATCCTTTAGCGCGGTACGATAATCATCCGCAGCAACACAAACAATGGCGTTTGCCAAGCTCTGATATGGGTCTGCTCCATCGTGCTGCAAGCGCATCCTGCTTTCGGAAGAGTCCCATTCCTCACGGCTTGTCATGGCTGTTGCGCTCTTTGCGCCACGAGGGATGCAACCACAGGATTTTGTCTTACCAGACTTGAGGTAGCGCCCCTCGGCGATATATGTATTGCCGCACTTACATTCACAAAGCCACCGTGGCTGACGATTGTGATTGTTTTTGACACGGCGAATGACCTTCAGATTTCCAAAAGTCTCGCCTGTCAAGTCGATAGATACTCCGCTCATGGTTCGCATCTCCTTTCGCAGATGTACGGGTCAATCCTTTTCTGCCAACAGGAAGTCAGGATTGATGACCTTGAAGCTGATGTTGTTTTTGACATTCCGCATGACAACGCCCTCACGCTTCTGCCCATTGCGAACCACAGAATACCCCTTAGAATACTCCACCAATTCCGCAATGGTATCAGGCAGCGTTTTACCCTCTTCAACGATGGGAACAGAGCGAATACCATAAGGCGCCAACAGTTCCTTGATTTCCGAAGTAGTGCATTTGTGGTCAGGGAAAATCAGATTGAACGCAAACAGTTCGTAGTTGCTGATGTGATACTTGTTGCCCTGAATCTGATTGCCGCAAATCTCACCCTGTAAAACGATGGTTTCA
>CAZSWC010000107.1:0-2784 GCA_964610665.1 uncultured Lachnospiraceae bacterium
TTAAGACATCGCCCTTTCACGGCGGTAACACGGGTTCGATTCCCGTAGGAGTCATATGGCGACATAGCCAAGTGGTAAGGCGTGGGTCTGCAACACCCTGATCATCGGTTCAAATCCGATTGTCGCCTCTTAAAAGTCCTGAATTTCAGGACTTTTTTTGTGCGTAAAAATATAAAATGATGGATAGGTTATCATAGCATAAGAAGAATAAATTCATATTTGTTGTAGGATTGCATATATATAATAAAAAATGCGGATGATGTATTATGCAAAAAAAAGAGCAAATTATTTTGACAGTTTTTGGAATCCTTTCTTTATGTGCAGCATTTACAGGAGCAGTTATCTGTCAGAATCACGGACAACAGGAAAGTGTTGCAGTTATGACCTCTAATAACTGGGGACTAAGTTTTCAAGAGGAAGGGAAACCGCCTGTTATTGATGTTGATAAGGAAAAACTTCAGGAATTAAATGCCTATTATCTTGGAAATGAAGAAGAAAAGAAAATATACCTTACTTTTGATGCAGGATTCGAAAATGGAAATACGGAGAAAATTTTAGATGCTCTGAAAGAGAATAATGTGAAAGCAGCTTTTTTTCTTGTAGGAAATTACCTGGAGACATGTCCGGACATTGTAAAAAGAATGGTAGAAGAAGGACATATTGTAGGAAATCATACTTATCATCACAGAGATATGGCTGCCTTGACTTCGAAAGAGACTTTTTTGAAAGAATTGACTGATTTAGAGGTTTTATATAAAGATACTGTAGGAAGTGACATGCCTAAGTTTTATCGTCCTCCTCAGGGAAAATTCAGTGAGGAGCAGTTGAAATGGGCGAAGGAAAATGGATATAAAACCTGTTTCTGGAGTCTGGCTTATGTTGATTGGGATGAAAAGAAACAACCTTCCAAGGAAGAGGCAATGGATAAATTAACTCGGAGGATACATCCCGGAGCGATTGTTTTACTTCACAGTACCTCATCAACGAATGGTAACATATTGAATGATATCATAAAAGAATGGAAGAATATGGGATATACATTTGGAGAGTTAACAGAATTATAAATTGAGTTTATGAAAGTGATTAGTAAAAGAAAAATTAAATAGGTGGATTCAAGAAAATAAAAACAGCAATATTTAACAAGAATAACTTCATACAAAATATATTTCATGAGGTTGGTTTTGAAAATATTGCTGTTTTAAAATTTTCTGAAAGAGTTTCAGAAATTATTTATGGTATTTTTTATCATTCATTTCATATTTCGGTTCACAGGTTAAATGAACACCCAAACGTTTGAATACCTTTTCATCCACAGAAGAAAGCATTACGGAAGAATGCACTTCACATTGTTTTAGTTTGGGAATCTGTGCCAATGTGTGTTTTGCTTTTTCATCATTGGCAGCACACATAGACAGAGCAATCAGGATTTCATCGGTATGAAGTCTTGGATTTTTACTTCCCAAATAATCCGTTTTCAGTATCTGAATAGGTTCGATTGCAGAAGGAGAAATTAAGTGCAGATCGTGGTCAATACCACCTAATTCTTTTAGAGCATTCATAAGTGCTGCAGCAGAAGAACCTAACAAAGCAGAAGTTTTTCCGGTAATAATTTTCCCATTTGGTAACTGAATGGCAACGGCAGGATGCCCTGTGTCAGCTTCTCTTTGCAAAGCGGCATTTACAACTAATCTGTCATTTACGGAAACAGAAACCTGTTTCATCAAAAGTTCCAGTTTATATAAGGTATTTTGATTCCCGTTGCCTCGTTTGATGTTACACATTTCCTGATAATATCGACGGATAATTTCTTGTTTACTTGCTTCTTTACAGGCTTCGTCATCAATAATACAGTTTCCTGCCATATTGACACCCATATCAGTAGGTGATTTATATGGACTTTTTCCTAAAATTTCTTCAAACATTGCATTCAAGACAGGGAAAATTTCCACATCACGATTATAGTTTACGGTAGTTTCGTTATAAGCTTCCAGATGAAAGGGGTCAATCATATTAATATCATTTAAGTCTGCAGTAGCAGCTTCATAGGCAATATTCACAGGATGTTTCAGCGGAAGATTCCAAATAGGGAATGTTTCAAATTTTGCATACCCTGCTTTAATCCCACGTTTATGTTCGTGGTATATCTGGGAAAGACAGGTTGCCATTTTTCCGCTGCCCGGTCCCGGCGCTGTTACGATGACCAATGGTCTTTGAGTTTCAATATATTCATTTTTACCATAACCCTCATCACTTACAATGCGGGAAATATCACTGGGATATCCGGGAATGTTATAGTGGATATAGGATTTGATTCCTAAACTGTCCAGACGTTCTCGAAATTTAATGGCACCGTTCTGACCATTAAATTTATTAATGACGACACTTCCAACCAATAGACCAAAGCTGTTAAATACATCAATCAGACGTAATACATCACTGTCGTAAGTGATTCCATAATCGCCCCGGACTTTGTTGCTTTCGATGTCATCAGCACTAATGACAATGACAACTTCTGCCTGATCTTTTAATTGAAGAAGCATTTTTAATTTGCTGTCGGGCTGAAATCCCGGAAGGACTCTGGATGCATGAAAATCGTCAAATAATTTTCCGCCAAATTCCAGATAAAGCTTATTTCCAAAAAGAGCAATTCTTTCTTTAATATGCTCTGACTGCATTTTTAAGTATTTTTCATTATCAAATCCAATTTTCATAAAGCCTCCCCCTATATGCTTTTTATAAAAACATACCTTATATTCTAATATAAAAAATCTGTCTCGTAAATAG
>CAZSWC010000108.1:0-2778 GCA_964610665.1 uncultured Lachnospiraceae bacterium
ATAGCGGATACCTTCATGATAGGCTCAAGAATGCAGGGATCAGCCTTCTTCATAGCTTCCTTGAACGCCATAGAACCGGCAATGGAGAATGCCATTTCGGAGGAGTCGACTTCGTGGTAAGAACCATCGTAAAGAGTAACCTTTACGTCAACAACCTGATAGCCTGCGAGAACGCCTGCCTTCATAGCGCCCTGAATACCCTTGTCAACAGCGGGAATGTACTCCTTAGGAATAGCACCGCCGACAACAGCATTGATAAACTCGTAACCCTTACCGGATTCGTTAGGCTCAACCTTGATCTTAACGTGACCGTACTGACCCTTACCACCGGACTGACGAGCGTACTTGTGATCAACATCAGCAAGCTTCTTAATAGTTTCCTTGTAAGCAACCTGAGGCGCACCAACATTTGCCTCAACCTTAAACTCTCTGAGGAGACGGTCAACGATGATATCGAGGTGAAGCTCACCCATACCGGCGATGATAGTCTGTCCTGTTTCCTCATCTGTCCATGTTCTGAAAGTGGGGTCTTCTTCTGCAAGCTTTGCAAGACCGATGCCCATCTTCTCCTGACCTGCCTTAGTCTTAGGCTCGATAGCGAGCTGGATAACAGGCTCAGGAAATTCCATAGACTCGAGAATAATGGGGTGCTTGGGATCACAGAGGGTATCACCTGTAGTAGTATTCTTAAGACCTACACAAGCTGCGATATCGCCTGAGTAAACAGTTTCGATATCCTTTCTGTGGTTAGAGTGCATCTGAAGGATACGTCCCATTCTTTCGGAACCGTCCTTAGTTGCGTTAAGAACAGTAGCACCAGCGTCAACAGTACCGGAGTAAACTCTGAAGTAGCAGAGCTTTCCAACGAAGGGGTCTGTTGCGATCTTGAATGCAAGAGCTGCGAAAGGCTCGTCATCAGATGCAGGTCTGTCCTCTTCCTCACCTGTCTCGGGGTTAACACCCTTGATAGGAGGAATATCGAGAGGAGAAGGCATATAGTCAACAATTGCATCAAGGAGCTTCTGAACACCCTTGTTTCTGTAAGAAGTACCGCAGGTAACGGGAACCATCTTGTTCTCGATACAACCCTTACGGATGCACTTCTTAACTTCCTCAATTGTGAGCTCTTCGCCCTCGAGGTATTTTTCCATGATCTCGTCGTCCATCTCAGCTGCTGCTTCGATGAGCTCATCGTGATACTTCTGAGCAAGCTCCATCATATCCTCAGGGATAGGCTCGTCTCTCATATCCTTACCGAGGTCATCATAATAAACCTCAGCCTTCATTTCAACGAGGTCGATAAGTCCCTTAAAGTCTTCCTCGGAACCGATAGGAAGCTGAATAGGCACAGCGTTACACTTAAGACGTTCGTGCATCATTTCTACAACACGGTAGAAATTAGCACCCATAATATCCATCTTGTTAACGTAAGCCATTCTGGGAACCTGATATTTATCAGCCTGACGCCAAACGGTCTCAGACTGGGGCTCAACGCCGCCCTTTGCACAGAAAACTGTTACAGAACCGTCAAGAACTCGAAGCGAACGCTCAACCTCAACTGTAAAGTCAACGTGGCCCGGGGTGTCGATGATATTGATTCTATGGTCTCCCCAGTGAGCTGTAGTAGCAGCGGAAGTAATGGTTATACCTCTTTCCTTCTCCTGCTCCATCCAGTCCATCGTGGACGCACCCTCGTGGGTCTCACCAATCTTGTAGTTAACACCCGTGTAGAAAAGGATACGCTCGGTGGTGGTGGTTTTACCAGCGTCGATGTGAGCCATGATACCAATGTTTCTTGTTTTTTCAAGTGAACAATCTCTTGGCATAGCTTTTCCTCCAAAATATAGCTGCGTTTATAACGTACTGCTTCGGCTTTAAGGCTCTGTTACCATCTGTAGTGAGCAAATGCCTTATTTGCTTCAGCCATCTTGTGAGTATCCTCACGCTTCTTGCAAGCTCCACCCAGACCGTTCATAGCGTCCATGATCTCGGCAGCGAGTCTTTCCTTCATAGTCTTCTCGTTTCTTGCTCTTGCGTAAGTAGTAAGCCATCTGAGTCCAAGAGTCTGCTTTCTCTCGGGTCTTACCTCCATAGGAACCTGGTAGGTAGCACCGCCCACACGGCGAGCCTTTACCTCCAGGAGAGGCATAATGTTCTCCATTGCCTCGTTGAACGACTCAAGAGAGTCCTTTGCTGTCTTTTCAGCATCAATTTCAAAAGCTCCGTAAACGATCTTCTGAGCAACGCCCTTCTTACCGTCGAGCATTATATTGTTGACAAGGCGGGTAACGATCTCTGAATTGTAAACGGGGTCGCAAAGAACCTCACGCTTAGCTATTTTACCTCTTCTTGGCACAATACTTCCCTCCTTCATAGTAATGATATCATAGGTACTCGTTTCTTCCACGACACGTCGTCCAATGCAGAGGTCCATCTATATAAAAATGAATATCTCCACAAATAATCAATGTGTGGTTTCATCTGAGTCACTTTGGATTACAGAAAGCTATTACTTAGCTCCTGCCTTGGGCTTCTTGGCACCGTACTTGGAACGGGCCTGGTTTCTCTTGGCAACACCCTGAGCATCGAGTGTACCTCTGATGATGTGATAACGTACACCGGGGAGGTCCTTAACTCTTCCGCCTCTGATAAGAACAACAGAGTGCTCCTGGAGGTTGTGTCCGATACCGGGAATGTAAGCTGTTACTTCGTTTCCGTTTGTGAGCTTAACTCTGGCGATCTTTCTCATAGCTGAGTTTGGCTTCTTAGGTGTAGCAG
>CAZSWC010000109.1:0-2689 GCA_964610665.1 uncultured Lachnospiraceae bacterium
ATAAACAATGAGCCGCAGACCTTGTAAAAAGAGTTTGCGGCTTTTCGTCGTATATAGAGGACTAAAGAGAGGTAAGAGAAATGGCACGTACATTTAAACAGCTGACAAAAGCGGATAGAATAAAAATAGAGGCACTGGTAAAGGCGGGGCATGGCAAGCAGGAAATAGCAGACCAGCTGCACGTACACCGTAGCACAATATATAGAGAGCTTAAGCGGGGGACATATACGGCGCTTAATTCGGACCTTACCAATGAGGAACGATACAGCCCAGATATAGCCGACGATAAATATAGGGAAAATCTGAAAAGTAAAGGCGGCACACTTAAAATAGGCAATGATATAAAATTAGCCAACTACATAGAGGATAAAATCATAAATGAGGACTACAGCCCAGCAGCAGTGCTGGGAGAGATTAAGGCGCAGGGAAGAGAGGGAGATTTTAAAGTAACAATATGCGTAACCACGCTATACAGTTATATTGATAAGGGGATATTTTTAAAACTGACTAATAAGCATCTGCCAGTAAAGAAGAATAAAAAGAGAGATTATAAGAAAGTAAAGAGGCAGCAGGCAAGAGCAGCAGCGGGGGAGAGCATAGAGAAACGCCCAGAAGAGATAGACACACGGGAAGAGTTTGGAAACTGGGAAATGGACACGGTAAAAGGCAAGCGGGGAAAATCTAAAAATAGCCTGCTGGTACTGACGGAAAGAAAAACCAGAGACGAGATTATATTTAAGCTGCCTGCACACACGGCAGAGGCAGTGGTAGAGGCGGTAGACCGTTTAGAAAGAAAATGGGGCGAAATGTTCAAAGAGGTATTTAAGACGATTACAGTAGATAACGGCAGCGAGTTTGCATATTGTGAAGAGCTGGAACGCTCTATATTGAATGAGGGAGAAAAACGCACAAAGCTGTATTACTGCCACCCGTATAGCAGCTGGGAACGTGGCACAAATGAGGTTACAAATAAAATGGTACGTCGCAAAGTACCAAAGGGGACGAATTTTGACGACAAGACCGACGAGGAAATAGCAGCAATAGAGGACTGGGTAAATGACTACCCACGCCGTATACATGGCTATCATTCTGCCCGTGAATTATTTGAGGAAGAAATAAGAAAAATAGGTTAAAAAAATTTTAAAAAGTGTCGCATTTAATATTGACATTTTCAAAAATAGAAATTTAGATAAAATCCAGTTGCGATTTAAGATAAATTCGTGTAGAATGTAAACAAATATATGGGCAAAGCAAGGGAAACCTTGTGACGCAAAGCTATAGGGTCTTTAAAATGACAGCCAGTTGCAAACATAAATGAAGTGAAAATATTTTTGATTAATTCATCTGTATTGAATGGACATTGCTTGCTTTAGGTCTGGCAGTGTCCTTTTTTGATATTTTCTTCGGGGGGGGGTAGGCAATGGATAAGATTTTATACTGTGAGATTATAGGAATTTGTATTTGTGTATTAGGTATCGTCTTATATAATGATACGAAAAGAATCCGGGGGCCTGTTTTAATCGGACAGAGTATTTTCCATGTTTTAATATGGGTATCCATAGGATTTGGTATTGTTCAGGCAATATATAAGGGGATTGGTTATGAATACAGTCCTTTGGTAGCATGGCTTTTGCTTTCTTTATATTATATATTTCGCAGTCTTATTTTTTGTATTTTTCTATTATATATAGATTACGAACTATATCCCAATAATAAACGTTTTTTGAAAAGATTACCTTTATATTTTCTTCCGTCAGTTTTTTTGATAGTGATGATTTTGTGTAACTATCGGACAGGATGGATTTTTGTAGTAAATGATAACAATTATTTGAGGGGTTCATTGTTTTATATTCCTCGTATGATTTTTATCATATATACACTATACATGTTTTATATTATTTTTATGCATCAGAAAGATCAGGATAAAAATGTAAAAAACAGTTCTTACCGAAGACTTTTAATTTTTCCCTGTGTACCCTGTATCAGTACTATTCTGCAGATTTTAATGCCTGTATCTGCATGGACGGTTCCTGTGATAACAATGGCGATTTTAGTAAATTATATTGCTGTTCAGAATGGCTATATGGCAAGAGACCATCTTACCGGACTTTATAACCGCAGTCAGTTAGAAGGCTTTATGAACTACCAGATAAAAAATTTGATAAAAGGTAATTTCTTATTTTTGATCATGTTGGATTTAGATAAGTTTAAAGCAATTAATGACACATATGGTCATGTAGTTGGGGATGATGCTTTGATTCAGGCTGCAAATCTTTTAAGAAAGAATTGCAAAAGAAAATCCGATTATGTGGTAAGGCTTGGAGGAGATGAATTTGTACTGATTGGTCAGTGTGAAAGCAGGGATACGGTAAAAGAGATTGTAGAAAGGATTCATACAGCCACATATAATTTTAATAAAACCAGCAATAAAGTGTATCAGATAAATTTCAGTGCCGGATATGTTATTTATGATGGTGGTGAAGAAACGACTCTGGATAAATTAATCAGTAAAGCAGATTCTAAAATGTATGAAGATAAAAAAGCAAAAAAAGAAAAAATATTTAAAATAGGGATTGACAAAAGAAGAAGCATGTTGTAAAATCATTTTTGTTGTTGGTTGAGACAACACATGCTTTGCCCAGATAGCTCAGTTGGTAGAGCAGAGGACTGAAAATCCTCGTGTCACTGG
>CAZSWC010000110.1:0-2578 GCA_964610665.1 uncultured Lachnospiraceae bacterium
CTCCCGACCTTTTGGTCCGTAGCCAAACGCTCTATCCAGCTGAGCTAAACGCACACATCAATGCTGTCGTCACCGACAACATTGATATATTACCTTATTTAGGAATTGATGTCAACCCTTTTTTCTATTTTTTATTTTTAAATTTTACAACAGCTAAACCATTACAAAATTTTGCATTCCCAGACATCAACACCGCTGTCCTGAAAAATAGCATAAAGGCGTTCTCTTAACTGTTCCTTTGTTACCCCTTTTTTCAAAATCACCTGAAGGAATCCTCCGCCTCCGGCTCCTGAAATAAATTTTCCATCTATCAGGTCTTCGCAAGCAAGGAAAATCTGTTGAATACAGGTATTGGTCGACCCCTTATCTAACTGAATGGACAAATCCCAGTGCTGATTTAAAAGTTCTGCAAAGGCATCAATATTCCCCTGTTCCAGTTCAAACTGCATCAATACTGCAATTCTTTTCATTTTAGAAAGGGCATCCAGAGATTCTTTTCGGTTTCCTATATAACCACCAACTACATCTCTGAGAAGATTTCTTGCAAGACGTCTTTGGCCTGTATAAATCAAAGCAAATCTTTCCTGTAATTCTTCTAATACTTCTTCTTTTATTTTCACAGGGCTCACCTGAATCTTCTGGTCAATTCCCGGTGCCGTAGACACCATTTTTATCCCCGGAGTCAATCCGCCTACCTGATCCTGCCAACCGCCGCCGGTACTCATAAGCTGTTCCATGGAAAGTACAACATCATAAAGTATGGCATCTTCTGCCTCTTCCCCAAAGAATTCAAACAGTCCCTTCACACAAGCTCCCGCCAAAATACTGCTGGTTCCAAGCCCTGACCCCTTTGGTACATTAATTACCTGAGTAGAAAGATAAATTCCACCACCAAGTTCTTTCAACACTTCTTCCAGATTTCTGGTGTCATTTTTACGAATCACACCGCAGGCTATCAATGCCGCTTTATGAAGCGCAAATTTATCATAAGGATTTCCACAGTCGTTTATCTCTTCCATCCGGTCAAAAATACCATGAGCCCCTATATCCTGACTTTCCAGTTCCACCACAAGTTTCTCCAGTCTGCGGATAGATACCCTGATGGGGAGATTTCCTTTTAAAGAAATGGCTGCATTTAATACTACACCACCATGTTCCTGACAATGCGGCGGAGTATCGGTCCAACCACCGCCCCAGTTTACACGAACCGGAAGTTCTACATTTACTTCCTCTCTTTGGATGGTATGTTTTTTCCCATTTTCCAGTTTTTTCTCTACCAATGCCGATATTTCTTCCTGAATCTGTAAAAAGCATTCCTGCATATAATTTTCTTCATCAGTATCTTCAAATTCCCCTTGTTTTCCGGCTGCCGCCTGTGCCATGCCATAATAAATTCTTATTTTTTCTGAAAATCCTGCATTTTTTATTCTTTCCAATAACAGTTTCTGTTCCGTCTTTCGCATATTGCCGCCGAACACTTCCAAAGCTTCCTGCACCGGAACCTGTGACATCATTGCCTGCACAAATTTTGACACCCGGATACTGTCTTCCAGATTTTCTCTCCATGGAATTATGGCACTTCCATCAGCTTGATTAAAGCTGGAACACAAGCTGGTTCTAGGCGCTTTTTTCCAACTTTCCAACAATTTCGAATCCACTTCTGACACTTTCGTCATCTGAATCAGCAATTCTGCAAATTCCATGCATTCTTCTATTGTATCACATTGCGGATAGAGGTTTGCTTTCCATAAAGAATGCTCCTCATCATTCCACACCTCTTCTGCATTCAGCGAATGGTTTTCCATAAACTGTTTTAAAGATGCATGAAGAAACTTGTCATCTTTTTCCAAAATACCTTTCGGATTGTCTTCCACTCCATACACACGAACTGTAAATTTACCATTTTGAAGCTTCAGCCCATGATAAACCACATTTTCCCGTAAGACCCAGCCGGAAGGAACCTGAAGTCCAGAGACCACTGCCCCTTTTTCCACTACAACGTCTTCCCCAAGACATGAATTTTCAACATAAGCGCCATCTGCAATCTTTACCCCCTGTTTTACATAGACATTATGCAGTGCATAAGTTCCCTGTTTGTCAGGATAATTTGCGCACACCACATGCTCCCATCCAAGGAAGGTATAATCATCCACCATTTCCGTGGTCAGTTTCCGCAATTCTTTCGTAGTTCCAAAATGAATAAATTCTGCCGGTGAAAGACAAATTAATTTCAGCTGATAGTTTTTCAAGACTTCCCATATCTTTTTTCTGCAGGAAATCAATTCCTCACACATTTCTCCTTCCGGAGCCTCTTTTATATAGTCTTCCAACGTGGAATCTGCTGCCAGAGGATATAAAAAGTCACCATAAAAACTAATCCTTGCTTTCTCATTTACAAATTCCTGAAACTTTTCGTCATCTATCTTATTCTCTGTACTAATCAGGGAATATAAAGACTTTAACATATTCCGGTCCATTAAAATGGCACCGGTATCCAGATTCACCTGATGCTGGCGATTCACAGCACCTAAACTTTCCAATGTTTCTACTGATTGTTTGTGCAGGAATTTCTTTACAT
>CAZSWC010000111.1:0-2559 GCA_964610665.1 uncultured Lachnospiraceae bacterium
TTCGTTTCTTCTTAATGGGCTGGTCTTATGAATTAGGAACAAAAGCGATTACATTGCTTACCGCTAACGCAAAAGAATTTACACGTGCAGCTTCTATGCTTGGTGTATTCATCGTTGGTGCTTTAACATCTAACTATGGTGGAACCACAGTATCTCTGACAATCGAAAACGGTGAAAGCCCAATCGTTATCCAGAGTATCTTAGACGGCGTTCTTCCTAAAATGATTCCTTTAGGATTAACATTACTTCTTTACTTCTTAATGAAGAAAAAAGGTTGGACACCTGTTAGATGTATCGTATTACTTCTTGCAATCGGTCTTGTCGGTGCTTTCATCGGATTATTCTAAGATATGAAAGCGGTACTCCTTGATTTTAATGGTACTCTATTTTTTGACTCAGGCTTCCATACGGAAGCCTGGGCTGAAATTTATAGGGAACTGCATCAAAATAAAGATGACGGGCCAGATGGAAGTTTCTATTGCGGACCACGTAATGATGTTCTGATTCAGACAATCGCTCCGTGGCTTTCTGCTGAAGAGAGACAAGAAGTTTCGCGTCACAAAGAAGCTCTGTATAGAAGAATATGCAAGGAAAATCCCCACCATGTACATTTGGTAGATGGTGCCGTAGAGTTTCTGGATGAATTGAAGGAACGTAAGGTTCCTTTTATTCTGGCCAGTGCATCTATAAAAGAGAATATTGATTTCTATTTTGAAACATTTGGTCTGGGACGTTGGTTTGACCGGAACAGCTGTGTGTATGATGATGGTACATATGCAGACAAAGGGGAAATGCATAAAGAAGCAGCGCGCCGTCTGGGAGTAAATCTTTCTCAGTGCGTGGTCGTAGAAGACAGTGTGAGTGCAATTACCCATGCGAAAGAGAATGGTGCCGGTTGTATTATAGCCATTGGCGACGAAAGTACAAAAGAGAAAATTACAAGATTAGGTGTAGATCATTTTATTCATGATTTTACAGAAATGGAACTGTCTTGGTTTGAAGATTAATAAAAAGACAAAATAAAAAATCTCTTAGGGAGATTTTTTATTTTGTCTTTTTTTATGCAGATGAAAAGAGAAGATAAAAGAAAAGCATTTGGAATGTTTGGAAATTAAGGTTGCATTGGTAAAACAGCTATTGTATAGTGTAAAAGAAAATGAGAATGTACTATATTAATATAGAAGAAACGGAGAGTGTGATATGTGGATTGCAGATGGTTGGAAAGACTATGAGGTTTTAGATACATCTAAGGGGGAAAAGTTGGAAAGATGGGGAAAGTATCTCTTGGTGCGTCCTGACCCGCAGGTAATCTGGAATACAAAAAGAGTAAATCCGGGATGGAAGAAAAAGAATGGTCATTATCATCGAAGCAATGCCGGTGGTGGTGAATGGGAATTTTTTAATCTGCCAAATGAGTGGAGCATCCGTTACAAAGAGTTGACTTTTAATTTAAAGCCCTTTAGTTTTAAACATACCGGGCTGTTTCCGGAGCAGGCAACGAATTGGGACTGGTTTGGAGATTTGATTCGAAATGCAGGTCGTCCTATTAAGGTTTTGAATTTATTTGCTTACACAGGAGGAGCCACACTGGCGGCGGCAGCAGCAGGGGCTTCGGTAACACATGTAGATGCATCTAAAGGAATGGTTAACTGGGCAAAAGAGAATGCGGCATCTTCCGGATTGGCAGAAAAACCCATACGTTGGTTGGTGGATGACTGCGTAAAATTTGTAGAAAGAGAAATCCGTCGCGGCAACAGGTATGATGCGATTATTATGGATCCCCCTTCTTATGGCAGGGGACCAAAAGGAGAAATCTGGAAGATTGAAGAAAGTATTTATCCCTTCATTGAATTGTGTACTCAAATATTATCAGAAGATGCGTTGTTTTTTCTTGTAAATTCTTATACTACAGGATTACAGCCGGCGGTTCTGACTTATATGATACATACAGCAGTGGTATCTAAATTTGGAGGCAAGGTGGAATCATCTGAAATTGGATTGCCGGTGAAAGATACAGGTCTTGTGCTTCCCTGCGGTGCCAGTGGAAGGTGGACAAAAGCATAAGCTTGTTGAAGGAGAGAAAAGAAGACAACATAAAAGGGAAAAAGGAGCATAAAAACTCCGTGATATTTCACAAAAATGGTCTGTAGATTTTGTACAAAAATAAATACAAAAAAACTTAAAAAATTTTAAAAAAACTATTGCATAATTAAAAAACTTCGTATATACTCATATTTGCTGTGACATTGATAGCTATGAAGCGCGAGGTTGCTGCTTTAAGAGCAGGTTTTCCGTGGAGCGAATGTCAAGTTAGGAAACTGACGACAAGTCACTGTACAAACGTAACAGCTAATGCATTTGATGCAGGATAGTAACAACGTGTAACTTCATCGAATAACAGGTTTAACCCAACCTGCGTTGCGATTTGGATGAGGACACACACGGGAGAGTGTACAGTCACCGCTTGTCGTACTTAAAAACAAAAGTGCGAAAAGGAGGCGACTTTTTTTATGGCAAATCAGGTAATGAGAATCACATTAAAAGCATATGACCATACAT
>CAZSWC010000112.1:0-2530 GCA_964610665.1 uncultured Lachnospiraceae bacterium
GGCTATCTTAATTTCTGAAAATAACTTTATAAATAAAAACTGCGTGAAAATAAAATGAAAATTTGTGCATAAAATCAATTGAAATTCGATTCAAAATGCGGTATAGTATTAGCATACCACAAAGACCACCGCAGTGTGGAGAACCAAAAGACTCCCGAAAGCGAGGTTTTGGGGCAAAAAGTGTGCATTAAGGATAAAAAGCGCAAAGCAAATTTGTTGTTTATGTACATTGACATATCTGCCCGCAGGTGGTACAATAATATCGTGATACAGCGTGAGCAGAAGCACGGTATCACAACTATATTTGATTTCCATACATATTTGGAAATAAATAAAGAAAACCAAAAACAAAACAAGGAGGAATTTTTCATGAACATGAAAAAGTCACTTGCTGGCGTAATGGCTGGCGCAATGGCCGTATCTGCAATGGCTACTGTTGTATCCGCTGATCAGGATGCAATCTCTCTCACTTATGACCTCAAGACCTACGTTAACGATGTTAACAAGACATCTGCTAAGGTAACAGTTGTAGCTAACTACGAAGGCTCTATGGTAACTAAGGATTCCGTTAAGGCAGGCTACATCACTTTCGGTGCTGATAACGGCTTCGTTACAGGCGGAAAGATCTACAACGACAAGGGCGTTGTAATCGGCGAAAAGAACGGCACTTCTTCTATGAAGGAGTTCGAGTTCACAGCTCGTCCTTACAAGGATGTTATTAATGACCTCGAGGAAAAGTATCAGACATTCAAGGCTACTAACTATGCTGACAATGTTGATGGTGCTTACTATGATAAGAACCTCGGCGGCGCTACTTACAATATGCCTATCGCAACCGGCAACAACGTATATGGTAAGTTTGATCTTTCTAAGTACGATCTCTACACTCTTGGTTACTCTGTAGACAAGAACGCAGCTTCTGCTGGTCTCGCTACTGTAACAGAGACTACTTACGCTGTAAGAGATGCTGTTGCAAAGATGACATATGAGATTCCTAACACTGTACAGCTCAACAAGGCTAACGGCTGGGGCTGGGGCGGTACTTGGGACAATGCTAACGGCTATGGTGAGTTCACTGAGGAGCAGATGGAGTACTTCTTCAATCACTTCTTTGGTTCTTCCCTCTACGGCGATGTAACAATGTCTGCTGAGAACTTTGCAAAGGGCTTCTGGGATGCTAACAAGAACAAGAAGGGCGTTGTAGCTTCTGCTACTGCTCTCGCTTCTGAGCCTACAACTGTTGCAGTTGGTTCTTTCACAGCTGGTGCTTCTGAAGAGGCAGTTATTCCCTTCAAGACAACTCTTAAGCCCGGTTCCTCCGATTGGACTGTAACTGAGGCTAACGGCAAGTCCACAACTATCACAACTAAGGAAAACGATGTTATCTCCGCTCTCCAGTCCAGAAAGGCTGGCGGCAACTACTACACTAAGCCTGTAGCAGTTCTTAACGATGCTATCGCTAACCACGACAACGTTGTATTCACATTTACTTCTTACAACGGCTACGTTGGTACTGAAAAGTCTCACGTTGTTAACCAGTGGGTAAACGTTGATCAGGGTTATTCCTACGAGACTTCTTCCTATGACTGGCACAATCCTACATTTGGCCAGCACCTCTACACTAACCTCTCTGATGCTTACTCTCTCTTCGATTCCAACGAGTACGATCAGTACGGTTCTTACAGCTCTGCTTGGGGCATCAACCTCTTCACAGGTGCTGTAGTAGTAAACAGCGGTCTTACAATGCAGCTTTCTGATACCGATACATTCAACTGGGGCAGCAACACACTCTCCTTCGATTGGTTCGATATCACTGACGAGGGCAAGATCACTGATGCTAAGACATTCCTTACTTCTATGCTCCTCTACACACCTACTGACTGGTACTGGGATACTCTCACCGTTGTTGTTTCTGACGACGAGGATGAGGCTATCGACGCTGGTGAGGGTCTTTACGGTGAAGGCGATACAATCGACGACGAAGAGCCCGCTGAGGACATCGTTGAGGAAGAGCCCACTGAGGAAGTTGTTGAAGAGCCCGCTGAGACTGAGGCTGCTCCCGTTGAGACAGCTCCTTCTCCTGCAACCGGCAACGCTCCTGTAGCTCTCGCAGTTATCCCTGTAGCTCTTGCTGCAGCTGCTGTAGTAGCTAAGAAGAGAGGCTAATCTCTTAACGAGATAAACCGAACTTCGGCGCAAGCTAAATAAGTTCAGCCGCCATCTGAGAAATCAGATGGCGGCTTTTTTTATGCTATATGCCGAATTAACGAGGATACGTTCTGTACCTGCGGGGGATACTTTTTATACAGATTGAATAATTTTAAGTACAAATATATGAGCAAAAAAATATACTAAAAGTAAATTTCGCCAATAACTTAAACGTTTTATTGTATGAAATTACCAAAAATGTACAGCCAAATTATATACAAAAATCTGCATAACGCCTTGACAAGACTTAGGCAAATTGATATAATTATTATACGGGTCCATAGCCGTATAATAATTATATCAATTTGCCTAAGTCTTGTCA
>CAZSWC010000113.1:0-2492 GCA_964610665.1 uncultured Lachnospiraceae bacterium
CAACTATGAACATATTATGAAAATAACCCGGGGGCCTTTGCGCATATGTGCATTATGTGTTATTATTTTAGTACGTAACAAAAAAACATGGGCCAATTTGGCCTTACAGGAGGATAAAAGCATAATGAAAAAACTCGTTGCCCTTGTGATGACCGCCCTCTGCCTTTTGGCCGTAGGCTGCTCCAAGCAGGAAGATGATCAGATAATAGATGTAGTAGTTCCCAGCACGCCGGAGGCGGTAGTAACGCCTGTCCCCACCCCCGAGACTCCCGCGGAAACCCCCGCGCCGGCATATACCTCCCCCTATACCGAGCAGATCGCAGCCCAGAAGGCCAAAAACGACGAGACCGTGGGCTGGATAAAGATACAGGGAACGAATATCAACTACCCCATAATGTTCGACACCACCGGAAAGCTGGGCTATTATAATATGGACAGCAGCAAGAAGAAAAGCGAGCTTGGTTCCGTATATATGCACTTTAACGTGGCCAGCGCGGACGCAGCCGGCGTGGGCCAGAACCTGATAGTGACCGCCCACAATAACCGCGTTGCCTATTCCAAGGGCAAATATGAAAACGGCTTCTTCCATGAGCTGCACCACATACAGTCCGTAAACGAGGGCAAGACCAACTGCGGTTACGACGAGAAAGGCCGTACCTGCCCCGTAACATTGGATTCCGGCACCCTGCCCAACCTCATGACCCCCGAGGGACGCACTTGGGACATCTCCGTTGACGGCATAGACGCGCAGTGGGAGGTATGGGCATTCTATGAGGTAAAGAAGAACGAGCCGGGCAGCACCCTGTACTACAACACCTGGTGGCCCTACGACAACAAGGATGTAAAGTATACCTTTAAGAAGCCCGACACAGCCTTTGTTCAGGAATGGATAAACAAGCAGCTTGAGCGCAGCGAGGTAAACCTCGGCGTTAACCCCAGCACCTCCGACCAGTTCATGACCATCTACACCTGTGGCGACAATCACGACTCCAGTGATGCCCAGTCCCGCCTGTATTTCTTCCTCAGGCAGGTCAACCCGGCTTCAACCAAGTTCGGCGGAACGGCGGCTGCTACGGAAACTACCCCTGCCGCATAAAGGGGACGAACTGCTGAATTTACGGGGGGTACGCAAAACCGGCGTTCCCCCTGTTTGCGAATTTATTGGTGAGAGGTAAAATTTACCCATGAAGCGAATTGCCGTATTAGCCGTTGCGCTGGCCGTGCTGCTATCTGTCGGCTGCCAACAGCAGCCTGTGGATAAGCATCAGGCGGAGGCTGCGGAGAGCCCTGAGGCTACTCCCGATCCTACCCCTGTAGTTACTCCTACGCCTGTCCCGGAGGAGACAGAGGAGCCGTATGTATTTCCCTATGAGTCAAGGCTGATAGAGGCAAAAGACAAAAATAACGACGTGGTAGGATACATATGTATCCCGGGTACAAATATAGATTATCCCATACTATATGGCACAGACTGGTTTTATGCCAAACACGACATAAACATGGAGAAGAACGGCGTAGGATCTGTGTATTCCCATTGGAACATGGCCTCCTATGAATTCTTTAATACGCAGCAGAATCTGGTTATAGCGGCGGCAAACGCACGCACCAGCCGCACCCTGTTCCATGAGCTGCACCATATACAGGAAGTGAATCTCGGCAAGACCCATTGCGCCTATAAGCAATGCAATGCAGAGCTTGACGCCACCGTGCTGCCGGATTTCAGCAAGCCCGAGGGGCGCATATGGGATATCGCCATATGCGACATAGAGGCCCAATGGGAAGTTTGGGCCATGTACGAGATGGGCGGCGACAAGGGACAGGTGAATTATAATACCTGGTACCCCAAGAAGAACGAAAAGACCGGCATTATGGAATACGTGCCTGCGGACGAGGAAGATGTCCAGAAGTGGATAGATACCCAGCTGAAAAACAGCCAGTATGATTTCGGCGTAGAGGTGACAACGGAGGATCAGTTCCTTACCATATATACATCGGGCGACGAGCACGACCCCACGGATGACTCCGCACGGCTGTATTTTTTCCTGAAGCAGGTGAATCCACCTTCCGAGAGGTTCAGGAAGCAGAGCGGCAACGCGGGAGAGGCCGCTGAAACCCCGGTCCCGGAGGCAGAGACCACGACAGCGCCAACGGCATAAAACACAACTAAATATAATTATTCGAAATGCCATATGGGACGCGAGCCATCGCGTCCCTTTTATGATACATGAATATCAGATAAAATGTGGCGCAAAATCATATATTAAATGAATTGATATGAATTCAGAAGAAAAACGGAGTAATTTTTTAATTTAGATTGATAAATAGCAAAATGTTTGATTTAAAACTTAAATATAACGAAATTAAGCTGAAAATAGCGGAATGAGAAATTGTGTCGGGCGGCTTTTTTTGCTAAACTATAACACGTTCCGAGTAAAACCGGCAAGCGCACCTTGAAAACTATATAGTGCAAGAGACGAAGAAACGCGATTTTT
>CAZSWC010000114.1:0-2372 GCA_964610665.1 uncultured Lachnospiraceae bacterium
CTAATAATTGTTGGAATATATGCTTTACTATATGTGGCAATTTTTTATGGTGAGCATGGAAATTGGAAATATATTTGACATTATAAATGAAGAATCAGAGGTTATAAATGAACAAAAGAAACGCGAGAATGCTTATAGAGAGAAAGTTATAAAGGCATTTTTTGAGTATGGAAAACTCAAAGCGATTCCTTCACAGAGAAAAAAGGAAAGAATTTGTCTGGAAGAGATTGCAAAGAATTTTGAAATCGGTAAAGAGTATGATGAAAGAGAAGTAAATCAGATAATTGAAAACTATTATGAGGATTATTGTACATTACGTCGGGATATGATTTCGGAAAAAATAATGAATCGAGATGGAAGAAAATATACGAGAATTCAGTAAAGAGAAAAGGAGATGATGTGGTATGTGGCTTGTATTTGCATTACTGTCTGCGTTGTTTGCAGCATTTACCTCAATTCTGGCAAAAGTTGGAATAGAGGGAGTTAACTCAAATCTTGCTACCGCTATCAGAACAGTAGTTGTGGTAGTTATGGCATGGGGCATGGTATTTCTTACAAATGCACAGAATGAAATTAATGAAATTAGTAGAAAAAATTGGATTTTTCTTATTTTGTCAGGACTGGCGACAGGAGCTTCGTGGCTTTGTTATTATAAAGCATTGCAGGTGGGGGAGGCATCAAAAGTAGTTCCAATTGATAAACTAAGTGTGGTGATTACCTTAGTGTTAGCTTTTGTTTTTCTGCATGAAGAATTTACTGTAAAATCTTTGATAGGTTGTATCTTAATTACAGCCGGAACTTTGTTAATGGTTTTGTAAATTTTCGGAGTACCTTATTGTGCTGGGAAGAAATGTGGAATTGATTGGATTTATTCTATGTGTGCTTTTCTTTATTATAATTAAAGCAGCAAAGACCCATAATCTTTTAGAACGGTGATAAGGAATTGAAAGTAAAATTATCGAAATAATGAAAAAAAGAGATTTGTTTGAATTTCTTATGCATAAAAATAGTTTACATAATACCAGAAAAGTTGAAATTTCATAAGAGAAAAATGTAGAAAAATTTGTAATCCTTGATAATAAAGGGATTCAGAACTCTGCTTACAAAAAAATGTAACACAATGGACATTGTGTTACATTTAGACAAAAAAAAGCCGTTGTTTCTGGGAAAAATTGTCCCAAAAGCAATGGCTTTTTATGTTTTATAATATTAATTTTGTATTTAATTACGCCTATTTTCTCACAATAACGTAATTGTATGAATCATCATTTTTTTTCGTTTTTTTACACACAAATATTAGTTTTTATTTTTATTAAAAAGGGTATAAAGTATCTTTTTTTTGTGCCGATAAATAAATTGTAGATGAAAAATGTAACACAATGTCCATTGAGTTACGTTTTCCAAAAAAAATCATAAGGAAATGCAGGAAATTCAAGGAGGAAAGGGCATGCTTCGTATGTCGGTAAAAAATGAGGAGTATTTGATGATTGGAGATGACATCAAAATCGTGTTTTTAGGAAACAGTGGCGGACAGACAAGAATCATGGTAGAGGCGCCTAAAAACGTGAATATTGTAAGAAGCAGGGCTATTGAAAAACGAATACAGGATTCGGAGATTTTGGCAAAGATGCCAAGATATTATTCTGTAGAAAAGAAAAATGAGAAATCAACAAAAAAACTTCAGAAAGTAGTTGAAACTAACTGAAAAACGTAAATGCGGTAAAAAACCGAAATCCTAGGTGTGGTTTTTACATAAAGTCGATAAAATCGGCAGAAATCAGATTTCAAAAAGATGAAAAGCGCATTCATAAAAAAAGAAGTCTGATAATTTGAAAAATGAGAAAATTCTCATTTTAAAATGGGATACAAGACAAAAGTTATGTAAACAAAAAGAGATTAAATTATAGCAAAAAAATTGTTGAAAAAGATTGACGAAAAAATGATATTTGTGAGTTTGAAAAACTTGCAGTATGTCTTATGACGCAATAAGAGTTTCGTGTACCTTTTATAGCAGTCAACAAAAATGGCTATAAATATTTGAAAACGGACGGTTTACAAAGAGATGTTAAATTCCCATAACAATTTGGCAGACAGCCGAATTGATGAAGGTAGAAGTGTGCTTCGAGCACATACTTGCAAGAGTGCTGGAAGGGCACCGCAAAGTATTACTGTAGTGTTAAAGGAAGACATGCGGGCAAATCCACATATTTTGTATCTATTGGGTGGAAAGCAGAGTCTGATTGTCACAATAAGACAAAGCAGTAATACAAAACAAAGCAGATGCATGGATGCATCTGGAAACAATAATTAATTTTTAAACACATGGAGGTAAAATTATGGTAGTACAACACAATTTACAGGCAATGAATGCC
>CAZSWC010000115.1:0-2370 GCA_964610665.1 uncultured Lachnospiraceae bacterium
GGATCATCAAGTATGACCGCAAGAACATGGTGGCGATGGCCAATGTCACCTTTGAGGTTTGGCGCGACGGCGTTTCTCTCGGTAAATTCCGCACGGATGAGTTTGGTGAAATTCTCCTGACCCATGCTGCCCCCGGCACCTACCGTGCCGTGGAGGTGGATACCGGCAGCGATGGGCATATCCTCGACACTACGCCGCAGGAGGTGGAGCTGTCTGCCGGCGACGGCATCAAGGAGCTGCTGTTCTTCAATGATGTGAAGCCCGGTATGCGGCTCATCAAGGTAGACAGCACCGATCCCAGCAAGGTCATTCCTAATGCAGTTTTTGAAATTAAGTCCGTGGCTGGTGATTACGGCCCCAAGGAATTTACCACCGACCAGAACGGCGAGATCGACCTTTCCAAGCTGCCCACCGGCGCGTATGTGGTGACGGAAAAAGCCTGTGAGGGCTATATCATCGACCAGGCCCAGCGTATCATCCAGCTTGACGCCAACGAGGACGCACAGTTCGTATTCACCAATACCATCAAGCCCTCGTTGCAGATCATTAAGACCAGCGCAGACGGTAGCCGCCTGAAAAATGTTCATTTCCGTATCGCCAAGATCGAGGACGGAACGCATTATCTTGACCGCACCACCAATGAACAGGGTGAGATTCTGATTGCCGATTTGGAGCCCGGCGTGTACTCCGTGCGGGAAACCGCCACGGATTCCTCTCACATTCTCGACCTGCGGGAGTATCACATGGAGCTGTTCGCAGGCCGAACCAGCACCCTGACCATCGAAAACCAGAAGCGTCCCAACCTGACTGTCTACAAGCACGACGCCGACACCGGCGAGCCCATCGCAGATACCGTGTTTGAAGTCCGCGCCGCAGACGGTCACAGCGTCGATCAGATCAAGACAGACAGCGAGGGCAAGGCAGAGTTGAAAAACCTGCTGCCCGGTGTGTACGAAATCAGCGAAAAATCCGTGCCGTCGCCGTATCTGCTGGACGCGCCCTCTCAGCTTGCCACCCTCTACCCTAACCGCGACCACACCGTGTATTTTGAAAACCATCAGAAGCCCGCGCTGACCGTCAAAAAGGTAGACAGCGTGACGGGAGACCCCTTGCAGGGCGCGAAATTCCATGTTACCTACGCCAGCAACAACACCGGCAGCGGTGAGATCAACGACCTCGGCACCTACTACACCGGCGAGAACGGTCAGTTCCAGCTCACCGGTTTGCGGGACGGCTGGTACAAGGTAACGGAGCAGGAGCCGCCCACGGGGTACGCCATCAAGGAGGCCACGCAGGAGGTCTACATCAAGTCCGGCACCGGTAAAGTGCTGACCTTTGAAAATATTCCGCTCTCTGCCCTCGTCGTGTGGAAGTACGACAGCGTGACGGGCGCAGCGGTGCAGGGAGCTGTGTTTCAGGTGAAGTATCTGACCGGCACCTCCGGCACAGGCGGCACAGTCATCGGCACCTACAAGACTTCCGCCAATGGCAGCTTCACCGTGACGGGGCTGAAAGAAGGCACTTATATCGTCGAGGAGCTTGCCAGTGACAGCGGCCATGTCATCGACTCCGCACCGCAGACGGTCTACATCAGCGGCAAGCAGCAGGATGTGGTGCAGCTCTATTTTGGCAACAGTCCCAAGGGGGCATTGTTGGTAAAGAAAATCGACAGCGTGACCCACAAGCCCCTTTCCGATGTTGAGTTTATGGTGACGACTGCGGACGGAACGGTGGTGGGCGACGCCAACGGCAAATATGTGACGGACAGCGCAGGTACTTTCACGATTACGGACATCACTCCCGGCACAACGCTGGTGGTGAAGGAAACCCGCGCAAGGGACGGCTATCTGCTGGACGACGCCCCGCAGACCGCAACCATCAAGGCAGGCCAGACCGTGACGCTGGAGTTCCGCAATCAGCCGCAGGGCTCCCTTATTATCAATAAGCTGTCCAGTGCGGATAAGAAAACCCCCTTGGAGGGCGTGCTGTTCCAGATCACCTATTCCGACGGCAGCTTCGTGGATAACGGTACGCTTTCCAGCAAGGGCCTGTATCGGACTGATAAAAACGGCCAGATCATTCTCAGCGGCATCACCGGAACGGTGGTTGTGACCGAGGTGGAAACCATCAAGGGGTATCGCATTGACGATGCCTCCCGCAGCCAGACCATCGAGGTCCGCGCCAACGATACGCAGCAGCTTTGGTTCTATAACGCCCCCATCTCCCGAATCCTGCTCCACAAGGTGGACAAGGTTACCGGCAAGGGTATTTACGGCGCAGTGTTTCTGCTCTATGACAGCAATCACAATCCCATTGGGGAGTATGTGACCGATCAGGACGGCTACATCTACGCCTACGAGGGACTGGCCG
>CAZSWC010000116.1:0-2353 GCA_964610665.1 uncultured Lachnospiraceae bacterium
ATCGCCGTTGTGACCTCCAGCTACACCATGGACAAGCGCACCGCCAGCGCGCGAAAATACATCGCGCAGCGAGCGGAACTGCTGGGGGCCATCCGCCTGCCCAACAATGCGTTCAAGGCCGCAGCGGGCACCGAGGTCGTTTCAGACATTCTGTTTTTGCAGAAGCGGGAACGAATGGTGGATATAGAACCGGAATGGGTACACCTTGCCACCAACGAGGATGGCATTCAGATGAACAGCTACTTCATCGACCACCCGGATATGATCTTGGGCGAGATGAAGATGGTGTCCGGGCCGTTCGGCCCCACGCCCACCTGTGAGCCGTACCCGGAGCAGCCGCTGGAAGCGCTGCTGGCGGAGGCCGTTCAGAATGTCCACGGTGAGATCACCGCCTATGACCGGGAGGAGGAACTGGAGGGCGAGGATCATTCCATCGAGGCCGACCCCGCTGTCCGCAATTTTTCCTATACGCTGGTGGACGGTCATATCTATTATCGGGAAAACAGCCGCATGAACCCGGTGGAGGTATCCAAGACGGCGGAGAGCAGAATCTGCGGCATGATCGAGCTGCGGGACTGTGTGCGGACGCTGTTGGAATACCAGACCGAGGACTATCCCGACGAGGAGATCAAGGCGCAGCAAGCCAAGCTGAATACCCTCTACGATGCCTTCACCAGAAAATACGGACTCATCAACTCTCGCGGTAATGCGATTGCCTTTGACCAGGACAGTTCTTACTTCCTGCTGTGTTCACTGGAAATTCTGGACGAGGATCGGAACCTGAAACGGAAGGCCGACCTGTTCACCAAGCGCACCATCCGCAGTCACAAACCCGCTGAAAAGGTAGACACGGCAGTGGAGGCGCTGGCGCTATCCATTGGCGAAAAAGCCCATGTGGATATGGACTATATGGGCAGGCTCACCGGCAAGGACGAAGAAACGCTGTTTTCTGAGTTGACCGGCGTGGTGTTCCTGAACCCCGCTTACACCGGCGAAAACGATGGGCATGAAAAATATCTGCCCGCAGATGAATACCTCTCCGGCAATGTGCGTCAGAAATTGGCGGTTGCCCAAGGCAAGGCAAAACAGGACCCGCAGTATCAGATCAACGCCGATGCACTCGCGCAGGTGCAGCCCACCGACCTCACTGCCAGCGAGATCTCCGTCCGGCTGGGCGCTACATGGCTGGACACCGAATATGTCCGCCGATTTATCTTTGAAACGCTGGGGACACCCCGCAGCGCACAATGGGGCATGAAGGTCCACTATTCTAAAATCACCGGTGAATGGCGCATCGAGGGTAAGAGCAAGGATCGCGGCAATGTCAAGGCCATTAGCACCTACGGCACACAGCGCATCAACGCCTATGAAATCATCGAAGTTACCTTGAATCTGAAGGATGTCCGCATTTTTGATTATGTGTACGATGCCGATGGCAGGAAAACCGCTGTCCTCAACAAGAAGGAAACCGCCATCGCCCAGAGCAAGCAGGAGCTGATCAAGGATGCCTTTGCCGAATGGATCTGGAAAGACCCGGACCGGCGCGAAGCCATCTGCAAGACATATAATATTCTGTTCAACAGCAATCGGCCCCGTGAGTATGACGGCAGTCACATCAGCTTTTCAGGCATGAACCCGGAGATCACGCTCCGCAAGCACCAGGTCAACGCCATCGCGCACATTCTCTACGGGGGAAATACCCTGCTTGCCCATGTGGTGGGCGCGGGCAAGACATTTGAAATGGTCGCGGCGGCGATGGAGTCAAAGCGGCTGGGCCTGTGCCAGAAATCCCTCTTTGTTGTGCCCAACCACTTGACGGAGCAGTGGGCCACTGAGTTTTTGCAGCTCTATCCGGCGGCAAATATCCTCGTTGCCACCCGCAAGGATTTTGAAACCAAAAACCGCAAGAAATTCTGTGGGCGCATCGCCACCGGCGACTACGATGCCATTATTATCGGGCATAGCCAGTTTGAGAAGATCCCCATGAGTGTAGAGCGCCAGCGGGCCATTTTGGAACAGCAGATCGACGAAATTATGATGGGCATTTCCGAAGCCAAGAGAGAAAAAGCAGAGAATTTCACGATTAAACAGATGGAGAAAACCAAGAAGGGCCTGCAAGCCAAGATCGACAAGCTGAATGACCAGAGCCGCAAGGACGATGTGGTCACCTTTGAGGAATTGGGTGTTGACCGTATCTTCATTGATGAGAGCCATTATTTCAAAAATCTCTTTCTCTACACGAAAATGCGGAATGTGGGAGGTATTGCCCAGACCGAAGCGCAGAAATCCAGCGATTTATTTATGAAGTGCCGCTACCTCGATGAGATCACCGGAGGGCGCGGCATTGTCTTTG
>CAZSWC010000117.1:0-2224 GCA_964610665.1 uncultured Lachnospiraceae bacterium
TCAGTTCCGTTCTGGAGCGTGGATGAAAATGGCAAAAAGGCAAAGATGCGAAGGCACTGCACTATTGATTATAAGATTCTTCTTGTTGAGAAGTTCTTACGGTATAATCTTTTGGGTTACAAGAAGTACCAACGGTTAAAACCTGAAGATGTAATGGCCCATGAAATGCATATCGGGTTTTCTGCTGAGGAAAGCAAACGAATAACGGGGCTTAACCCATCAAACTTATTCGTTAAAAAATATCCTTTAGTGACTATGGGATGGGAGAGAGCAGACAGCTATAAATACATACTCGAAGTATGGGGCCTTGATACAAAGGCAAGTGCTTGTTGCTTCTGTCCGTTTCATATGAACTATTTCTTCAAGCATCTCAAGGAAAATGCAATAGATGATTATAATAAGACTGTTGCACTCGACAGATTGATTGGAGAAAAGCAGGAAAAAACTGCAATCAAGAGTAAAATATTTATATCGCGCTCAAGAAAGAGAATAGAGGATCTACTGCCGGAAGAGTGTAATGACGCTCAGTATTTTGAATATAATGGCAGACAGATTTGGAACGGATTTTAAGTTGATATGGGGAGGGGCTTTATGCTCCTCCTGAAATTTATGGAGGAATGATTATGAGTAAATTAAGAATAACGGTTGATATTGAAATCGATGATGAAGCAAGAGAAGAATTAAACATCACTGAAGAGACTATAATGAACAGTATGCGGGTTGAACCAGATGATGTTATGGACGGCGTGCTGATTTTTCAAAGTGTTGAGGGATTAGATCCGACAAGCGATATTGTTCTCGGTGATGGTGTGATTGTTTCGAAGGAAATTATCAAGTAAAAGTAAGAATATAGGAGGAGCTGTGCTCCTCCTTTTTGATGTCAAAAAACATTTTTTCTCATTGGCTCCCAGAAATATCTGCCACCAATCATTTTAGTGCTTTCTGTGATTGGAGTGGCAACGGATATGTTAAAGCGAGCGGAGTGTTCGTTTATTCCATCGACAAACAATAAAGGTTCCTTGATTCCATGTTTTCCGAGTTCTTGGTCATACCAAAGCATAAATTTTCTTTGTTCCTGCCAGCGTAACTTTTCTGCATAATCCCAAATCCCGCGAGAATGAAGTCCTCTCTCTGCAATTGTTTTTGGAATCTTACCATGTTGTGCAAGCAGTCCCATAATTATCATATCAGGTGTTACTGTGGTAATCTTTGCCTCATTTACAATTCTGTTATGAATTGCGTTTACGGCAGAATCACTTGTAAATTGAATTTCATATTCAAGTTTTTCATTGGTTACTCTGCGAATCCAGCCATCAAAG
Source organism: uncultured Lachnospiraceae bacterium (assembly GCA_964610665.1). Taxonomy (GTDB): domain Bacteria; phylum Bacillota; class Clostridia; order Lachnospirales; family Lachnospiraceae; genus SFDP01. The sequence continues at coordinate 1,320 of CAZSWC010000117.1, forward strand.
TCGTTATTCAGACTGTTGATTGTTTCTTTGTTTCGTTCATCTGATTTTTTCAGCTGGTGCTTTTCGTTATATAATTTTGTGCCATAATAAAGGCCTCCAAACAAAGCTAAAAAGAATTCAAACATGAATTTTTCCTCCTCAAGATAGTTATTAGTAAACTGTTTTAAGTATTCTTTGAAATGTAATATCCAATCGTATATTACCGTTGGTTAAAGGATAAACTTCGAAGTTATCCGACTTGCAGATGAGTTCTGCAAATATGGCCGGAGAGGTTACCATCAAACTGTCAAGTTCAACGGAAATAGAACCTAAATTGAATTTCTCGTTAACATCAATTGTGATTTCTCCTTCAGGATTGTTTTCTCGAAGAATTGCAGTCAGTTTCGCTACGACCTCCATCATTGTCTTGTACCTTTCAAGGTTCAGCACTTTTAATTTCGCTTGAGGTAGCTCCTCGATAAAATTCATCAGTCCATCCAGCGTGCTTTCAAATTCGTTGTAGTTTTCGTTTCTCATTTTTTCCATCCTTTCATTTTTAGCGTAAAGAAAAACAACTTTTCTCAGTTGTAATTTGAGAAAAGCTGCTATTCTTTGTATTTTGTTTTCTAAAATAATCTGTCTCAATTTCTGTCTTTTGTTGTCCTGCAGAATCGTTACATATAGCATCCATCCTTTCTAAATAAATTTCAAAATTGTCTTCTGCATATTTTGCCCATCCCATTTAAATCGCTCCTTTCTTTTAATACCGCAAAGGGGGGTACAATGCTTTTGGTGTGACTGAATCCTACACCCCAACCACAAGGTGTAAGACAGTACATCTTTCAAAAACAACCACAAAGGGTAACACAAACCACAGTTCTACACCTACAACCGCAAAGGGTATCCCTTGTCTTCGGTGCTTAACA
>CAZSWC010000118.1:0-2171 GCA_964610665.1 uncultured Lachnospiraceae bacterium
CACCTCCTTGTAGAGCCGTGAAGGGTTGTTCGCCATGTTGATGGAGAGTATCTGCGACTTTTCCTTCTCCGTCAGTCCGAGCAACGCCTGAATCTGGTCGAACTTGTTCATGTACTTGCGCTGGTCGAGAAGTATCTTGCAGTCCGAATTGTTGATGATGCTCTCCTTGACGACAGGCGAGGAAATGATGTCGTCCACCTCCTGCGTCACCACGATTGCCTCACCGAAATACTTGCGCACCGTCTTGTACATATAGCGTAGGTAGTCAGCCATATTTGCCGACGAGAGAGCCTTCCAAGCCTCTTCCACGATAAGCTGCTTCCGCACCCCTTTCAGACGCCGCATCTTGTTGATGAAGGCTTCCATGATGATGATGGTCACTACCGGGAACAGTTCGCGGTTGTCTTTGATGGAATCAATCTCGAAGACGATGAACCGTTTGCCCAGCAGGTCGATGTTCTCCGCCGAGTTGAGCAGGAAGTCGTAGCGTCCGCCCCGGTAATACTGCCGCATGGTGGTGAGCATGTTGTCGATGTTGAAGTCCTCCTTCTCCACCTTGATGTCACGCTCCGCCAGTTCCCTGCGGTAGTCGTCGCGCATGTACTCGTAGAAGGTGTTGAACGAGGGGACGATGCTCCTGTCTGCCCTGATGCGCTCGATGTAGGCACTCACGGCACTGCCCAATTCTCCACTTTCAGTTTTCGTCACCTTGTCGTCCTCCGACTTCCAGAGTGTCAGCAGCAGCGTCTTTATGCTGTCCTTCTTCTCCACGTCGAACACGTAGTCGTCGGTATAGAACGGGTTGAAGCTGATGGGCTTCTCCTCCGTGTATGTGAAATACACGCCGTCCGCCCCGCCTGTCTTGCGCCGTATCATCTCGCATAGCCCCTGATAGGAGTTTCCCGTGTCCACTAATACCACGTGCGCGCCCTGCTCGTAATATTGTCGCACGAGATGGTTCATGAAGAACGACTTGCCGCTACCTGAAGGACCTAATACGAACTTGTTCCTGTTCGTGGTGATGCCCCGCTTCATCGGCAGGTCGGAAATGTCGAGGTGCAGCGGTTTTCCCGTGAGCCTGTCCACCATCTTGATGCCGAAGGGCGAGAGCGAGCTGCGGTAGTTGGTTTCCTCCGTGAAGAGGCACACCGCCTGTTCGATGAAGGTGTGGAAACTCTCTTCCGCCGGGAAGTCCGCCGCATTGCCGGGCATCGCCGCCCAATAAAGTGTCGGACAGTCGATGGTGTTGTGGCGCGGCACGCACTCCATGCTTGCCAGCTGGCTGCCCACGTCGTTCTTTATGTGCTTCAGCTCTTCCGCGTCGTCGCTCCACGCCATGACGTTGAAGTGCGCCCGCACCGAAGTCAGCCCGTAGGAATGCGCCTCGTTCAGATAGCGGTCTATCCACTCGCGGTTGATGCTGTTGCTCCTTGAATAGCGCGAGAGCGACTGCATATTCCTTGCGGACTTCTCGAATTTTTGGAGGTTCTCCTCGCTGTTGTCGATAATCACGTACTGGTTGTAGATGTGGTTGCAGGAGAGCAGCAGCCCCACGGGGGAGGCGAAGGAGAGGCGGCAGTCCGAGCGGTCGGTGGAGAGCCTTTCGTATCGGGTGTCCGTCGCCACCTTTCCGGGCAGGTCTTCCGCATCGGAAAGGGTGTGCAGGCACAGGCGGTTGTCGCCGATGCACATTTCCTTTGCCGAGAGGTCGATGTCCTGCAACGTGGCGTCGCCTTCGGGCATGAGCGAGAAGTAACGCTCGATCAGTCCGGCTTTGCCGTCCGTCCCCACAATCTCGTCGGTGGAGAGGCGGCGCAGCTTGACGAAACCGCTGTCGTTCATGATGCGCTCGAACTGTTCCGTCGATTCCATAAATTTCCCTGCGGCTTCCTTGTCCAGCTCCTTCGGGATGATGTGTCCCCGGCACAGCGTACTGAAGTTGCTCTGCATCCGGTTACGCTCCTTTGTCGTCTTGGTCAGGTAGAGGTAGCAGGTGTGTTTCAGGTACGGACGCTCGTTGAAGTGACGCTCGAAACTCCGTGAGAGGAAGCTCATGTCGTCTTTCTGCAACTCCGGCGTGTACTTCTCCTTGATGAACCAGTCCTGCTTGTGGACGACGGAGAAGTCCGGCAGCACCTTGATCGCCTTGCACCAGCAGCCGTGTATCGCCT
>CAZSWC010000119.1:0-1977 GCA_964610665.1 uncultured Lachnospiraceae bacterium
ACCGTGGGTCGAAACGGCAATGGGCATCTATTTCGTTTGGGGCATTGTCCACGCCATCTCCCTCGGTGCCTATGCCTCGGTCCCATTCCTCGCTCTGTTCTGCACCGGCTATCTCTACGTCGGATTGGGCACTTTCTTCGGGCGCACCGGGCTCTTCGCCCATAACCGAAACTTGATCGACGCCCGCGCTTAATCGCCGATTGGATATCATTCGGTATCGATAGAAACGCCAAAAGCCACTTCGCAAAGAAGTGGCTTTTTTTGTGCCCATATTCACTCAAACCAATTCTATATATCGCATACATCGATAGCCGCATATATCGATAGCATCGACAAATATGGCGCACTTCCCCAAACAATGACTGAAACAGTCATAAACCCCGACACAACGGATCAATCTCGACAAAATCCGCTATGAATGAAAATAAAAAAGCGCGATCCAAAATGAATCGCGCCGAGAGCATCGGAAAATATGGCACTCCAAAAACGATGATTGAAACAGTCATAAACCCCGACACAACAGCTCAATAGGGTAGAGTACTGTGCAGAATGGTACTATGCAGAATGGGGCACGACAAAAACCGCTATGAATGAACAATAAAAAAGCGCGATCCAAAATGAATCGCGCCGATGCGGATTGAGAACATCACGACGATGTTTCTGCACTATTTACGCTGGAAGCATTTGAACCCAGAGCGCCCGTTATTCGTCGTGTTGTATTCGTAGTAGTCACTACAGCTCGAAGCGCCATTGCCAACGGTGATGGCGGTGTGCCCATAGATCTGACCGAGTCGCGTCGCCGTTCTCTCCCACGTCAAGATGATGCCGGGGTATTGTAGCGCCGTACCAAGACCGACGTTGAGTTGCTCGAACATGCTACGCGGCAAATTATTGTCGATTTGGTTTCCATTGCCGCCGACAAAGATGCCATACGTCCTTTGGATAGCACGGCTAACGCCCGTCGCACACCATCCCGTCGTTCCCATTTCTCTAGCCACTTGAATGGCATTATTGGCCAATTTTCTGTCGCCGTGGATTCTGCCATTGCCGCCGCCACCGCCGCCCGAGCCTTTCTTGACGAATTGCGACGAAACCCAACCCGTGCCAGAGCCGTACTTAATCTTATACCAGCCGTTCGATTGACCGACGATCGTCACGCTCGCGCCTTCGGCTAATCCGCCGATGCGGCTATGGCCAGTGCCCGCGCCCGAACGCACGTTGACACCTGCACCACCCGTGCCCGAGACGTAACCCGCCGTCGATGTACTACCACCGCTCGACGATCCACCGCTCGATGAACCGCCCGACGTTCCGCCCGAGCCTTTCTTGACGAATTGCGACGAAACCCAGCCCGTGCCAGAGCCGTATTTGATTTGATACCAGCCATTCGATTGACCGACGATCGTCACGCTCGCGCCTTCACCGAGCCCGCCGATGCGACCATAGCCCGTACCCGCGCCCGAACGCACGTTGAGGCCAGACCCACCCGTGCCCGAGACTTTGCCCGTCGATGTACCGCCGCTCGATGAACCGCCCGACGATCCACCACTCGTCTTCTTGACGTAATCGCCGCAAACCCAGCCCGTGCCAGAGCCGTATTTGATTTGATACCAACCGCCCGATTGACCGACGATCGTCACGCTCGCACCTTCGGCTAATCCACCGATGCGACCATATCGCGTGCCAGCGCCCGAACGCACGTTGACACCAGCGCCACCCGTGCCCGAAATCCGGCCTGCCGAACCACCACTCGACGACGGCGATGACGGTTTACTCTGCGCAGGTGCTTTGGCGGGCGACGACTGCCCAACCGACAAATAATCGCCACAAACCCAACCCGTGCCAGAACCATAACTGACCTTATACCAGCCATTGCTCTTGGCTTTAACCGCAACGCTATTGCCACGCTTGAGCGAACCGATGACGGAATTAGACGTCCCCGGGCCGCTGCGAACGTTGAGGACATCACACGTCACC
>CAZSWC010000120.1:0-1975 GCA_964610665.1 uncultured Lachnospiraceae bacterium
ATAGACAACGAGGCCGAGCAGCTCTCGATATACGACCTCGATTTATGGTGTGGGAAAATGTGCCCGGAGCCTTCTCCAGCGGAACACCAAAAGGAGAGGATTTCCGGATCGTCCTCGAGGAGATCGTCCGAATTAAAGTCAGTGGTGTTTCAATCCCTCGACCTGACACCGGGCGCTGGGAACCTGCTGGGCGAATTCTATTGGGAGCTGATTTCTCCCTGGCGTGGAGATGCCTTGACGCTCAATACTGGGGTGTCCCCCAGAGAAGAAAAAGAATCTTCCTTGTCGCAGATTTTGCAGGACGATCCGCCGGACAAATACTATTTGACCAGGAAAGCCTGCCTGGGCATCCTGCGCAGAGCCTTTGAACGCGGGAAAGAGCTGCCCCGAAAGCTCAATCAGGCGCTTGAAATTCAGTCAGGAGTCGCTCCACCAGCCGATACGGTTCACAATCAGCAACCGCCTCACGCCAGCCAGCAGGACGGCTGCATCGAGGGCTTTGATGGCTATAACGGTGATCTGACCGGTGCGGTAGCGGCTACCCTTGGCGTGAACTGCGGGATGTCCACTGGCCGCAATGGCCTTATCCAGCCGATTGCGTTTGCCGCAAATCAGCGGGATGAGGTCAGAGATCTGCACGATGTGGCCGGAGCGTTGGGCGCCCAGCCGGGAATGAAGCAACAGACTTTCATTGCAGAGGGTGTCGTGGCCAAGGGCAACGGCGATTGTTTCCTGACGCCGGAACGGCACACATCCCTGAGTGCAGGCGGCGGTCAGGCCGGTCAGGGATACCCCTGTGTCCTGACCGCTGGCTTCTCTGCTGGGGCGGGAGCCTCTGCCGGAAGCATCGGCTACGGCGAGGAGCTTGCCCCCACCTTGAAAGGCAGTGCCAGCGGAAACTGTATGCCATCCATCTTATGCCTGAACGACCAAGGCGGCAGTGTGATGGAGTGTAGCCTGGACATCACAGGGACGCTTCGGGCCCAGGAACACGGGCACCAGCCGCTTGTATTTGATAACCATGGACAAGATACTCGTTTCTGCGGTCCTGTCAAATCGACACAGACAGTATCCGCCACATTCGGCATGGGCGGAAATAACCAGCCGCTTGTTGTAGATGAAAATTCCAGTTCTGACGATCCTCCACCGCTTGCTCTTGAACTCCCTGCTTGGAACAATGCACCACCAGCGCAACAAGAAACTGTATTCTGCATCACCGGCAATGCTATTGACCGGCAGCCTCAAAACGGTGGAAATGGCATTGGCTATCAGGAAGGCATTGCCTATACGCTGACTGCCACCGATCACCATGCCGTGTTCAGCAGGCAGCGAGTCGACATTTTCAAGGATGGAGAGGTAACCAGCACCCAAAGCGCGCGCCAGCACAAGGATGCCACGGATCTGGTGCTGCAGGGTACAGATCATCCAAGGCTCATCCGCAGGCTAACGCCTCTGGAGTGTGAAAGGCTCCAAGGTTTTCCGGATGGTTGGACTGACATTCCCAACGCCTCGGACTCTTCCCGGTATAAGGCGCTGGGCAACAGCGTGGCAATTCCGTGTGTGGACTATGTCCTCCAGGGCATTGCGCTGGTGCTTCGCACCGGCTGAGCCGGGCTTGTTGCTTATGCTTCGTTTGCAGCTTGCTTCTTCGTTGGGTTCTGTGAATAGCTATTTGCCACAGGTCGCAGTATGCTTTGCTTACAAAATCAGAGAAAGGAGCAACCCATGGAAGCAAAGAAGAATCTCTGCGGAATGATCCCGGAAAATTTACATGCCAAAGCTATCGAGGAAAAGGAACAGCTTGGCCTCAAAACTCTGGGTGATTATGTGGAGTTGGTACTCAAAGAACGCTTCGAAGGAGGAAAAATCACCATGGCAGCAACCAAGACTCTCGCATTCCAGATCACCGAGGAGCTGGATCAGCGGCTGAAGAATTTCATCGCCGCAGAAAAGAAGCACGGCAGGAAAATCACGC
>CAZSWC010000121.1:0-1972 GCA_964610665.1 uncultured Lachnospiraceae bacterium
CCCGCCCGCATCCGGTGGGCGTAATTGGCGACGCTGTATCGTTTCATATAGGCGTTTTCGCTGGGGGCCGGACTGTCAAAGTCCAGCCCCTTCATACGGGGATCGTCGGTGCCGTTCAGCACCGCCTCCACCGGAATGACGCGGAGCCTGCCGGAGCATTTCAGCTCCCCGCCAAATACGCCAGCGGCACAGTGGAATCCACGGTCGCCGCACACCCAAAGCAGCTTCTTCCCGGCGGGAATATCCCCAAAGGGCTGCTTCAAAACAATAACGGAATGTGGTTCCGCACCGGCTACCTCATAGTAGCCGGACTGCTCCGCCTTTTCGTATGCCTGGATCAATTTCTTGAATTTGTGCTGCGGCTCGATATAGAACCAGCTTTCCTGATAACCCATAATTTCCTCCGTTTTCTATTGGTTTTACCGCTCCAACTGCGGTCTGCGGCGCTCCGGCAACCTTTGATCCTCGTCCGGCTCGGCGTCTACGATCTCCGGCTCCTTGTGGTCTAAATTCAGCAGGGAATTCAGTTCCTCCAGCCGTGCCGTTTTGGTCATAAGCTCCGCCTCGCGGGGAAACGGCTTTTGTACCTCTGCCTTTGCGGTTTCCAGCTGCGTTTGCAGATTGGAAAGCTGCTCCCGGCAAGCCTGCTCCTTGATGGGCAGTCCCTCCAGCGCATTGTCCATGCGCTGCAAATTGCCGAACACATCGGTTCCCAGCGTGACCGTGTGGCGGAGCTGCCCGATCATGGTCAGGCGGTACTCCCGCGCGAAGGTATCAAAGGCCAGCTCCAGCGTCAGGCCGCGATAGCTGCCGATCTGTGTCGCCTCCGGGGAGATCATCGTTTGGCACATGGTCAGCAGCGCCGCGCCCGCCTCCTTCTTGTCGGCATGGGTGACGCCCGCCAGCGTAAGCGGAGAGAAGCCGTCCCCATTGGGATGGGTATTCTCCTTGACCGTGGCAATATCCTCGGCATACCCGGCGATCCGTGCCTGCATTTCCGCGATTTGCTTGGGAAAACCCTTGCTGATAGCGTCCTCCAGCGCGTATTTCTGAGAAAGATGGTTGGCTTTCAGCAGCTTCAGCTTGGACACCTCAATGTCGAGATCCATCTTTTCCTTGATCATGGGGTTGCCGCTGGCCAGCGCCTTGATCTCGGCATAAGAAAGCGCCTGTTCGTCTACATCTTCGGCGGAGCGAACAGGCGATTTGCTGGTCATAATTTGGCTGATAAATTTCTGCTTGGATTCTACCAGCTGGTACAAATAGGCATCGAAGGTACCCTCGGTGACGTAGCTGTAAATGTCTACCTCCGGGTTTTCGTTGCCCTGCCGGATAATGCGCCCCTCCCGCTGCTGAAGGTCGGACGGACGCCACGGGCAATCCAGATGGTGCAAAGCGATGAGCTTTTGCTGACAGTTGGTGCCAGCGCCCATGCGCTGGGTGCTGCCCAGCAGGATACGCACCTGACCGCTCCGCACCTTGCCGAACAGGTCTTTCTTCTGCACCTCGCTTTTGGCGTTGTGGATGAAGGCGATCTCGTTTTCGGGAATGCCTAATTCCAGCAATTTCGCGTGAATATCATCATAAACGCTGAAAGTGCCGTCATCCTTTGGGGTGGAGAGGTCGCAAAAAATCATTTGGGTGGAGCGTTGGCCAGCAGTGCGCCGCCAGATCTCAAACACATTTTCCGCACACTTGGCGGCTTTGCTGTTGGGGTCACTGGGGAGCATGGGGTTGACCAGCCGCTGATCCAGCGCCAGCTTGCGGCCATCGTTGGTAATCATCAGCATATTGTCCACGCTGCTGTCCACCTCGCGGTTGCGGACTTTCTCAGCGCGCTCCGCCAGCGACGCCACGATCTCTTTCTGGTACTCCGATGGCTTCAAGGCGATATTGTGGTAATGCGCCTCCGGCACGGGCAGCTTGAGCATATCCGCCGTCTGGATGTCCGCCACATTTTTGAATACGCTCA
>CAZSWC010000122.1:0-1796 GCA_964610665.1 uncultured Lachnospiraceae bacterium
AGGACACCATCTCCTACGGCTATGGGGACAGCGCCTGGAAGGATCTGCTGACCAGTTACGACGGCCAGACCCTGACCGCCGACGCCATAGGCAACCTGACCACCGACGGTCGAAATCAAGCATTGTGTATCGCGATAAGTTAAAGAAAGAATAGGAGTTAAAAATGCGTTACGGATTTTATTTAAGTTTGCTTTTTGGAGGACTCCTCTTCGCACTGTGGCTGCTTCTGAGGCGATATTCCGTTTGGTCGAAGCGCTGGTTCCGAGTCGGATTGATTGCATTTGTCGTGTTGCTGGGAATCGTTTGCGCCCTTATCCCGAGAGAAATCGGAACGCAGGATTACTCATCTCCGGAAGAAGCCTTTCGCTATAAGAACCAAGGAGAGATTCTTCTCGTACTGGAGGGAAAGCAGAGTGCTTATGTCGTTGCAAAGCAAACTGGAAATTCCTACTCCTATGATTTCATAGCACGGGATGATGACGTGTGGCATCCGGTCGCCGGGATATCAACAAAACCAACTGTCATAACACAGGGGCCTATAGTAGTTCGTATTTATCGATACGATGAGACCAGCGATTATTATATCTCAATTACAGATGGAAAAGGGCAAGACATTGAGATAGCGGATAACCGCAATTCTCATTTCTGTAAGATTGGAGATTCCTATGAGGTCTCTGACAGGACTTTTTCAATGTATATATATTACGCCTATGTGGACGGCCTGGATGCGGCATATCAGCTTATTGTAAATGGGGAAGCGATTTCCGTTGCGTAACTAAATGCCTGAATCGGCGACAGCCATGAGATCACTAAAGGCGTACAGGAGGTAAATTATCTATGCCCATAAAGCCCATAAAAAGATTTTTGCCATTCTTTCTTGTGATGCTTTTGTTTTTCGGTATGATCGGTCAAAATGTTATGCTGTTCATGATGGACAAACTGAGTGAAGACAATACGACCGGGATGTCTGCGGTGGTTTCAAGTGTATCGTGTACCGAGACAGCGGATGGTATTTCATGGGCAATACAGATAAAGGAGCCGTATGGAGAGTTGTGGATCACGCCTTCCGTCGGAAACCGGCTCGACGCAAGTACCATGGAAGCGCTGCAGCCGGGCCAGACAGTATCATTCCGTATGGACCCCGCCGCCGTCCAACAGTTTCGGGAAATGGGAAGCGGGTATATTGTGGCGTTACAGGCGGATCAGGAGATCTTTTCGATCGATGAGTACAACGAGATCATGCGTCAGGACACACGGCCTGCGAAAATTGTGTGCATGATCCTGCAGGCGGGCCTCTTGCTGCTGTTGCTCTATCTGGCCCGCAAGAATGGGATATTCCAAAGCCCCATTAACCCAGAAAGGAGAATAACGTGACGATCTTTCTATCGTTGTTAAACATAATAGTCTTCCTTTGCCTGGATGCTTTCTTCGTCGGAGTGGTCATCATTTTAGGGTTTATGCAGGGATGGAAGGGAATGCTGTCTTATCATGATCTGCAAGGGCTTGCACCGGAAAAGAGGAGTGCGTGGAGGTTTGATCCCAAAAGGCAAATTGTGCTTCCCTACACAAAGAAGACGGAGCCGCTGCTGCGCCAGTGGATCAGCAGTGACCACTGGATCTGTAGTGATGGAACGCCATCGGATCTGGACGCACAGCTTCCCAGTACATAGCCATGCCAAAGACTCGAGTTGTTTTGGAGGATGGTGCGCTGGATAGGCGCGCCAACCTTCACTCTAACCTCCACATGCAGCAAATAGTATTCCCCATGACAGAAAATCTGTCATGAGGATTTTTTG
>CAZSWC010000123.1:0-1792 GCA_964610665.1 uncultured Lachnospiraceae bacterium
GTTGTTCCTGCGTATGCGTGCTGGTTCTGCAATAAATGACTACCCGGTGCAGATCAAACGCCAGACGATGGGGCAGTATCTTTGTGATGGCACGGCTTGGCATCGGCTATTTCCTTTCATACATGTTATTACCACGTCTGTTTTACAAAAGAGATATTAGCCTTTTTTAAAGCAACCCAGTCACCTTTCAGTTCTGTTTCGTCCAATGCTTCATATGCAAACACCCATAGAGGATCGAACGTATTAGGATCTTTAGAAGTAAGTCCCCGAGCATACGTATGCAGCGTATTAATATCAGATTGTATATTCCAATGCTTGCAATAAAGATATGCCATCAACATATAAATGCAGTCTTGGCTAGTAATAATGTCATTGATGTCAATGCTGGTAATTTGGCAATTGTGCAATAGGGCATAATATAAAACATAAGATGTAGTTTCATAATTATGGGTTCGCCTGCCAACATCATACAGAATTTCAAGAATATTTTTGATTGCGCTATCGGAAACAGAAAATGCTTGAAAAACATATTCCTCCAACAACGGAACTAGATATGGATAAAGCACAGTAAGATGGGAGATCGTTTTTTCGCAGCAACGTTTAGCATTTTCGGTTAACGGCATATCCTTTAGAACCTTGATGGCATATTTCAGTATGGATGAATTCATATCATTCTTTTGCATTAACTCGACTGCAAAATCCAGGTATCCTTGGGCAGATTTGTAATTTACCTTGCCATAACTTGCAAGCAGACCAACTGAATTGAGTTGGCGATCCCATTGCTCGATGGTCGCTTGAGGCAGTTCTGCAATTTGTGTTTTCTTAGAGTTTAATGTCAGTTCATATGTGCGTAGATGCTTCTCCAATTCGTAAAGGAAATTCTGTGCCTCGTCATAGGTCTTTGCATAACAAGTGTAGTCATCGATATTACGGACATATTTCCAACGCGGAGAAAGTTCTGCATCGATGGCACAAAGTATCATCTCGGCAAGCAAATTCGAGGCATGCGGTCCTATGAGCAAGCCATGAGTCTGACCATCTTTCATTCGCGATGCACAACTATCTATTCTATTAAACCATTTTGAATTGTGCCCTGGACCCATTTGCTGACGGGCATTGTCCTTACCGACGAGAGCCCAGGGTAATGCATGCGTATATATGCTCGGGAAACATTGAGATATATCGGCGTGTACAACATATCTGCTTCCAATGAGAAAATCAGGGGCGGGAGATCCATCAGTTTTCCACACAGGATAGTTCATTTCAAATAAATGCTTTTTCCCTTTAATCTTGCGGATGTGAATCCTACTTACCTTGACAGATGAACTCTGTGTTTTGTTGCGGAAGTATTGCTGTATATCTGCCCAATTGTTTTTTAGTAGAGAGCACATTGCGTAGTACGACATGGGGGTTGGAATGCCCAAAATGCGGGGTGCGTTTGTATTACGAATATTAGAATATATAGCATATTGATGCCATTTCTTTTGATCATATGTAGGGTTGTGAGTTTTGCAATAGGAATAATATGCTTCCGAGGAAAGGCACGGAGGCATTTTGTCAGCAAAAAGTCCATATCCGAGTAGACCTTCAAATAATTCATCAGCGGAAATCTCATCCATATAGTCAGCGTACGATTTATACATGACATATCTCTCCTTGGAAATAGCCTAATGAATTTATCCTGTGAAGATGTGTGATTCATACACATTATATGCGAAAAATGCTGAAAAAACAAGGAAAAACTGGATGCACCCAAACGTTTTGATTATTAGCCTAAAGAAAGCATAAAAGG
>CAZSWC010000124.1:0-1741 GCA_964610665.1 uncultured Lachnospiraceae bacterium
GTTGGTGTCAAGAAGTTTCGGGAAAAAATTTTAAAATCCTTAATATAATTTTCAAAGTAGTGCTTAATATATTGTCAATGAAGAAATCGTATAAAATGAAAAACACCTTGGGAATACTTCTTTATGCCGATTTCGAAATTGTACAATATGATATATTTTTATAATTTTGTTAAGTGGTGTTAACAAGGTAATGTTAACATCACTTAATTATATAATAAAAATTAATGTGCAAGAGCATGTAATGCTTCATATGTGTTACTAACTTTTCCAGTTCCTAAAATAGGTACATTAGAAGGTGTACTATTTTCAAAAATTGAATAATCAAGTTTTTCTTCATTAATTTTTACAATTTCTTTATTAGAATAAGATTGTAAATAAAGTTTAAAAATGTTGATGCCATTATTCTTGTAATCATTAAGCTTTAAGTATTGTTTAATTCTATTAACAGAAAATCCTTTTGGTCTAGAACTAAATAAAGAAGCAATCAAATGAGAAATGTGGCTTTCCATAGATGATCCAATTTTTAGTTCTAACATTGATTTTATATAATTATAATTTTTAGTAATGTAATTAAGTTTTTTGGTTATAGTTTCAGTACGTGTAGGATTTTGAGCAATAATTAAATTAACTGTTTCTATAAATTCATTTTTTGTTTTTGTATAAAAAGCATCAAATAATTTTTCCCTTTCTTCTTTGTCTGTAGTAATATGGTGAACTGCTTGTTTAAAATGAAATTGGCATAAATAAAAATTTACAGAATTATTTTTATCTAATTTCAATTCAGAAATCCCACTTTTAATCCAACCACCGCCATCTCCAAGAAGAGCAATATTTTTGATTTTTGAAAAATCATATTTTTTTGCAAGAAAGTCCATAAACAATGGCCAAGCAGCAGAATCATAACACGAAAAAACACTTCTTTTTATAAGCATACGTCTATTTTTCCCAACGGTTTTAATACCTTCAAATACAACAAAACATTTCACCATAATATCCTTGTCATTATTTTGAGCACCAATATATTTTTCATCTGCCATAACATATAGTGTTTCTGGTGTTTCGATAGATTCTGGAATTATTTCAGGAACATTCCAATTTTTAATCCAATTGTATATAGATTGTCTTGGTATATCATTCAATATAGAACGATCTATATAATAAGAAATGTCGCTAATAGATGCGGCTGTATCTCTAGCAGATTGAGCTTGAGAACAATTGATAGCTTTATCAATCGCAATTCCTTTTACAATTGGGTCGTAGTGATCGTATTTAGGTAATTCAAAACATTCATCTAAATAGAAAAATTTGTTGTTAGAATATTTACTTTTGTAATATGTCCTTGAAAATGTTATAGTTCCAACAATTGTTGTTAATGTTCTAGGAACATTAGATTTGTTAATATGATATTTTAATTTCCTTTGCTCACTATTTTTATATGATTCGTCAATTTCATTAAAAGTAGATATAATAGCACTTTTAATGAATTCTCTAACTGATTGTTGAAGTGTTAAAGTTAGTTCTAAATATTTAGTTTTACTTTCTGTATTAAAAATGTTATCAACAATATTGTCAATTGTTTTATACAAAACAGGAGAAATTAAAATTTTTATTTTATTTTTCAAGACATTTTTAAAATTTTGTGATATACTATACATTATAAGAAATCCTTTCTGTTTTTTGTTTTGTTTGTTAATTATATCAAAAAGGATTTCTTTTGTCATCTTATCCCGAAACAATTTTA
>CAZSWC010000125.1:0-1729 GCA_964610665.1 uncultured Lachnospiraceae bacterium
TCCTCAAACCACTTGCCGCAGACATCGCACTTGTAGTATGCCTTGTTGCCGTTTTCGGTGCAGGTGGCAGCCTTAGCCGCAACAGGTGTCAGGCTGTGAGCTGCAAGAGACAGGTAAGGAATAGCGCTGATCTCGTTGCCATCCTTATCGAAGAGCTGTCCGCAGTCGTTACACTTGAAATAAGCGTCCCAGCCTTTTTCTTCACAAGTGGAAGCCTTTGCGGGGATAGGAGTCTTGCTTGTGTGTGTGCAAGGTGCATTTTCTACCGTTACAGTACAGGTGGCGGTCTTGTCGCCTGCCGTTGCAGTAATGGTTGCTGTACCGGGTGCTACTGCTGTTACCTTACCGTTGCTGTCAACCGTTGCAACGGATTCCTTGTTTGAGGTCCATGTTACGGTATCGGTTGTGTCGGAAGGTTCTACTGTGGCAACGAGTGTCTCGGTATTGCCTGTGTAGATGGTGGTTTCGCTCTTGTTGAGCTTAATGTCTGTTGCCGGCTTCGGTGCGGCAGTGATAGTAATAGAAGGCGTTTCAGTTGTGAAAGCAATGTTATCATAATCCGAGTCATAACAATTGTTAGGCTCAATGATAAACTCAATTTTCAAACTACCTGTTGCACCGTCATCAACTTTACACTGAAATGTCATAAGTTCAGTAGGAGTTGTTGAAGTATATCCGATGCCATCACTACACAGCGTTATATAAAACACTTTTGTAGATTCCGTCCACGCAGTATCAACACAATTCAATGTTTCCTTGAGATTATCTGCGAGTTTACCGGATCCAGCCACAAAAGTTAAGCCTTCAGGAATTGAAAGTTTATATTTTAAACTATCAAACCTGCTAACTTCACCCATTGTGACCGTATAGGTGATAGTATCACCCGGAGATGCTTTTGCTTTATCTGATGTCATCGTGAATTTGACACTTCCAGCCGCAAATACCGGCACTGCAGTTACCAGTAGACTGACAATCATCACCAAACAAAGCAATAGGGATGTGATTCGCTTGTTCATGACCAAGCTCCTCCTTTAAGAATATATTTGCGGGACGTCCCTTTACACACCGCTTGCGGGGTCTCGCTTAGTCCCGAAAACGGCGGCGCAGATTTCTCTGCGATTTTGTATATTCTTAAACCTCCGTTTCCCACCCCATATGGATTATGGGGTGGGAAACTTTGGTGTTAAGACTTAAAACAATTTCATCTTGCTATTACCAAAGTGGGTTTGCCTCATTGATATGACTACGCATACGACCCCAGTCTTTCATGTCAACTTTTCCATCTTTTATGACATCTGCACAAGCAAGAGCATAATCATCAGTTAACATATTAGTTTCATTGATATGGCTACGCATACGACCCCAGTCTTTCATATCAACACTTCCATCACCGTTGATATCACCCAGCAGATGTATCTTCACATCCTGCACCACATTGCTGCTTCCCACCGTGACGGTGTACTCCCGGGCAACATGGTTCTGCTTCATCACCTTCATGGTGTAGGTGCCGGCGGGAACATCTGCGATGGAGTAGCTTGCAGTGTTACCCTTGACAACAGCCTCATAAGAAGCTTCGGCCGCACCGCTTTCGGTGAGCTGAATAATCACTTCATCGGTATCGCTGTTAAAGCTCGTTGCCGTGCCGGAAACGGTGTAGCCCACGATCTCCGTTTCCGGGAAGGTGTAGACGCCCTGGGCTTGGGAGGTGCTCAGCGGCGTGTCGATGCCA
>CAZSWC010000126.1:0-1692 GCA_964610665.1 uncultured Lachnospiraceae bacterium
GGAGCATGAGGGACAGGCCGCACTCTTTGAAATGGGCGAGGCTATCCCGGATGCGTCTGATTCCCCCGGCGTGACCATCCCGGAAGAACCCGAGCCTGACAAGAACGATAAGCAGTCTGCCAGCCCGGGTAAGGACGATCCCGGCCCCGCCCCTACTGGTAAGGTGGTGGATTTCGCCGCCGCCCGTGAGGAGGCGGGTAAGGCCAAGTCCCCAGCGAAGGAGGCCGCTCCCGTTGACAAGGAGGCCAAAAAGCCGGAGCAGCCCCGCCGTGGCCGCCCGTCCAAGGGTGACAAGGTGGCCCCCGGCAAGACTGACCCGGCCAAGAAAGACAAGGCCACTCCCAGCAAGGCCGAAAAGCCCAAGCGGGACAAAATGTCCCAAAGTAAGGCCCCAGCTCCCAAGGAGGAGGCCATCGCTCCCACCGAGCCGGAACAGCCCGCCCAGCCCCGTGACGCTACCCGAGCCGAAAAAGAGGAAATTGTATATCTCAATCTTTCGGAGCTGCACCCGTTCCAAAACCACCCCTTTGGCGTCCGTGACGATGCGGAAATGCAGGGGCTGGTGGAGTCAGTCAAGGCGGCTGGTGTTAATCAGCCTGCGCTGGTGCGTCCCCGTGAAGGCGGCGGCTATGAGATCATCGCCGGACACCGCCGCCAGCGGGCAAGTGAGCTGGCCGGGTTTGTCAATATGCCCTGTATCGTCCGCAACATGACGGATGACGAGGCCATCCTCGCCATGACAGATGACAACCTGCGCCACCGTGAGAAGATTTTGCCCACGGAAAAAGCACAGTCCCTCAAAATGCAGGTGGAGGCCATCAAGCACCAGGGCGCTCGGCCCGGCGAGGACGATAAGGACGCAGGAAAGCGCTCCACGCAGATCGTCGGGGATCGCAACGGCATGAACTACAAGCAGGTGCAGCGGTATATTCGCTTGACTGAACTCGTCCCGGATTTGCAGAAAATGCTGGACGAAAAACAGTTGGCGTTTACCCCCGCCGTGGAGATTTCCTTTATCCGTCCCAAGCATCAGCGGTATATCGCCGTTGCCATTGAGGGGCAGCAGTCCTCTCCGTCCCTGTCCCAGGCGCAGAAGATGCGGGAGCTGGACAAACAGGGGGCGCTCAACGGCGATGTCATTGACGGTATTTTGAGTGAGCAGAAGAAGGAGGTAGACAAGGTGATTATCAACAGCGTCGAACTGGAAAAGTATTTTGGCAAGGACAAATCGCCCCGAGAGATGAAGGATCAGATCATGTCCCTGCTGGATGACTGGAAGGCCAAGCAGCCGCCCGAGCTGGGCAAGCCCGACAAGAAAAAGGATATGGAGAAGTAACCGACCTTGGGACATCTTGTCCCGAGGTTTTTGTCGTCCCCTCTTTCGTGGCTCTGGCGTATTATCCCCCGTCGCCGCCCGTACTGCGGCATGGCCGGGTGCTGTCCGTCAAGGGTGCGTAGCACCGCCAAGGGCGGCTTGCCCTTTACGGCTGGCCCCGGCTGTGCCATTCCCGGAGGCGTGACGGGGGTATATCCTCCAGAGCCGCCCCCTTTTCCAAGACTGGAAAAGGGCGGGGGGATAAGGTTGACCCATCCACCATAGAGAAACGGAGGTTTTCAAAATGAAAAGACCCCTTGCCTATATCACCGCCGCATGGTGCGGCAGCGATTGTGAGAACGCCAAGCAAGCGGCGC
>CAZSWC010000127.1:0-1680 GCA_964610665.1 uncultured Lachnospiraceae bacterium
AGAATATTTTCGGATGTTAAAAGTAGTTGAGGCTGTAAGAGTTAAAATTCATAAAAAAAACTTAACGACATGAAGTTATGCAATTTTTAGCATTAAAATGACTATAAAAAAGAGAATATTAAAAATTCACGACAGAAATAGAAAAACGCTTGAAAAATCAAGCGTTTTTGTAGATTTTATCACTCAAATTTGATATAATTGATTTGTAGAAATACAAACAAAAAGGAGTGAAAAATCTATGAATAGTATATCACAAATTTCTATATTTGACTATAGTGAAATTGAAATTTTAGGAGATTTAGAAAGATTAAAATTATTTTTTGAAAATATAGATGACAATGAATTGTGTGAAAGTATCGAAAATACAAGAAAAAACGGAAGAAATGATTATCCAGTAAGAGTGATGTTAAATTTAATATATGCAATGAAAATATTTGGACATAGAAGTGTAGAATCATTTAGAAGAGAATTGTCAAGAAATGCTGGATTAAGAGCAATATGTGGATTAAGTGATGGAGAATATAAGTATTTAAAAAAAAGAAAACACTTAGTACCACCAGCACGAGTATTTACAGGATTTTTAAAACAACTAAGAAAATATAAAGAAGAAATTGATAGAATAAATGAAGAACTGATAAAATATATGTACGAAAATTTAGAAGGATTTGGTGAAGATGGAGCGGTAGATGGAAAATATTTAGATTCATATGCAAATAAATTTCATAAAAGTAAAGCAAAAAATGCAACAGATGAAAGAGCTGAACATGAAGCAACTAGTTCATGCAAAACATATCATATGAAAGATGGAACAACCAAAAAGGAATGGCACTATGGATATAGAGTGCATATAATATGTGATACAAAATATGGATTGCCAATTCATTGGAAAGTCACACCAGCAAGTAATTCAGAACAAATAGAATTAGATAATATGATACAAGATATGGCGGGTAGCGAAGAAAAATACAAATTAGAAAAAATGATAAATTTAATGGCAGATGCGGGATATGACAATGGAGAAAGAAATAAAATTTTAAAAGAAGAATATAATATAAATCCTATAGTAGATATACGCCATATGTGGAGAGATGAGAAATATAGAGAAGTTGAAAATCAAATGTTAGCATATAATGAAGATGGCGAGGTATTTTTAATATTGGGTTTAAACAAATATGAAAAATTAAAATATTTAGGATATGATAAAGGAAATCAAGCATTAAGATATGGAAGATATACAACAGGAAAAGAAGTTTATAGAGTGCCATTATCAACAGATTATCGAATATTTACACCAGTGGCAAGAGATAGCAAAAAATTTAAAAGAATGTATAATAAAAGAACAGAAGTAGAAAGATTAAATGGAAGAATAGATAGGGATTATATGTTCAATGATCATTTTATACGAGGACATAAAAAAATGGAAATAATGCTGGATATAAGTTTTATGGTAATGCTTACAATGGCAAAAGGTCATATAAAAAACAAACAAGAAAATATAAGAAGTTTAGTTGCATAATAGAAAATATCAAAATTATGTAAAGTCTCAATAGGGGTATTGCGCCCTTTTTTTCTTTGAAAATATTAATTAAAGAAAAAAGATAAGAAAATACAGACTTTACATAAAAAGTCTCGACCGATTTTGATATAAAAATAAAAAAAGTGGTACAAACGAAAAAATTC
>CAZSWC010000128.1:0-1658 GCA_964610665.1 uncultured Lachnospiraceae bacterium
ACTGTATCAGCAGAGATTGCTGTAAGAAGCATACCATCAAACACATTCGGCGGAGAAAGAATAAATAAGTTTGGATTATCTGTCGCTTCAAACATATTCTTGGTGTTACACCCATTTGAAATTGCCTTGTAAATTCCCTTTTCAGGCTCTACCCTTTTCCCAAAGATACTCTGCAATTCTCCGTAAGTAAGTTTTGAAGAAATTATGCCAACCATTAAATCTCTGTCAGCAAGTGCTGCAGCAAGGTTAGCAGCAACAGTTGTTTTACCGCTGCCGTTTGCACCCCAGACCGTTATTATTTTTGCGTTCATTTCATAGCACCTCTCTTAACAAATACTGCATGCACCTTGCCTGAATACTCGGCTTGAATAAGTTTTTCTGCCTGAGTCTGATTTGCAATAAGCGTTACCGTTGAAGCAAGGTGTTCTGCTTCCTCATTATTCTCAACATCCTCAAGTTTTTCAGCATTTTCATTTTCAATACTGTAAACTTCAAGTAGTTTCAGTTCGTCATACACAACAACTGTATCATTTGCATATCCCACGATAGAAATAATATCTCCTGATTTCAAATGATTACCAACAGCTGATGCAACAGAGTCTAATGAAACTGTAACAAGCATTTTACCTTCACTCATTACTTTATCAAGTTTCTGGTTCGCGGCATAATCGGAAAGCTTTGATGAAAGGATTAAATCATCAGGTGCAATATCGCAGGATGCGTACTTACCAACAATTTTATCTTTATCCTTAATAATGCTCTGAGGTAATCCATAGCTTCCTACTTCTTTTTCAGTGAGCATCGACTCTTCAATCAAGGTTCCTTCGGCAATAGTATTCTTAACAGCATAAATTTTTTCAGTGTTACTTTTGCTCTTACTTATTGAAGGAAGGAAGAAGAACGCCAATATCGCCGCAATGACAATACATATAACTCCGACTACAATTTTGTTCTGAAATATCTTCATCTATCCTCATCCTTTCTGAGAGCTTCCAATATATGCTCTCTGTAGTCATCTTCCCGGCTATAGAAGTTACCTTCCGGAAAGAGCTTTTTTACTCTTTCCGGATTACCGGCAATAATGAACAAGTATGAATTATCAAACAGGCTTTTCCAAGTATCATTAATGAAGAAATAGTTTATCTTCTGAATGTTCCATGTTTCTGAAAAGCCCATTATCAACTTAATATCACAGTTTATAAAGCACTGTATCGTTTCAGGCTTATACTGGCTCATCAATTTGAAGTTTGTCCCATCCGGCGAAACCTCAATTGGTGTACCGAAGTCTATAACCGTCACATTATACTTTGACTTCAATTCCTCAACATTAAAGTCTTCACCGTAAATATCTATGTTTTTCAGTTTCATCATCTTAACAGCACCTGTCGATGACATATCAGCAATACAAGTTTTGTAATTGTGCATCGCTAAATATCTTGCAAGATTACCGGCGGTCCAGGTTGCACCTGCACCTCTCGCCGAATTAAGTACGCCGATGGTAAAATGTCCTTGCGGCTCCGAAAATGACTTAGCATCCAAAAATTCTTCCTTTGAAGCAGTTTTTTCCTTCTTCTCCGGAAATTTAAAAAGCCTCCTTTCTTCTTTAGGAGGCTCCATATACTCTTTCGGAAGTGGAATATCATCAATATCCCCGACAA
>CAZSWC010000129.1:0-1648 GCA_964610665.1 uncultured Lachnospiraceae bacterium
CCAGAACCCCGAATCGAAATAACGATTTGGCGCATAGTGAAGCGTAAACCCAAACGACGGCATTTGGACGGTTGCCACGCGATCGCGCGCTTGTAAAGCAAACGTCAATTTCGAAAGCTCGAGGCGTTGACGCGACATTTCCCAGTTGAAATTCAACCCAATGCCAACGCCCATGTCGAAGCGAAATAGAGCATTGAACGTCAGACCGCCAGCGATGTCGAATTGCGTATCGCCAAACGATTCCTTCTCGATGAAGTTCGACATACCGCCCAATTTGCCGAGCCATTCGACTTCGACCGCGCTTTGCCCCACGTGGCTATGCGATTTTGCTTCGGCAATACTCGATTGCCCAACCAATCCATACGCCAAGAAGATGAGTAACGCCAAAAACGAAAGCAAACTCTTTTTCACAAAAAATCTCCTGCTTGCAATGGGAAGGGCAAAATACCCTAAAATGTGATAACACACGATGCGTGCGTTAAACTCAAATCAATTGCGCACCATGCGCAAACGGCTATCGCATACCGCTATGTGCGGCTACTCTATAACGACGACTCGCGCGAATTCTTCACGCTCATAGGCCAATACGATTATCTATGAAAGCTACGCCCAATCTACACCATACAATGCCACAAACGCCCAAACATCCATTCTATATCGTGCTTTCGCTCGTCGGATTATGCACATTTGGAGCGCTAGCAGCTTGCGGATGTGCACAAGCTCATCCAGGCGAATCTAGCGACGCAAACAAACCGTATTTTAGCACCGAGCCGCAAGAAATTCAAATAAAGCCGCGATCTCGATACATTTCTGAACAACAAGACATGATCTTTCGCATCAAAGCCGCACAAGAACAAATGCGCATTCCAGTTCAACCGCTCCAGCGCGAATTCTACGGCGACGAAGCAGAATTGCGACAATCGTTTTCTATCGGCGATACGCGCGATGGCTATCTCATCAACGGCAAACCCGTCCCATCGCCTAGCCTTTTGATTCGCCAGCTCCCCGTCCAATACGAACGCGGCATTGCCTACGGCACGGCTGAGCTCATCAAACTCCTCACCGATACCGCCGAAGCCATGCAAAAAAAATACCCCAAAACGCAGCTAGAACTGGGCAATCTCGGACTGCGAGAAGGCGGCGATATTCCCTACTCCATCAGCCATAACTCGGGGCGCGATGCCGATGTCGCCTTCTACCTCACCGATGCTAAAGGAAACTCCGCTCGGCTCAATAACATGTATAAAATTAATCGAAATCTAAAAACTACTGTATATAATTCTATTTATACATTCGATCTCGAAAAAAATACAACACTCATCGAAACGCTCCTCTCGCATCCGTCGATCGACATCCAATTCATCTTCGTCGCCAAACACTTGCGCCTTGCGCTATCGCGCGAACTCAATCGCCGACACGGCCCCAATTCGGCAACGCCAAACCCCGACCTTCTCGATCGATTCGAACAAACGATCTACAACGAATCGTCTCATGACGATCACTTCCACATCCGCATCTATTGCTCCGACAAAGACATTTGCGCCGGCTGTATCGACCGTTCGATCCTCCATCCTTGGCACGAAGATCCACTCCCAAAAATAGAAAAATGCGCCCACGATCACATCGCCACATTACGCCATAAAAAGAG
>CAZSWC010000130.1:0-1570 GCA_964610665.1 uncultured Lachnospiraceae bacterium
TGGACGTGGATATTTCCATTCGCTGTTTCGGCGAATACAGCTATCGCGTGACCAACCCGATGCTGTTTTACACGAACGTCTGCGGCAATGTGGAGGGCGACTACACGCGCGAGCAGATCGACAGCCAGCTCAAGAGCGAGCTGCTGACCGCGCTTCAGCCCGCGTTCGCAAAGATTTCCGAGATGGGCGTCCGCTACAGCGCGCTGCCGGGACACACCACGGAGATCGCCGCCGCGCTCAACGACGTGCTCTCCGAAAAGTGGGCGGATCTGCGCGGCGTGGAGATCGTGTCCTTTGGCGTAAACTCTGTCAAAGCCTCTGAAGAGGACGAGGCGATGATCAAGGAGCTGCAAAAGAACGCCGTTTTCCGCAACGCGAACATGGCGGCGGCGCAGCTGGTGGGCGCGCAGGCGCAGGCCATGCAGGACGCCGCGAAAAATCAGGGCGGCGCATTCACCGGTTTCATGGGCATGAATATGGCCCAGCAGGGCGGTGGAATCAACGCGGCGCAGCTGTTCCAGATGGGCGCGCAGCAGCAGGCGCAAGCTCCGCAGCAGAGCGCGCCGGTTCAGCCGGGCGCGAACGCATGGAAGTGCGCCTGCGGCGCGACGGCCACCGGCAAGTTCTGCCCCGAATGCGGCGTGAAGAAGCCCGAGCCCCAGCCCGCGGCAGGCTGGACGTGTTCCTGCGGTGCGGTCAACACCGGCAAGTTCTGTTCGGAATGCGGCGCGAAGCGCCCGGCAGGCGCGCCGGTCTACCGCTGCGACAAGTGCGGCTGGCAGCCTGCCGACCCGACGCATCTGCCGAAATTCTGCCCGGAATGCGGCGATCCGTTCGACGAGAGCGACTGCGTATAATACGCCGTAAATGTTCCGGACGTTCCCGCCCGTATGCTTCTGAGCCTGCGATGGTTTTCGCAGGCTTTTTTTGCTGCGCTTTCCGCCTGTTTGACGATGCGAGCACGCCGATCGTAGTCTTTCTCCCGCATAAACCGAACGCTACCAGGAGGAAGAAAACGGCCTGTCCTTTCGTTACTGAAACTGCGAGAGGCTGCACTGGACGATGCGGTTGACGAAGCGAACCACTTCCTCGCGGCTGTATTTTTCATAGCCCTCCACAACCACGTGCATCAGCCCGTTGGACAGATGGGTGTAGAGCATTTCCAGCTCCACGTCCGTAATGTGATGCAGGTGCCGTTTCCAGTAGGCGATGCTTTCGTCCCGGGCAAGGCTGATCATTCGGCGCAGTACGTTTGGGCAGACGTTCTGAAAGATGAGCACGCGGCAGGCCTCTTGCTGCCGCTCAATCATCGTATAGATAGCCTCGATCAGTGCGGTCACGTCAAAGGAATCCACCAGCTTCAGCGACTGCTGAAACGCTTCCAGCAGATCCTCCTCGATGCTCTCCAGCAGTGCAAAGCAGTCGCTGTAGTGGGCATAGAATGTTGCCCGGTTCAGCTCAGCCCGTTCGCAGACCTCCTTGACGGTGATCTTGTTGATGGGTTTTTCCTGCAGAAACGATAAAAGCGCCTGCTTGAGCACGCCCTGCGTATAGCGGATTCTCGCGTCCG
>CAZSWC010000131.1:0-1557 GCA_964610665.1 uncultured Lachnospiraceae bacterium
TCCTGAATCTGCTTCATGGGAACACCGTTTGCCAAAAGCAACGAGGCACAGCTATGTCTCAAGTCGTGATACCTGATGTGTCTCAGCCCATTTGCCTTGAGCAGCTTCGGAAAGCTCTCTGTAACATAATGGGGCTTGATCAGATCACCAATCTCGTTGACGCATACATACTCAAGATAGTCCTTGATGTAGCTGCGTCCACATAAGCGACGGTTTTCCTGCTGTTCTTCTTTAAGGGCGAGAAGTCTTTCCCTCATGAACGGAACAAGAGGTAGTGTTCTCATACTCGATTTGGTCTTAGTGGTATCGGATGCAACCAGAATACGCTTGCCGTCCAGATCACATGAAGTAACCGTGTGCCGGATCGTGATTGTGTTCTGCTCAAAGTCAATGGCGTCCCATTTCAGACCGATTGCCTCACTACGACGCAGACCGTAGAAAGCACCAAACAGAATAGGAAGCTCAAGTTTAGTTCCTTTGGCTGCATCGAAGAGAGCATTGACCTCATCGGCATCGTAGAAGCTGCCGACATATCGGTCTTTCTTTGGACGCTCAACCTTATCAGCCGGGTTTACATCAATCAGGTCAATCTTCACGGCATACTTGAGAGCCTTGTGAATGTTGGCATGATAATGGATGACCGAGGAAGCACTGACGCGCTGAAGTTCCTTCATATAAAACTCCTGAATGTCCTTTGCGGTCAGATTCTTGAGAGTGACTTCTTTTTCGCGGAAGTACGGTGCGACGATCCTTTTGACCGTAGTTGAGTATGAAGCAAATGTCGGGACTGCAACCGAGCTTTTGATAATATCGAGCCATTGTTCCATGTAGTCCGCAAACAGAATGTCCCCGTTCATGACCTTCGGCTCTTCGGGATTGAAATTGCGTCGCGCATCCATCAGGATTGCTTCGGCGCGTTTTTTGTTTCCCTTAACGGTAAGGCCGGTAGAAATCCACTTGGTCTTTCTTTTTCCGAGAGAATCGGTGTAGTTCAGCACGGCGTAATAATATCCGCTTTTTTCGCGGAGATGTCCTGCTACCATTTATTATCCTCCTTCTTGCGTAGCAGTAACACCTACCTTATACCGGGATACTATTATACCAGAACCGGGTTCGAATTGGAGGACCTACTGACGCACTTTTTTGTAAACTTTTTGAGTCCAAACTTCACACGGTCACTGTTTCTCCGCAGCCGATGCAGAGATAAGTGAAAAGATGAGCCTTCGGAATACGATAGGCTCTGCCGACCTTGAGGCTAAGGATTTTGCCTTCGCGCAGAATGCGATAGCCGGTCTTTGTACTGATGCTGAGTATTTCACACATCTGCTCAATGCTCATCACATCGGGATAGTCTTTCAGCATGAGCTTATAGGCATCGCGCTGAGAAATGGTTGATGCGGTATTCACCCGTCTCACCTCCATATATTTTTTTGCTTTATCAGCAAAAGGATAGGCAGCAGTCGGTTGACAACTGCTGCCCATAGTTTTTGATGATAATTGTGTTCCAGCATATTTGCAGCTCGCGCCCCTGCTGAATAGGGAATGCTGCGGACTACC
>CAZSWC010000132.1:0-1545 GCA_964610665.1 uncultured Lachnospiraceae bacterium
GCGTGTCCGTCACCGGCTTCGCCATGGCCGTGTTCATGTCCAACGCCGGCGGCGCCTGGGACAATGCCAAGAAGTACATCGAGTCCGGCCACCACGGCGGCAAGGGCTCCGAGTGCCACAAGGCCGCCGTGATTGGCGACACCGTGGGCGACCCCTTCAAGGACACCTCCGGCCCCGCGCTGAACATACTCATCAAGCTGGTGTCCACCGTGTCCATCGTGTTTTCCGGGCTGGTTGTCGCCTTCCACCTGCTGTAAGTTCATTTGGAAAGGATCCTTCACCGCCATGAAGTACGACTTCTCCTCCATCCTGGATCGCCGCGGGCGGGACGCCATCGCCGTGGACGGCATCGGCCGGCCCGGCTGCCCCGGCGCCCCCCGGGAGGGCTTCGACGCCATCCCCATGTGGGTGGCGGACATGAGCTTCCCCACCTTCCCCGGCATACCCAACGCCATCATAGAGCGGGCCCGGCACCCGGCTTACGGCTATTTCTCCCCCACGGACGGGTACTATGACGCCATCCTCCGCTGGCAGCGGGAGCGCAACGGCGTGACGGGGCTGGAGCGGGCGCACGTCGGCTACGAGAACGGCGTGCTGGGCGGGGTGATCTCCGCGCTGAACGCGCTGTGCTCCAGGGGGGATAACGTCCTGCTCCACGCCCCCACCTATATCGGCTTCACCCACGCCCTCACCGGCAACGGCTATCACATCGTCCACAGCCCGCTGGCGCTGGACGGGGACAACGTGTGGCGGATGGACTTCTGCGACATGGAGCGGAAGATCGTGGACAGCCACATCCACGCCGCCGTGTTCTGCTCCCCTCACAACCCCTGCGGCCGGGTGTGGGAGCGGTGGGAGCTGGAGCGGGCTATGGAGCTGTTCCGGAAGCATGACGTCTATGTGGTGTCCGACGAGATCTGGTCGGATCTGACTCTGGAGGGCTGCCGGCACATCCCCACCCAGAGCATCAGCGGCGACGCACGGCAGCGCACCGTGGCCCTGTACGCCCCCTCCAAGACCTTCAACCTGGCGGGGCTGGTGGGCAGCTACCACGTCATCTACAACCGGTGGCTGCGGGAGCGGGTGGACAAGGAGTCCTCCCTGTGCCGCTACAACGAGATGAACGTGCTGTCCATGCACGCCCTCACCGCCGCCTACTCGGACGAGGGGCGGGAGTGGCTGGACGAGCTGCGGCAGGTGCTCACCGGCAACGTGGACTTCGCCTGCGATTATATCGCCCGGAGGTTTGAGGGCGTGAAGGTCTCCCGGCCCCAGGGCGCCTATATGCTGTTCCTGGACTGCGCGGACTGGTGCGCCGCCCACGGCACAACCATCGGCGAGCTGGAGCGGCTGGGCTGGGACGTGGGAGTGGCCTGGCAGGACGGGCGTATGTTCCACGGCCCCTGCCACATCCGGATGAACCTGGCCCTGCCCCTGTCCCGGGTGGAGGAGGCGTTCCGCCGGCTGGACAAGTACGTTTTCAATGCTTGACAAGCAAAAACCAGCCGTCCGCGGTGCGGACGGCTGGTTTTTTACGCCTTGGCC
>CAZSWC010000133.1:0-1512 GCA_964610665.1 uncultured Lachnospiraceae bacterium
TGAAACCCGGTCAGATGGGCCTGATCATCAACCGTGCCCCCGGCGGCGTGCTGGACGAAGGCGTGAAGGTCGAAATTGAAAAGCATGGCCTGAAACTGTTCGGCGTTCTGCCCCAGGATGATGCGGTTTTCCGCTGCGACTGCGACGGCCAGCCTTCTTCCAAGCTGCCGGACACCGATCCCATGAAGGTGGCTTTAAAGCAGATCGCCCAGTCCATCGGTCTGTGATCCGATCCTGTCATTGCGAAGTCCCGAAGGGACTGTGGCAATCTCATTGGAAATATTTGAAAGAGATTCCCATGTGGGGCAATGCCCTCCTCGGAATGACAGCCGATTTTAGATAACAGACTGCAACATACGTCATAAGTGCCGCCATCGGCATTTATATAAATCCATTAACGAAGCATTTTGCTTTTGGTAAAATGCATTAAAAATCAAGGAGGATACAAACATGTCTTTCGCACCCAAGACGGCTCCTTACAGCGGCAAGATCAATGCCGTGACCCTGGGCACCGGTGACAAGGCCATTGTCATCGGCGGTCAGAATGTACTGCCGTTCTACACCTTCGATGCTCCCATCGAAAATGCCCCCAAGATCGGCGTGGAGATTTCCGACGCCGCCCACGAGTGGACCGCACCCGCTCTGGTGGACTTCTACGCCGGCTGCAACACCATGGCCGAGCGTGCCAAGAAGGCCGAGACCATGGAAGGCGCAGACTTCCTGTGCCTGCACTTTGAGTCCGCTGATCCCAACGGCGCTAACCGCTCCGTAGAGGACTGCGTGGCTGATGCCAAGGCCGTTGCCGAAGCAGTTTCCATGCCCATTGTCATCATGGGCTGCAAGAACCTGGAGAAGGACGGCGAGCTGTTCAGCAAGATCGCCGAAGCTCTGATGGGCAAGAACATTGTCGTCATGTCCGCTAAGAACGAGGACTACAAGAGCGTTGGTGCTTCCGTCGCTCTGGCTGCCGGCCAGAAGGTTGGCGCTGAGACTGCTGACGATATCAACCTGGCCAAGCAGCTGAACATCATGCTCAAGGGCCTGTCCATCGCTCCGGAAAACATTGTTATGAACGTTGGTACCGCCGCTGTCGGTTACGGCTATGAGTATGTGGCTTCCACTCTGGACCGCATCCGTCTGGCTGCACTGGCTCAGGGCGATGCTGACCTGCAGATGCCCATCATTGCTCCCGTGTCCACCGATACCTGGGGCGTGAAGGAGTCTACCGCTTCCGAAGAGGACGAGCCCACTTGGGGCTGCGTCGAGGAGCGTGGCATTGACATGGAAGTGGCAACCGCTGCTGCAAACCTGACCGGCGGTGCTGACGCTGTGATCATGCGTCACCCTGCTGCAATTGCCACCATCAAGAAGTTCATCAATGAACTTGTCTAATCGGAAGGAGGATACATACAATGGCTTTGAAAGGTCTTGATATTTTTAAGCTGTCTCCTAAGAAAAACTGTAAGGAGTGCGGCAACCCCACCTGTATGGCATTCTGCATGAAGGTGGCTC
>CAZSWC010000134.1:0-1443 GCA_964610665.1 uncultured Lachnospiraceae bacterium
CCCGGACTGTGCCCCAATCTCGAGATCCGTACTCTCTCGAAATGCATAGAATTTCGGCGCAATTTTGCGTTTCACGACTTCTTTGTCATATCGACATGCTTTCATCAAGACGGCAAAACACCCTACCCTGACGACGCGTTCGTCGATGTCGAAACCATATAAATTGTGCTCGAAAATCGAACGCACAGCATCAACATCGCTATAACCGCATTCGCGATATATTGCCATCAACACGTCGAATGCATAGACGAGAATGTGTCCGCACCCCATACATGGATCGAGAAATTTTATCGATTCAGGGTGTATCGAATGATTGTCATTTGATATATCCGCCCCTGCATTGTCGTCTGTGACATAGAACGGCAACAGTTTGCGCAGCTGACTATTTGGCGATCGTTCGATCCAATATCGCCCGAGCGAATTGTCGACCATATATTGAACGACCCAATCGGTTGTAAATACTTGTGTTGCAACGGGTATGTCGTCTTTTGCAATCGTCTTCGACGCCAACGGATCGATGACGGCTTCGTGCGCTTCGTCGAAATAATACTGATACAACCAACCGATGATTTCAACACCTTCGCGCCAGTCGTCGACGGCGATATCCAACACCAAATGTTCGATAAAACTATCTTCTTTGTTAAAAGTATCGGGCATCAAATTCAATTCGTCACGAAATGGCCCAAATGCACTCGGCATTACATACTCCAGATAATCGAACATTGAAATCAACCAAAACGGATAATCTTTCAGCTTATTAAACGACATATAGGGGCCATCGTCAAACGGTGGCATGTGCCTATGTTTTGCAATCGACGCGCCGAGCACAAAAGGATTATATTGTTCTTCTTTGCCTTCCTCGCTAAAGACGCGAAACCCATCGGGCAAAACGATGCCATTGACTTCGAGATAACGCAATACACAAAGCCGATAGAATAGCGAAAATGCCGTTTTTTCGACGAGTTTGTCATCGAAATAGATGATGCGTCTGATGCAATTCTCGTCCCCCTCGATATAATCTTCATCCGACTTATCGAGCCATCTCATTTCTTCGACAAAACGCACGGGGTAAAGTTTCGCGATTTCAGCGACTTGTGCTCTGAGTTTATCGTGCGACCAAATTGCAAACTTTTTCAGTCCTTGTCTATCCATCGTTCACCCTACTTTGCTATGATCAAAACGAGGCAAACCGAGCAGAAACACTCGATTTGCCTCATCAATGTACGAAATCAATGACTTCACAGATGTTAAAATCTATGCATCGCCCGATTTAAGGCATGGGGGCGATTTCTGGCGGCTTCTTCGACGGATCGGGCACGCGCTCCATCACCGAAAGCCCATCGGTCTTCGTCTTTGCTCGCCTGCGCAACATTTTATGTTGATTCGGAATTTGCGTCGTCTTGAGCCAAATAATGAAGTTCTCCCCCGACTGCATATTATAAT
>CAZSWC010000135.1:0-1422 GCA_964610665.1 uncultured Lachnospiraceae bacterium
TCCGCGATCATCCGCGAGATCAAGGACAAGGGCGGCACGTCCCGCTTCCGCAAGGCCGGTCGCGGACTCTTCGCCTCCGTCCGCTAAAGCGTCTCGTATCCGAAGAGACCGCGAGCGCACGTGTCGGCATAGACGGGCTTGTCGAGTCCGAGAAGCTCGATGAGGTGGCTCGCGGGATCAGACTCGATCCGCTCCTCGACGAGGTTCATCTCCCTGTCGAACAGCGAGACGCGGATGTCCCGTCTGCCGATGCAGCACGATATCGCGCAGCGCATCTCGGGAAGTCCGTACCTCTTCATCCCCTCAAGGGCGCACCTGCGGGCGTAGACGTTCAATGTGACGTCAGCCTTCGTAGGGTCCTTGCCCCATGGAGAGCCGCCGCCGATGCGGGAGTTGCCGCCGTAGAAGTCCACGACAAGCTTTCTTCCCGTCGTTCCGCAGTCGCCGACGGAGCCGTGCGTCACGTACCGACCCGTTCCGTTCACGACGATGCGGCAGTCCTCGCCGACCAGTGTCCTCGCCGCCTCGACGACGGGCGCATCGTCCTCTCCCGGCGCAAGCGGGATCGCGATGAAGCACTCGACGGGCTTGCCGTCCTCAAGCGTGACAAGCGTCTTCACATCCAGTCCGCCCAGCTTCCCTGCGATTTCCTGTCCGAGTTTCCTTGCGAGGAAGTAGTCCTTCGGAAGACGACCCATCCTCGGCTCGTCCACCGCAAGTCCCCAGAATATCCCTTGGTCGCCCCAGCTGTCGCGGTTGACTCCCTGCGCGATGTCGCCAGACTGGTGAGATATGTGTGTCTCCACGACGAGTTCTCGCCCTGAGACGACATTCGCCGCGCCGAACTTCGCCTGGTACTCGGGCGTATAGCCGATCTTCTCGACCGCCTCGCGCGCAAAAGCCGCGATTGCATCAGTTCCGAACCGGGCGTTGCTCGTCACTTCGCCGGATATCGTGCAGAACTCGTCCTTGAGCTGAACCTCCAGCGCGACCCTTGAGTTCCTGTCGGCCTCCATGTAGCGATCCAGGATATAACTCGCGATATAGTCGCACGTCCTGTCGGGATGTCCGACCGTGCAGTATTCGGAAGATTGGATTTTCTTTGCCATTTTTGCCTTTCTGCCCCGTTTTCAAGGGGCTGTTTACTGGTTTGTCGTAGAGTGTCGCCCGATAGTGTGGATCCACAACACGCCAACGTTGACGTATAGATCTTTCACACCTCTATCGGGCGTTATTACTTTGGTTTTCAGAGAGACACGGCGTAAATCGGGCATTTCTCGCAAAATTGCGCCGCATTTGGGAGTGTGTTTCGCACGCAGTTGTGTCGCGTGGAGAGAGAGATCTACACGACACAATTGCGGAGTTTACACACATTCCCGCACTTGCACGAGACTCTCGCAGATGCGGACGACATGGTCGCAA
>CAZSWC010000136.1:0-1414 GCA_964610665.1 uncultured Lachnospiraceae bacterium
CCGGTGCTGAGCCCGTATGGCGCACTGCTGTCCTTTGAACAGGATCCGCCTGTATCCCAAATGATTTATCAACAGAATGAAACGGACTGGGCATTTGCGCGGCGGATCGCAAATCAGTTTGGGCTGAGCCTGTTCGTCAACGCAAAAACGAACGGCCTCCAAATCAGCGTGGGTGTTGTTCCCTTCTCAATGGACAGATCCAGCGATATCCCGGACGATGTGATTGAAAAGGACATTTCTGCCCTGCGGCTGCACCAGAAGGCAATGAACCCGCAATTAATGGCTTTTGAAATGGAGCGGCGCGGCGGTCCGGTGGCAAATTTGTCACTGGGTGTTGGCCACTGCGTCCAGAAGAACGGCCGTACCTTTATTGTCGTCAAAAGCGAAATCACCGCAGCATTCGGAACCGTATATAACAACGTTATCTACACGGGTATGACTGGTGCGCTTCCGGTCCCCGCTCAGGCGCCGGCAGGGGACGAAGCGCCTATCGGTAATACAGATGCCCCGCGGGGGCGCACGCCCGCGTTACATAGCAGCAATGTGATCAGCGGTAAGGTGCTGGATGTTTCCGGCAGCTATGTCAAGGTGCAGTTTGACGTGGATAAAGACGGCGGCAGAGGAACCAGGTGGATCCCATATGCCAGTTATCTGAGCGACTGTGTCTATGTTATGCCGGATGAAGGCGACACGGTTTTCTGCTACTTTGAAAACGATGGGACTTTTGTCTGTCTTGGCAGTAAGCACGTTGACATGACCCACGACGACTTCATCCGCCCGGAAGAGAAGGTGTTGACATCCAAGGATCGGATGATTAAGTTCAAGGGGGCTGAACTGGATATCACCGGCTGCCGGAGTGAGATGGACGGCAAGGGTGGTATGCAGCTTAAAATCGTCCTATCTGACGAAGATGGCATTGAAATCGCCGGGACAAAGGATGTCTTTTTCAAGGCGGACAAGAGCATCTATATTCAAGCGCTCATTCAGGAGGCTGACGACCCGAAAAAGACTCAGGAAATCTTTCAAGCGCAAAGCAGTCTGGCGAGTAAGTTCCTGGGTGTAGAGACTACCGGGGCAAGCTATCATACCGCGCATGGCGGTGTGCCCAGCGACCCATTCGTGATAACGGCCGGTATTGAGGCGATTGGAGCCGCTGGTGGGGCTGTCTTTGACGAGATCACCTCTCCGGTGAACACGTTTCTGTCCTGGTTTTCCAGACCTGGCTCCAATGGCGGTGGAGGGAAATCGGACGAAGATACAAATGACATTGCCTTTAAAGATGTAGAGACACAGGAAGTCGCTATCTTTGGCCTGAACTGCTGCAAGCTTCAGGTCAAGGAATGCTACTTGATGATCGACAATACCGGTATTTTCGCTCAATGTACGGAATTCCACCAGCTGGGCTTTTCCCGAG
>CAZSWC010000137.1:0-1410 GCA_964610665.1 uncultured Lachnospiraceae bacterium
AAACGCGTACCGTCGCCATCACCACCGATCACGCATTCACAGGCGAACTCTTGCCAGGATACCGACTCGGTGAAGTCAAAATCGATCCCGCTGAAGTCAAAATTATGGGACCCAAATCCGTCGTCTCGACGACGGGGCAACTCTATATCGAACCCATTGACCTCACCGGAAAAGCCTCGACTTTCGTCATCAATCGATGGGTCATTCTCAATCGAAACGGTCTCAAAACCGATTCCGAAAGCGTCAAAGTCACCGTCAATATCGTTTCCGAATCGAAACAACACCTCATCTTAGGCGTCCCCATCGTCCCCATCAACTTATCGCAAGCCCACGCATTCAAACCCGCAACTATCGATCTCACGCTCATCGGCGACGAAGCATCGCTTGCAAAAGTCGACAACTCCAACCTATTCATACTCTTCGACGCCGCGCAAGACACCAAATCTCCTCACGCTCGTATACTCGACCGAAACGAACTCACCGTCCCAAATCTCCCCGATGGCGTCGCCGTCGACTACTCCAAATTCCCAAGCGTCTTGTTTACTATGGGCGGCGTCAAAGACGTACAAACGCCAAAACCCGCTATCGATACCGCAAACAACAAAAACGAGGAGTAGTTTGCGTGATTCGGAAAAACGTGCAAATCGTTCGAGTCGCTATCTTCGTTGCATTGTCGCTTGCCCCTGCGCAAGCGATAACGACGCGGTATGCCCTCGCCAATCCAAACCCGAAAACCGCCGATTCTGCAATATCAGCGCCTCAAAACGACATCCCACAAAGCGATAACGCTTCAAATCTCGATAATTCCAACCCGCCCCCCACCGATTCTGCTATCTCAGCGCCTCAAAACGACATCCTGCTAAGCGATAACGCTTCAAATCTCGATAATTCCAATCCCGCCGATACAAATTCGAGCACTGGCGACGATCTGCCCACCGCTCCCGATATGGCGCAATTGTCGAAGACGATCGCACAACTCCAAACAAACGATACCGACGCCATCTGCAAAGCCCTCGATTCGATGGCTCGTCTCTGCGATCAACGATGCGTTCCCTATATCGCCGACGCTCTCCGACACGAAGAACCGCGCGTCGTCGAGCACGCCGCCAACGTCGCTCGCATTTTAGCCCATCCCCGACTCCTCCCCGCCCTCG
This sequence comes from uncultured Lachnospiraceae bacterium, assembly GCA_964610665.1. Classification (GTDB taxonomy): domain Bacteria; phylum Bacillota; class Clostridia; order Lachnospirales; family Lachnospiraceae; genus SFDP01. The sequence goes on from CAZSWC010000137.1 coordinate 1,155, forward strand.
AATCCGTCATCTGGCACCATACCGACGACGAAGTCAAACTCGAGGCACTCCGAGCCGCCATCGCCATCATCATCGCTCGAGACGACGACACCACCGACACCGACCTATCCCGCGCCCTATTCGACGCACTCCGCGTCGATCAACTCGACGAATTGCTACGAAAACTCTTCCGTAGACTCCCCGAAAACCTCATCCACGCCTACGCCACACCTTTAGTCAAACTCGCTAAAAACCCAGCCTTAGTATCTTCGGTCGT
>CAZSWC010000138.1:0-1396 GCA_964610665.1 uncultured Lachnospiraceae bacterium
TGCAAGGCGAGCTGCTCCGGCTACGGAAAGAGCATTTCCGCAAGCTGGGAGGGCAGCAGAAGCTGGGAGGTTGTAGCCTTCTTCGAGGTACCCAAGAACAAGGCGTATAAGAACATACTGCCCATCATGGCTCAGCCCTGGAACTACACGACCTCGCAGTACCTTTCCAGCGTGGCGTCCTATGTAAATACCTTCTCGGGCAAGAGCTGGGCAAACACCTCTGCCCTGACAGATAACGGCAAGTACATGATGCTTATCACCTGCGGCGACAAGACCGACAGCAGCAACATCGCCAAGCTGTATATGCTGCTCAAGGCGGTAGGCTAAGCGAAAACGGTATAAAATTCAAATAAAGCGGCTGAAAAGCCGCTTTTTTTATACCCACTTCACTATTCCCTATGCTATAATATAATCTGGCGTGGAATAGGCGCCGGAAGGAGTAATTTGATGAAGAAATGTTCTGTTGGCGGTCAAGCCGTAATGGAGGGCGTCATGATGAAGGCCCCGGGCGGCATCGCCATGGCGGTCCGGGATTCCAGGGGCCGCATAGTATTGGATTATAAAGAATATCAGACAAAGGCTCAGAAGGGTACCTTCTACGGCCTGCCCATAGTGCGGGGCGTAGTGGCCTTTGTGGAGAGCCTCACCATAGGCATGAATACCCTCACCAGATCCGCGGAGCTCATAGGCGACCCCATAGACGAGGAGCCTACCAGATTTGAGCTGTGGCTTTCCGAAAAGCTCGGCAAGTCGGTGGAAAAGGTAGTGATGGGCCTTGCGGTGATACTGGCCGTGGCGCTGTCCGTAGGCCTGTTCTTTCTGCTGCCCCAGTTCATAAGCAGTCTGATTTTTCGCGGCAGCGCCGCCGCCTCCGCCACAAAGTGCCTGGTGGAGGGACTTGTGCGGCTATGCATTTTTATAGGCTACATATTCTTCTGCGCAAGCGTCAAGGACATAAAGCGCGTCTTCATGTACCACGGGGCGGAGCATAAGACCATCGCCTGCTACGAGGCGGACGACCCCCTTACCCCCCAATGCGCAATGAAGCACAGCCGCCTCCACCCCCGCTGCGGCACCAACTACCTTTTCCTCGTTATGGCGGTATCCATAGTGTTCTTCGCCGTGGTGGGCTGGAACGAAAGCCTATGGCTCAGGCTGCTTTCCCGCATAGTCTTTCTTCCCCTTGTGGCGGGTATAAGCTACGAGGTGCTAAAGTTGGCTGCGAAGTACGAAAACATATTCACAAAGATAATCCGCGCCCCCGGCATGGCGCTCCAGTACATCACCACCAGGGAGCCTACGGCGGACATGCTTGAGGTGGCCATAGCCTCCTTCAACCTTGCCATGTCAGAGCCAAAGGAGGCGATGGAGGCGGTGAGAAGGAACCGGGAAGAGA
>CAZSWC010000139.1:0-1304 GCA_964610665.1 uncultured Lachnospiraceae bacterium
CCACATAATCACAATTATGTGGTCTTATCGAACCAGTCCCAGACTTTCTATTTGCTCCCGGTGAGTCTGGCCGCTTTCCATGGTGTAGATCCGGGTGGTGTTCACGCTGGAATGACCCAAAATATCTGCCAGCCGCACAATGTCCTTTTGTGCGGCATAATAGGTTCGGGCGAAAAAGTGGCGTAGATTGTGGGGATAAACCTTCTGGGGCGGTACTTGGGCTTGCACGCATAGCTTTTTCATGTCCGACCAGATATTGGAACGATCCAAAGTCTGTCCGCTGCGAGTGACAAAAATCGGGCCGCTGACGATGGCTTTTTCCATGGCGTACTCCTGCAGAATCTGGCATAACCGCCGGGGTAGCAGGATCTGCCGCTGTTTTCCCTTGCAGCGGATGTGGGCAACGCCGCATTCAACGGCTTCCAGAGTGATGAATTGCAGTTCCGATACTCGTATGCCCGTGGAACAGATGGCCTGAATGAGCAGGTAGAGCCGATGGTTGGTTTTTTGGGCGGTCAGCAGCAGGCGGTCGTATTCTTCGGCGGTCAGCTCCTGCTCCGGGGCGTTGAAGATCCGCCGCTGGATCCTCAGATTTTTTACTTTCAGCTCATATCGCCCGGAAAAGCCAAAGTAGCAGTTCAGCGACGATACCATGGCATTGACACTGGCTGGTGCATAGCATTGGGTCAGGTGGGTCTTATAGGCCACCACCGCTGACTTGTCCAGAGGTTTGTCCTCCAGCCACAGGGAAAAACGCCGCACATCGTGTAGATATTTTTCGATGGTGGCTGGGGATTTTTCTTCGTTGGACAGGAAAAGCTGAAAAGAATGTAGCTGCTGTGGTGTGATGGGGGTCATGGAAATCTCTCCTTCTGTCTGATTTTTTGTATTTTTCCACAGGGCGGCTCTTTTTATAAAGGAGCCGCTCTGTTTTATTCTATATCGGACAGAGGAAATATAAAAACGCCAGCACCGCCTAAGGGTGCTGGCGTTACACATGATTTAGAACAGGGGAACAACGGCGCCGTTGTAAGTTTTTTCAATATAATTCTTAACGGTTTCGCTCTTGAGGGCCTCGATCAGAGCCAGTGTCTTTTCGCTCTTTTCGTTGCCTTCCTTCACGCACAGGATGTTCTGATAATACGCAGTAGCAGTGCCATCAGCAGCTTCCACAGCCAGTGCATCGGCAACCTTCAAACCGGCACCCAGGGCGTAGTTGCCGTTGATAACGGCGATCTCCACATCCTCCAAAACGGTGGGGACCAGCTCGGCCTGCACTTCGTACAGCTCATACTTGTGGGGAT
>CAZSWC010000140.1:0-1299 GCA_964610665.1 uncultured Lachnospiraceae bacterium
GTCGGCTACGCACAGTCGAGATTAAAATACGGTGGCACTATTGCTACACCGCAGTTCCTTAACATTGGTACTAATGCAGCAACGCCCATATCTGCACTCGTTCCTTGCGGGGATGACACCTACAACAATGTCTCTGTGCAGACGTTGGATGCGTATGGTTATACTGAAAACAACTATAGGTGGACTGATGCTGGCGGAGATTCATGGGATCAAATTGGCTGGGTAGACGATGACAACAACATCGTGACTGAGGTAGTATTCAATCCTGGTCAGGCACTTTGGGTTCTAGGTTCTTCAGTGAGCCAATTCATCCAAACAGCTGGCAAAGTAGGCTCCTCTGACGTTACAGTCCAACTCAGGTATGGCGGCACATTGGCAGGAAACCCTTTCCCCGTCAATATCACTATTGGCGATTTGCTCCCCACGGGTGACGACACCTATAACAATGTCTCAATCCAGATATTGGACGCATATGGTTATACATCCAAAAATTACACGTGGACTGATGCAGGAGGTGATACTTGGGATCAGATTGGTTGGGTCGACAATGACAACAATCTCGTAACCGATATTGTGATTGAAGCAGGGCAGGGGCTTTGGATTTTAGCTTCTAGCAATAGCCAATACCTCACATTCCCCGCTCTTGAGTTCTAAGTTGATTTATGTGTGTGGGATAGGCTCATGCGCATAGGAAGGAAAACGAAAATGAAGAAACTACTCATCCTTGCGGCGGTAGCCGTCGCTAGCGTTGCAGTGAACGCTGCTTCGTTCAAGTGGTCTGCTGGCAACATATATGCTAGTAATGGCACTGATAAGTACACTGGTGATGTTACGCTTTATGCGTATCTTGCTACCGCTGATGTAAGTACAGCTATCGCTGTATCGACCGTAACAGCATCTGCATCTGGTGCAGTCACTTCGACAACATTCAGTAATGATAGCCTTTCCGGTGGTAATGATTACGTTTTCTTCTTCACCATTGAAGATAGTGGCAATACGTTTACCTCTACAGAAAAAACCGTGGGGGCTCTAGCTACGCAGACGCAGAACATTGCTTTTGGCAATATGGCCTCAGCGACCCAGACTAAATCAAATTGGGTCAGCAGTTCCGTCCCTGAGCCGACTTCTGGGCTTATGCTGCTCCTCGGCATGGCTGGACTGGCACTCCGCCGCAAACGCGCGTAAGAGATTGGACAAACCGCGCCACGGCGCACTTGAAGACCGCCTCCGCAAGGGGGCGGTCATCTGCTTTTCCCTGCACATTGACTACACGCCCAAAAGCGCGGGACGGCCTGAAAA
>CAZSWC010000141.1:0-1269 GCA_964610665.1 uncultured Lachnospiraceae bacterium
ACAGATAGCGTCGGCCAGGGTGGGATCATATAGGTTCTCGTGCCACTCGCTGGTATCATACTGGGAGCAGAAGATGGTGGAGGCCACCTTGTTCCGAGCCTCTACCAGTTCCAGCACATCCCGGGCCTCCGCCTCCTTGAGGGGGTAGAGCAGCCATTCATCCAGGATGAGCAGCTTCTCTTTCCTGAGTTTTTTCATATAGTCCCGGTAAGTGCCGTTAGCCCGGGCCACAGAGATTTCCACCAGCAGATCCGGCAGACGGATATACCGCACGGAATAAAAGCTGCGGCTGGCGGCCATGCCAAGGGCGCAGGCCAGATAGGTTTTTCCGGCTCCAGTGGCTCCCAGAATGATGACATTATGTGCTTCCTGAAGGTAGACACAGGAGGCCAGACGCAGGATCTGCTCCCGGTCCAGCTTTCGTTCCGGATGGTACTCAATATTCTCGACACAGGCGGCAGGGTCCGCGTAGCCAGCATTGCGGATGAGCCGGGTCAGGCGGTTGCTTTTCCGGGCGCTCCACTCTGCGTCTACCAGCATGGCAAAACGGTCCTCAAAGGATACCGCCTGGAACTGTGCATCCTCCAGTTGGGCGGAGAAAGCCTCCGCCATGACGCTCAGACGCATTTCATGCAATTTCCGTACCGTTTCATTGCTCAGCATGGTTACTCCCCCCTCTTGTAGTAGCCGGCGCCTCTGGTAAATTTATGGGCTTTGGGTGCCTCTTCCTGGGCTGGGGGCTCTACAGGCAGCCTATCCTGTCCCGATTTCAGGATGGTCTGGACGCTTTTCAGGCTGGGGGAAGTGGTGTAGGAGAGGGCTTTCCGGCAGGCACTCTCCAGCCGCTGAGCGGAATAGCGGTCTGCCAGTTTCAGCAGGGCCATACAGGACTTGTAGCCCTGCTGCTCCACCTTGTGGGCGGAGAGAAAGAGCCGTACCACGGCAGCGGTGTGCTGGCCGATCTGCTCTGCCCAGCGGACAAAACGCTCTCCTTTCCATTGCAGGTAGGCCTGGTGGTCCGGCGGCATATGGTCCTCCACCGTGCTATACTGGTTGGGGCGGCCATGGAGACGCAGGTGAGAGGCAATCCGGGTTCCGGCAAAGAAGATCTCCACGGTAGTCCGGGTGAGCCGCACATCTACCTGCTGCTTGATATACTCATATGGTACGGAATAATTCATGCGCTCCACGCTGATATGGTAGTTGTATTGGACGGTAGCTACCTTCCAGACTGCCAACTCAAACGGCGTAGCCGGAAGAGGCAGCAGA
>CAZSWC010000142.1:0-1259 GCA_964610665.1 uncultured Lachnospiraceae bacterium
CTGAAGCTGGAGAACAAGTACCACGCCTACTATGCGACCAAGATGGCGCTGTGGTGCTACCTGCTCCCCAACTGGAACATCAACAACCTGAAGGTCAATCCCAACCTGACCGGTGCGGAGCTTCAGCGGGCGCGGGCTATCCTTGCCGCCGCCAAGGACATCTATGTGCGCGGCACGGCGTGGAACAAGATCTACTCGCCCCGTGTTACCGCTGCCCCCGACCGCGACACCGCCTATGCCGTCACGGTGGACGGACAGCAGTACAAGCAGCAGGTATTCACCATCCATTCCGACACATGGGTATGCAACTACGCCATCCGCGTGGCCTTCTCTGATCCCGCCTCCGTCCCCGCGGGAGCGCGCATTGTGGACATGAACAACAAGGATATTACCACCATCACCACCTCCGGCACCGGGGATGGCTATGGCGGTAAATTCAAGGTGCTGTACCCTGCCGCTGCGGTGGCGGGCAAGACCGGCAGCGTCCAGCTTTCTTTTACCACCGATGTTTATAAATACGCGGTATTTTATGCCACTTGCGCCGAGGTCAACAAGTACGGCCAGCTCCAGAACTATATGTGCGACACCGATCCTACCGTCACCATGCGCCTGTCCGCATACAGCAATTTCAGCGATGGGGAAAAGCCCGAAGCGCCCGACACCGGTCTGAAGCTCATCAAGCTGGAAAAGGGCACGGATACCCCTCTCGGCGGTGCCATTTTTGAGGTGGTCGATCCTGACGGAGCCACCGTCGGCACCTTCGCCACCGGCTCGGACGGCACCGTGACCATCCCTCTGACACTGGCGGGCAACTACACCGTGTATGAGCGCGTGGCCCCACTGAACCATCTTATCAGCGATACTCCCGCGCAGAACATCAAGGTGGAGTATGGCAAAGTGGCGGAGCTGACCTGCTGGAACGAGCCTTACGGCACGCTCCGTATTGAGAAGCTGTCCGACACCGGAGCGCACCTGCCCGGTGCCATGGTGCAGATCAAGCACATCGAGAGCGGCGTGACCTACACCGCCGAAACCAATTTTGCGGGCTATGCCATCTTTGACAACATCAAGCCCGGTGCTTACGAGATCAAGGAGATCACCGCGCCCTCCGGCTGGCTGAAGGACGACGCCACCTATACGGCTTCCGTGGCCACCGGCGAAACCACGACCTTTTCTCTCGTGAACAAGGAGCTGCCCGGTCTGCGGATCATCAAGTATGACCGCAAGAACATGGTGGCGATGGCCAATGTCACCTTTGA
>CAZSWC010000143.1:0-1257 GCA_964610665.1 uncultured Lachnospiraceae bacterium
TTTTAACACATGGAGGTAAAATTATGGTAGTACAACACAATTTAACAGCAATGAACTCTAACAGAATGTTAGGAATCACAACAGGATCACAGGCAAAATCCACAGAAAAACTTTCTTCCGGTTACAAGATTAACCGTGCAGCAGATGATGCAGCAGGATTATCCATTTCTGAAAAAATGAGAAAACAGATCCGTGGACTTACACAGGCTTCCTTAAATGCACAGGACGGTATTTCTGCAGTGCAGACAGCAGAAGGTGCTTTAAACGAAGTTCAGGACATGCTTCAGAGAATGAACGAACTGGCAGTAAAAGCAGCCAACGGAACTATGTCTGAAAACGACAGAAACTATATTCAGGATGAAATTGATCAGTTGGTAACAGAAATTGACCGAGTATCTACAACGACTAAATTCAACGAAACTTACCTCTTAAAAGGCGGAGAAGGAGAAACCAACGAATTTAGTTATGTAAAAACCGAAGCCGGTATTGGAGCTGCTGATGGTAAAACAATTTATGATGCAGATGGTAAAGAGGTAACTACATTTACAGAAAAAGATGCCGCCGCCGCAGCAGCAACTAATAAATATTATACGGCCATTGAAGGAAAAGACAAAAAGAGTGCAGGTGAAGGAATAGGAGCAGGTATAGTAACTGCTGCTTTAAAATATGAAGATGGAAAAAAACTGTACAAAGCCGATGGTACAGAAATTGCAGAAGATGATTTATCAGATTATGTTAAAAACAATGGTGGAACTATAGAGGTTGACACTGGTAAGGAAGTATATCTTGGTATTCAAGGTAAAACAGCAGCTGCAGAAGCTGACTTCAAGGAAGTTGATGCAAGTGTAGCTAAATTGTACGATAAAGATGGAAAAGAAGTTGCAGAAGATAAATTAGCTGATTATCTGAATGAAGACGGTACCATCAAAGAAGATTTGTATACGAAAAATGATAAAGCTACAAAGTTACAGGCAGGAGATGTGGACAAATATATTAAAACAACCACAAAAACAGAAGCTTTAACCTTGAAACTTCATGTTGGTGCTGATAATACAGCAGACAACCAGATTACAATTGATATTGATGCTATGAGTACAGAAGGATTAAACCTTGTAGATGATGATGGTAAGTTGTTAGTAAATGGTAAAGATGATACCAATGCTCTTGCAGCTATTAAAACGATTGAAGCAGCTATTCAGAAAGTATCTACACAGCGTTCTGCACTTGGTGCTGTTCAGAACAGATTAGAGCATACCA
>CAZSWC010000144.1:0-1251 GCA_964610665.1 uncultured Lachnospiraceae bacterium
GGTAGGTGGCTTTTTCTTTTGTTCGCTATTATTTTTAGACATAAAGAAACCGCAACCCCCGATTTCTCAAGGATTGCGGAATAATTTACTCTTTATTTGGCTCTACAATCACGAATTACTCGATAATTGTAGCAACTCTACCTGAACCTACAGTACGTCCACCTTCACGCTTTGAAGGAAGCGTTCAGATGATGAAATTCCTTGAATTTACGTTGTTTTGAACCCCTGTTTTTCTATTAAAAGTGCTTTAAAACACGTAGTTTTTACAGTTTTAAGGTCAAAACAAGGTCAGACTATGCATTGTCTTGCAGCCAATGTTTCAAGATAAATTTCCAATTCATACCATCCTGCATAACACGCAAAATAGTAACTGTCTTAGTTGGTTCGTCTACTATATAAAAAAATAAATATGTACGATACGGTTTTAAATAAATGTCATATCCACGATACACAAATCCAACCGTATCATATCCTGTCGGTAATGTTTTTAAACTCCTAGCAGCTTCTTTCATCTTCTTAGTAAAGTTCTCGCCAAGTTCCCGATATTTGAACGTATCAAGAATATACTTCTTCATCTGTCGCATATCGTTTCTGCCACTATGAGCAAATTCTATCTTGTAACTCTGTTTCACAATGCACCTGCTTAGATAGCATCAAGCTCCGCCCACATTTCTTCTTCGGAAATCACTCTACCATTTTCAAAATCATCTAATGCTTCATCTAACTTTGAAAATAGTACCTGCATTGCATCGTCAATGGTGTATGTGTTTTCCTGTTTTCTTAATACCTGTACAGCATCCATACTATCACCCTTTCTTAATGCTTTCCTTTGGTTTCATCAACTATATCACAGCTACTACTATTTTACAATCTGTAAAAACGATGGATTTTCAGTCTCCATCACGACCGCTGGAATAGGTTTTATGTCTCTATTCCGACAGATAATATTTCTTGTATCACTTGTAGTATAACACATTCGATACTGTTCTACTACTTAATTTTTCATTAAGTTTGTGTCAAGTAATCGTTGGCAACTTCCCATTTGTTTTTCTTAATGATATTTGCCTTATTTTTTGTATCACAACAAAACCCTGTCGGGCTGTACTAATTCTATTAACAAAACACTCTTTTAAATGCTTTTCTGGATGCCGTCTGCATGGCATCAAACAGAGGCATATGCATATTTACCACATCCACTGTAAACGGCAAGTACTTTCCAGCAAATTTTGGCAATTAATTTCCGCCACTTTT
>CAZSWC010000145.1:0-1250 GCA_964610665.1 uncultured Lachnospiraceae bacterium
GTATAATACAGCAAATATTGAAAATAATATAAAGGAAGAAAAAATAAATATAAATACAGCAGATGAGGATGAATTACAAAGGTTACCAGGAGTAGGTGCATCCACAGCAGCAAAAATAATTAAGTATAGAGAGGAAAATGGAAGTTTTCGAAGAATAGAAGATATACAAAATGTTAAAGGAATAGGTGAAGCAAAATATAACGACCTTAAAGAACAAATAGAAGTTTAATGAAGTATTAGAAAAACTATTAACAATGGAATAGTAATATATTCAAATTAAAAGATAAAAATTGTTCAAATGTATTGACAAAAGACAATAATGGAGTTATACTAAGTAAGCAAACAACAAATCGCGGGGTGGAGCAGTTGGCAGCTCGTCGGGCTCATAACCCGAAGGTCGTAAGTTCGAGTCTTACCCCCGCAACCAAAGAATATATCACTAGAACTATAATGGTTTTAGTGATTTTTTGTTGTCTAAAAATTAGTTGCAATAATGTTTAAAAATGACAATATTATGTCGAATTGGGTAAAAATTGGGTAAAATAAATACCTCAAATGCCTTAAATATCAATAAAAATTCATTAAAATTTTATACTTTTTTAAACATAATAAAAGGCAATGGGAAACCTAAAAATATTTAGTTGCCTTTTATTTTTTATCGTGAAAATTTGTAATTTGTGAAAATTAGAAAAAAGTTCAAATTAAGACCTTGTTGGTAATAACAAGTTTTCTAGTGCATAGCCAGCTTTTCTATTATGAGAAAGTAGTGGATGCACATAAAAGTCAAGTGTAGTACTTATTTGTGCATGACCTAGTCTCGCAGAAATTACTGCTATATCAATATTTTGTGCAACTAGTAAACTTGCATTTGTATGTCTTAATCCGTGAAAATTAATTACAGGTAATCCTATTTGACCAACATATTTTACAAACCATTTGCTAATTGTAGAAGGATGCATTGGTTTGCCATCTGCTTGTACAAATAACCTATCAGAATTAGTCCATAATTCGCCGTAAATCGATTTTTGTTCTTCATACCATAATTTATATTCCTCAAGTAAAGAAACGATAAATTCAGGTATTGCAATTTCTCTAATGGAACTCTCTGTTTTAGGAACCTTTGTGAAAACTCCCATATCTGATAGATATTGACTAGAACGATTAATACTGATAATTCCGTTTTTAAAATCAACATCTTGCCATTCTAATCCCATTAATTCTCCTAAACGAACACCAGTAAATACTGTAAG
>CAZSWC010000146.1:0-1233 GCA_964610665.1 uncultured Lachnospiraceae bacterium
ACATCGCCGAGGGGGAAGAATTTGGCGATCAGATCGGTTGTGAGGACTTCTTTGTAGTCGCCGAGTTCGCGCCAATCGTCTTCGTTTTTGGCGATTTTGACGTCGTCGATCGACGAACGCGCCGTGAGCCAATTTTGCAAGCCTTCGAGGTCGTGAAACGTGTACGTCATGCCGACGTGGCGGACTTTCCAAACCGTCTCTTGCGACGCGGTAGCCAACTTGGGCTCACTCGTCGCCCCTTGGGCAAGCCCCATATCGGCGCTCTTCGACTCGGGCGTTGGGGCAATATCGAGTGGCACAGCTGTCCCATCGCCTTGGACGAATAAAACACACCTACAAGTCGGACATTTCATCTTCGCTCCCTTGGCAGGGATTCGCGAATTATCGATTTCGTAGCTTTGTCCGCATTTGTCACATCTCACCAGCATTTGGCGTTCCTCGTTTACGTCGCAGTGCAAATGCCTTTGTCTGCAACGGCAATCATTCATCGTCTTGGCTCGTGGAAATTGCCGTCCAAAAACGACCGATTCCCAAAAAACCGCCCGCTTTTATATCATATCATCGGCAATCGTCGCAATCATTGCGACAGCCATTTATGCGCACTTTGTCGATGTCGACTCCGCGATCTGTCGATTGTTCATGTATGACAAATATGCAATACGGGGCATGGCGACAGCTACATTCATCGCTGCTAAATTCGAGTCGTCATCGATTGATAAAAGCGAGTTTTTTTATAGATAAAAAAAGTAATTTATATGAACGAAATAATCTATTAATATGGGCAAAATAAATCAACCAGCATGAACATACAAGCAGAGATGGCGCGGGCGATAACATTATTTTCTTGCTCTCTTTGCGCCGTGCGCTTTAAGTATGCCTCCGTGTTGCAAAGCGCCATGGCTGTGTGACATCGCGGTCAATGGCGCATGATCCCACGATCGAGAAGGAGAAAACTGTGAAGTATTGGAATTTTTTAATCGCGATGAGTGCTGCGACAATCGGCTTCTCAGGCTGTGCTCAAAAACAAGAGCCCGTCCAAGTTCCCCAAGCTGCCCACGTCTTTAGCATCGAACCGCTCTCGATGCCCGTCGTCTTTTCGACGGCTGCCGATGCCAAGAACGTCTGCGACACGAATCTCAGACACGTTCAGCGACTCAAAGGCGAAATCACCGCCATTTCGGGGAAACATACGCGCGAAAATACGCTCGAAAAATTGAACGAAATCGACATCGC
>CAZSWC010000147.1:0-1204 GCA_964610665.1 uncultured Lachnospiraceae bacterium
GTGATGTGTTAAGTCAAACTGAATAAGAATCCACCGGCAGGTCCGGTTACGGTAAGGGAGCATTGCGCGTCAATGCTCCCTTTTACTATACCACAGACCGCCGTTGAGAGATATAAAAATCTGTGGCAGAACGGAGGTGTCAGATATGCCGCAGGCGATCTTTGCGTACCATCTCGGCATGGACGCCGAGCAATACGCCTTTTTCCGCATCCCCAAGCTCTTGATCACCGAGCCGTACTTTCGGCGGCTCTCCACCGACGCGAAGCTGCTGTATGGCCTCATGCTGGACCGCATGAGCCTGTCCATGAGAAACGGCTGGATGGACGATGACGGCCATGTGTACATCTACTTTACGCTGGAGGAGGCGTGCGAACAGCTCTGCTGCAAGACGGATAAGGCGGTCAAGCTGTTCGCGGAGCTGGACAGCGCCAAAGGCGTGGGCCTCATAAGGCGGGTCAAGCAGGGGCTGGGCAGACCGGCGAAAATCTATGTTCTCCGCTTCATGGGCATAGAGGACGAACCAGACGAGGATACACCGGAACCGGAGCCTCCGAGCTGCCGAAATCCAGACTTCGGAAAAACCGAAGTCAAGAGTTCTGAAAAACCGAAGTCTGGACCTCGGAAAATCAGAAATCAAGACCTCGGAAAAACCGAGTGTAATAAGACTGATAAGAATAATACTGAGTTGAGTAATACTGATTCATCTATCCATCCGGGCGCGCAGCCGGAGGAGGTGATCGAGGAATACCGAAAAGAGATTCGGGAAAACATCGAGTACGACCACCTGCGCCGACAGCATCCCTACGACGACATCGACGAGATCGCGGACCTCATGCTGGAGGTCCTCTGCACTCAGGGCAGCTTCATGCGGATCGGCGGAAAGCAGCTTTATACGGCGTTAGTGAAGGAGCGTTTTCTGAAGCTGGATTCCTCCCACATCGAGTATGTGCTGGACTGCCTGCGGGAGAGCACCGCAGACATTCGCAACATCAAAGCCTATCTGCTGGAGATGCTGTTCAACGCCCCAACTACCTGCGGCAGCTACTACCGCGCCAAAGTGAATCACGACTTCCATGACAGCGGATAGGCAGAGCGAACAGCTCTGCTTTTTTGAAACCCATTTTACGACTGAAAGGAGCATCGAACCCGTGAAAACAATCGCACTGGCAAATCAGAAGGGCGGCGTGGGTAAGACCACCACAGC
>CAZSWC010000148.1:0-1202 GCA_964610665.1 uncultured Lachnospiraceae bacterium
TTCCTCGCCCTACTTAGATGTTTCAGTTCAGGCGGTTCCCCGCGTACGCCTATTTGATTCAACGCACGCTGATACGGTATTGCCGTACCGGGTTTCCCCATTCGGAAATCTCCGGATCAATGCTTATTTGCAGCTCCCCGAAGCTTATCGCAGCTTATCACGTCCTTCATCGGCTCCTGATGCCAAGGCATTCCCCTTGCGCTCTTATTAGCTTGACCTCGTCGGCGCAAACTGCGCTCCATCCGCTCCGTTGCCCCTCCTCTCCGATTTGAACCCGCTTCGCTGGGCTTCAAATCGGTTTTTCAGGGCTTTGGATTGGACCCTTCGCGTCCAGTCTGCTCCGTAGTCCGAACCTTATTGGTTCTCTAAATAAGAATCATGCAGGCTTCAGAGAGTTTGGCTAATTGTTTTTACCCATTTGACCAGAACAGCTTCTGCCATCCTGATTAAAGCTTCCACAATTAAAACTCTTCTCTGTTGCTTGCTCTTTCCATCTGGAATTATCATTCACATTGTTCAGTTTTCAAGGTGCGCCTTCCAACCTTTGTTAAGGTCAGATTTCAGTATCCAATCTCCATTGGGTACTGAAATCCGCTCTCAGCGTTGGTGGGCCAAAGTGGACTCGAACCACCGACCTCACGATTATCAGTCGTGTGCTCTAGCCAGCTGAGCTATTGGCCCTCGTCGCCGCAAAGTCCGCTTGGCTCCGCTTCCGCCTTCGGCAAAAGCTACGCCCGCTCCCTTGCGTCTCCTCTCCGCTTCAAACCCGCTTCGCTGGGCTTTGAACCGGTTAAAGGTCAAGGTGTCTTTCGGGGCTTTGGTGGAGGTTACCGGACTCGAACCGGTGACCCCCTGCTTGCAAAGCAGGTGCTCTACCAGCTGAGCTAAACCCCCTCGTCCCCGCCGGCCCAAACTCCGCTTCGCCGGGCTTCAATGGGCCCCTTCGAGTGCTTGCGCCCTCTAAATTAAACAACGAAGAAACAGCTCCCAGAAGTCTGACCAGGATTGGCGGACGCGTGTTGTCACGCTATGCCTGTTCGCAACGCGCCCTAAGCCCTCCGACTTCGCGAACTGTCCTGCGCCATCTTCGATGGCTCCGGCCAGTTCGCTCCGCTCCGGTCTTAGTCCGCTGCTCACGACGGCTCCGCGCTTCTCCTTAGAAAGGAGGTGATCCAGCCGCACCTTCCGATACGGCTACCTTG
>CAZSWC010000149.1:0-1198 GCA_964610665.1 uncultured Lachnospiraceae bacterium
ATTGCAGATCTGTTCGGTGTCTCCATCGGCTATCTTTTTGGCCGTGGTGATACACCCACCAACCCCACCGCTTCCCTGCCCTGGGAAAATGACGACACCCTTCGCATCGTGGTCTATCAGGGTCACACCTATCTGGCAAACTACAAAAAAGCAGACGAGATCCATGTCCATCTGGCAGATACCGTGGTGCAGAATGTAGAATGTGCGGTTTCTTTGACCATTGACGGAAATGTTTATCTCAATGCCACGGCTGGTGGCGACCTGACCTGTGACAACGTGATGGGCAGCGTACAGGCCAACGGCAATGTATCCTGCGACGAGGTCCGTGGCAGTGTGAAGTCCGGTGGAAACACGACCTGCGACGATGTGGGAGGAAATGTCGCCGCCGGTGGCAGTGTCAACTGCAACGATATTTCCGGCAATGTCAACGCCGGCGGCAGTGTCAATTGCGACATTGTTGAGGGCGAAGTGATCAGCAGCGGCAATGTCAGCAATGGAAAAAACGGGTCATCGAGCTAAATGACGGTGCCATCCGTATCGACATCAAATAAACAAAAACCAGAGCAGTGTCTCCCTGCTCTGGTTTGATGTATGGACAACTTATTCCTCTGTGTACTTCTTCAGCAGTGAATCTACCACAGGGACGTTGATGGTCTGCATCTTCAATGCCTTCCAGGCCAACAAAACAAACACAACCTTTTTAACAAGGCCCACCAACAGACTGATCATGTTGAAGAACTGATAAAGCACGGATACGTCCAAATAACCGTTAAACAGTTCTGCCACACTTTGAATGAAATTGAATGTTTCAGGAATCAGGCCGATCAGCACAAGCATCAGGCCAAAGCCGATCATCAAAACCAATGCTTTTATAGTCGTCTTTTTCAGCCACTGATCCTTCTCACACAGCAAAATGTATCCGGCTGCAACAATGGCGGATACATAGCCCCCCAGCAAGCAGATCAGGAACATCAATGCTCCCATCAGGCCAACCGAAATGCCCAATTTTGTTTTTTCCATAAAACGATACTCCTTTCATAATTATTTTCAATGTTGATTAGGCGGAAACCCACTACCTTTAGGTGGTGGGAGGAGCCTTGTAAGTTTTTTAAGTCATCCTTGGTTTTCAATGTATCTTTGTACGGTTGCGGATGAAACTTCTCCAATACTACAAGCAAAGTATCCATCCGACTACAGT
>CAZSWC010000150.1:0-1187 GCA_964610665.1 uncultured Lachnospiraceae bacterium
TTCGCCGACGGTGCCCAGGACGGGCTGCGATGGGTTCGACGATTTGTTGTATTGGTCGCGGCCTTTTTGCTTTTTGCGCGTTTTGAGGATCGTGTGCTGCGGAGCGAGTTGCAGGGCGGTTTCGGCGGCTTTGAGCATGGCTTCGAGCCAGATGGCTTCTTCGCGCGGGTCTTTTTCGTAGGGGCGTTCGAAGAGGGCGACGACGGCGTATGTTTCTTTGGCGGCGTCGGTAGTGAGTTGGTAGATGTCGACGCTGAGGGGGATTTCGGGGATGTCGCGGTCGTAGACGCGATAGGCGTCGATGCGGTCGCGTTTCATGCGCTTTTGAAAGTATTGAGCGCGTTTGGTCAGGCGGTTTTGAAACATCTCGGCTTGGCGCTGTGTTTTCGCGCCGAGATCGGGCGGTGTGAGCATAGAAACCTCGGTCAATAGGGCATAATCGCACATCATCGGTGGCAAAGCGCACGCGGGCGTTTTGCGGCGGCAACATACACGTCTTCAGTGAAAAAAACAATTTTGTATGCGCAAGTTCACACATTATGGGTATATTGCGCGGCGGCGTGCAGGCCAGGGGCTGAGAGCAGGTTGCCGCGACAACAAATCGCGCGCAGACGAGCCACGCGACAACAAATCGCGCGCAGACGAGCCACGCGCAGGCGAGCCACGCACAGACGCAAATTTCGGAGTGGAGCAGACGCAATCAGACGATGAAAACGAGGCAGACAAATGAAACGGCGAACCGCGCCGAATTGACGACGCGAATTCCGCACAATCCCGAGGCAGAAATTTCGCTTTTGGGGAGCATCCTACTCGACAACGATACGCTCAATATTGCCGCCGACCGCATCGTGGCCGACGATTTTTACGATGCCGTGAACAAAGAAATCTTCACCGCCATGCTGAAATTGCACGACGACGGCAAGCCCATCGACTTGGCGACGCTCTACATGCACATGGCAAACGTGAAACTGCTCGAAGAAAAGGGCGGCATCCATTATTTGACGACGCTGAACCAGAATTTGCCATCGGCGACGAACGTGCAGCGCTATGCCGAACTCATCAAAGAGACGTCGCTTTTGCGCAAGGCGATTGCGATTTCGCAAGAGGCGCTCACGCTCGCGCAGCTGCCGATGGAAGACGTCTCGGCGTTGCTCGACAAATTCAATCAAGATTCGTTTGCGCTGACG
>CAZSWC010000151.1:0-1173 GCA_964610665.1 uncultured Lachnospiraceae bacterium
TGCTCACCGACCAGACCATCGGCATCAACGAGGGCGACCGCATCGGCATCGTGGGGCGCAACGGCGACGGCAAGTCGACGCTGCTCTCGCTCATAGCCCATGAGCTGGAGCCCGACGGCGGCACGGTCACCTGGCGGCGGGGCATCACCGTTGGGGTGCTGGGCCAGGAGGATCACCTGCACGACCAGGACACGGTCGAGCACGCCGTGGTGGGCGACACCCCCGAGTACGAGTGGGCGAGCGACGCGCGGGTGCGCTCCATCCTGGACGAGCTCTTGGCCGACGTCGACTGGCACGGCCTGGTGGGCGAGCTCTCCGGCGGACAGCGGCGCCGGGCAGACCTGGCGCGGCTGCTCGTGGGCACCTGGGATGTCATCCTCATGGACGAGCCGACCAACCACCTGGACATGCACGCCATCACCTGGCTTGCATCGCATCTCAAGCACCGTTGGCCCGAGGGCACCGGGGCACTGCTCGTAGTGACGCACGACCGCTGGTTCCTCGACGAGGTGTGCGAGGAGATGTGGGAGGTCCACGACGAGGTCATAGAGCCCTTCGAGGGTGGCTACTCGGCCTACATCCAGCAGCGCGTCGAACGCCAGCGACAGGCTGCCGTCACCGAGGAGCGCCGGCAGAACACGCTTCGCAAGGAGCTCAACTGGCTTGCCCACGGTGCCAAGGCGCGCAGCTCCAAGCCTAAGTTCCGTATCGATGCGGCCAAGGCCCTGCTCGCTGACGACCCGCCGCTGCGAAACTCCATCGAGCTCAAGCGCATGGCCGTGAGCCGCCTGGGCAAACAGGTCATCGAGATGAAGGACGTCTCGGTGTCCTATCCCACGCAGGAGGGTGGGAGCAAGCGGGTGCTCGACGGCATCAGCTGGATCATCGGTCCTGGCGATCGCGTGGGTATCCTCGGCGAGAACGGCGCCGGCAAGTCCACGCTGCTGCGGGTCATGACGGGAAGGCAGACCCCCACGGCAGGCTCGGTCAAGATCGGCAAGTCGGTCAAGTTCGGCTGGCTCTCGCAGCACCTGGACAAGCTCTCCGAGCGTGACGACTGGCGCGTTCAGGAGGTGCTCAAGCGGTTCAAGAGCTACTACGTGGTGGACGGAAAGCCCCAGAGCCCCGAGCAGATGCTCGAGCGGCTGGGCTTTGCCCACTCCGAGCTCATGT
>CAZSWC010000152.1:0-1164 GCA_964610665.1 uncultured Lachnospiraceae bacterium
GGTTGAGGATTAACCAGGGGATGAAATTATCCTCCAAATCCGAGATAAGAACATTTAAGGAAAAATTCGACTTATTCCAGGAGAAATGTGATGAAATGGATCACATAACTTCTCCGTACACTTATATGGAAACGGAAGAATATAAGGATTTTAAAAACTTTCTCCTTTCTTCCTCACCCCATATCTATTATCTGTTGATGGATAAATTTCTGAAAAGCAGACTGAGCTTTTTCTCTAACATCATCAGTGACATTCTCGTATCATCCAAACCGGCTTTTGCCGATAAGTTTGCGTAACAGATGAGAGCAACCGGCACTTTGGAGGAAAGTTTATATCTCTATCCTCAATTATGCCTGGATATATGGCTCGATGCATTAGATACCCAATAAATATAAACCATCCCCTCAATGACGATCGCAACTACACATATATGGACTTTACTGGTCTGCCTCCTGTTTTTCATAAGCGGGATCACCAGTTGCGACTCTTCCGATCTCGACAAACTTCCGGTCAACGAGAATCCGGAAGTGGCATTCGTTAATGACGATGTTCCCCAAAGATTGTCGCTTAACAATGCCCGGTTAAAACGGATGACCTCACCCGCCAGCAACTCCGCTTATTCCGGCAAGATTTACGAATATAATGACGAGGGTCAATTATCCAGGATTTCTAACTGCCTGTTTGAAGGAGAAGCAATTACCGATACTCTCGGTTACAATGTTTATCAATATAACGTAGATAAGCAGTTGGTCATGACCAACAATTTTAATGCGAACAAAAATACCTCTACAGGATTTATCAATCTTCAGACACAGGTATATATCTATTCGAATGATGGCAAGTTAGAGAAAAAAATCACCCATTATCCGGTGATATCCCAGTCGGAGTATACATTATATAAATACAAAAACAATATGCTTGACCGGAAAGAGCATTACGGGACTTCGGGAGTATTGGAAAACTATACGACCCACTCGTATGATAAGGTCGGCAAACTGATACTGGAATGTCATTATATGGCAAACAACCAGTTAATCAACTATACACAGCATTCTTTTATCGACGGATTGAATACCCGTTCAGTGACTTTCTCCCCGACCGGCGAAGCCCTGAGAAAAGTGATCAATACATACGATAGCAATTATAACCTTATCCGATCCGAAT
>CAZSWC010000153.1:0-1161 GCA_964610665.1 uncultured Lachnospiraceae bacterium
GCTTATCCTCAATGCAAATTCCTCAAAATCCGACCATTGCTTGAATGAGGTGCAGGCAAGCCGCGAGCATGGGCGCCGTGCTCTTGTGCGCAGGGACAAAGGGCAAACGCTATTCGTTGCCCAATAGCCGAATCCTCATCCACCAACCGTTGATTTCGGGCGGCGGAATTTCGGGCCAGGCTATCGACATCGATTTGCAAGCCAAAGAAATCATGCGCATGCGCCGTATCTTGAACGAAATATTGGCTAAACATACGGGGCAAACGGTCGAACGCATCGAAAAAGATACCGACCGCGATAACATCATGAGTGCCGACGAAGCCGTCAAATACGGACTCGTCGACGAAGTCATTCGACGCACAAAAGAAGGTCACCCCGATTCTGTCGCGCCTGCGGCTGAATAATTTTCGCAAAACGATGTATTTCATCGGGTGAAGTTTTCATTGAAACGCGAATCGACGCGCAAAAATGGGCTTCATCGGATGAATCGTTCATAGAGACGTGAATCGACGCGCAAAAATGGACTTCATCGGATGAATCGTTCATCGAGCCGCGAATCGAGGCGCAAAAATGGACTTCATCGGATGAATCGTTCATAGAGACGCGAATCGAGGCGCAAAAATGGACTTCGTCGGATGAAGTTTTCATTGAAACGCGAATCGAGGCGCAAAAATGGACTTCGTCGGGTGAAGTTTTCATTGAAACGCGAATCGAGGCGCAAAAATGGACTTCGTCGGGTGAGGTTTTCATTGAAACGCGACTCGACGCGCAGAAATGGACTTCATCGGATGAATCGTTCATAGAGACGCGATTTGACGCGCAGAAATGGACTTCATTTGAGAAGTATTCATAGATGCGTGTATTTAATAT
The DNA here is from genome assembly GCA_964610665.1 of uncultured Lachnospiraceae bacterium. Classification (GTDB taxonomy): domain Bacteria; phylum Bacillota; class Clostridia; order Lachnospirales; family Lachnospiraceae; genus SFDP01. The sequence continues at coordinate 871 of CAZSWC010000153.1, forward strand.
GATGATGGATTGAGAGGAGTATAGTTTTGGCTACGCTACGTTGCTCATTTTGCGATCGAGATCGCGCCGATACACAACGTCTCATTGCCGGGGCAAATGTGTATATATGCGAATCGTGCATCCAAGATGCTTACAATCAGATTTGTCGAGATTCGCAGATGATCGATTGGGGACTTCAACAGCACGTGACGAGCAAGCTCACCGTGCCAAAGCCCAAAGATATCAAGGCGAAACTCGACGAATACATCGTCAAGCAAGATTATGCGAAGAAGGTTTTGGCGGTCGCCGTCC
>CAZSWC010000154.1:0-1128 GCA_964610665.1 uncultured Lachnospiraceae bacterium
GTTCCTTTCTGTCTCCATGGTTTTCTTCCGCCACCAGAAACTTCAGAACGTGTTTTTGCCTTCTGTGTTCCCTGACGTTTATTTGCAAGCTGCTGTACAACTGCCATATGAACTAAATGTTCATTGATTTCAACACCAAAGATGCTGTCGTTTAATTCAATTGTACCAACTTCTTTGCCTTCCATATTATAAACAGCTACGTTTGCCACTGATGTGTCCTCCTTTCATTCCCTAATTAGCTCTTGTAGTTTCTTTAATAGTAACTAATGCTTTCTTAGGTCCCGGTACTGCACCTTTAACCAAAAGCAAGTTCTTATCTGCATCTACGCGTACAACTTCAAGATTCTGAACAGTAACCTTTACACTGCCCATATGTCCCGGCATTCCTTTTCCTTTAAACACACGGCTTGGTGAAGAACATGCACCATTGGAACCCTGATGTCTGTGGAATTTAGAACCGTGAGCCATAGGACCTCTGTGCTGTCCGTGTCTCTTGATTGCACCCTGGAAACCTTTACCTTTGGAAATTGCAGTAGCATCTACTTTATCACCTGCTGTAAACATATCAGCTTTGATTTCCTGAGCAAGTGTGTATTCTGCTGCATTTTCAAATTTGAATTCTCTTACATATCTCTTGCTGGAAACACCTGCTTTTTTGAAATGTCCCTGAAGAGCCTTATTAACACCATGTCTATGGATAACTTCTTTGTTTCCCTTAGCATCTTTGTTAATAATTTTGTCTTTTTTGTCTACGAAAGCAACCTGAACTGCTTCGTATCCATCATTTTCTACTGTTTTTACCTGTGTTACTACACAAGGACCAGCCTGAAGTACTGTTACCGGAACAAGTACGCCATCTTCGTTGAAAATCTGTGTCATTCCAACTTTTGTTGCTAATATAGCTTTTTTCATCGTCTTTACCTCCTGTTTATTCTACAGCGGGGCGCATTCGCGTCCATACTAGTAGGGGTCTTATTTGTTTTTCATTTTGATATCGATACATACACCAGCCGGCATTTCTAATCTCTGTAAAGATTCTACCGTTTTCTGTGTTGGAGCAATGATATCAATGAGTCTCTTATGAGTTCTCTGCTCAAACTGCTCTCTGGAGTCTTTGTATTTGTGAAC
>CAZSWC010000155.1:0-1109 GCA_964610665.1 uncultured Lachnospiraceae bacterium
GAATGTTGAAAACTCAGGATGGGAGAGGCAATGACGTCAGACGAGCTCTACCTTGAGCTGTCCCCGCACCGCTACCACGACATGCCGGTGATCATGGCCACGAGCGACGACGACCCAGACTTCGGCACGACCTACTGGCCGAACGTCAGCGTGCGCGTGGAGAGGATGCTGGTCCCCGCCGACGTCGAGGAGGAATACGGCGACGTGCTGTTCCATGGCTGGACGCTGGACACGATGGGGCTCAGGGATGACAAGTACTACACGGACGAGTTCGAGGCCGCGGATGACATCTGCGACTACCTCAGTGACTCCGACTGCGGAGCCGACATCGACCGAGGCAACGGCGCGTGGCAGAGGGTCTACGGGCCCATAGCGGAGATGATCTGCGCCGAGCTGCCCTGGAAGGAGGTGCTCGTCATTGATGCGGGCTGACGCCACGCCGCGGGAGCGCCAGATGGTGGCCGAGACGCTCAGGGGACAGGCGAGGGGCAGCATGCCCTACGGCGTGCTCAACACGCTCAAGGGTGCCGTGGGCATCGAGGACGGCACCTGGCGCGACGTGTGGCGCAGGCTCGCAGACCTCATAGACCCAGCGTGCACGTTTGGCCCGGCGAGGGATGTCTGCGGGAACCTCGAGCTTCACGGGGCCATCTACCCCGACCGCTGCTCGGCCTGCGGCCAGATGTTCATCGCGGGAGAGCCATACAGGTACTGCCCCAACTGCGGTGCGCGGATCGTGAGAGGCGATGACGAATGACAGGGGACTTTAACCAGGCGATAGACCAGATCGCCGACAAGCTGGGCGTGACCGTGGACAAGGTCACGTCGGTGATCCCGCAGTACGCCGGCATGAAGGTGGCGACCGGCACCATCGGCATCGCCACCATCCTCGCGCTCGCGGCGCTTGCCGTGGGACTTGGCGTCTGCGGGCTCCGTCGGCGCAAGAGGGACGAGTACGACGAGTGCGGCTGGACCATGGTCATGGTCGGCTTCACCGCCGCCGTCGCGCTCGGAGTCTTTTCGTGCATCGTCCTGAGCGACGTCGTGGGCTGGGCGTTCTTCCCGGACGCCAAGGTCGCCGAGATGCTGGTCGGGGCGCTGTCATGAGC
>CAZSWC010000156.1:0-1097 GCA_964610665.1 uncultured Lachnospiraceae bacterium
GACACAAGATTTGAGAATACACGCACGCATGCGCTTGTCGGCGAGTAGCTGCTTGCATGCGGCATCGGTGAGCTACTCGCCGACAAGCTCATGCTTGCGTGTATTCTCAAATCTTGTGTCGCCGAATTTGAAAATTCTACGGTTCAAGACATCGAACACCGCTACATCGAAGGCGACCCTGAAATCGGCAATATTGGCGTCCACTGCGATACGACAAATCCAGCATCGACCGGTCGCATCCAAGGAATGTCTAACGAAAGCACGACGCTTACCGAGGGACGTGTCACTTACGACATTCGATTCTTCGCAACGACGCCACAAAACACATCGCTCAAACTCATCATCAACATCGAAGCACAAAACGACTTCTACCCAGGCTATCCCCTCATAAAACGTGCTTTCTACTACATGTGTCGGCAAATCTCTGCTCAATACGGATCCGTTTTCGAAAACTCAAACTACGGCGATTTGCAAAAAGTCTATACGATTTGGATCTGCTTCTCTCCACCCGCAAACCGACGAAATGCCATTACGGCCTATGCCATGGATGAACGCTGCATCGCGGGGAACGCTCACGAAAAACGATCCAACTTCGACCTAGGGCAAATCGTCATGATTTACCTTGGTCACGAACACGACGAACGCTATACTGGATTAGTAAAGCTACTCGACGTTTTCACGTCGAGCAGCACTTCATACGACATTAAAGCACAAACACTCAAAGATGAATTCGGAGCCGAAATGCCACAACGGCTACGCAAAATGGAGGAATATATGAGCGGATTTAGCGATTATGTCGAACAAAGAGGATTTAATCGAGGAATCGAACAAGGATTTAATCGAGGAATCGAACAAGGAATCGAACAAGGCGTTGTTCGATCGGCAATGAATATCTCAAAAAACTCCAATCTTACGCCCATCGAAGCACTAACGCTCATTGGCGTTAAGCCCAACGAAATCCAATCCTACTTAGCCCTTATCGAAGAAGAACGAGAAGAACAAAACTCACTTTAATCCAAATACAAAACGCCACAAATCCCCACACAAACACTCAAAGATGAATTCGGAGCCGAAATGCCACAACGGCTACGCAAAAT
>CAZSWC010000157.1:0-1096 GCA_964610665.1 uncultured Lachnospiraceae bacterium
TTCCGATACCAAGCGTATTTGAAGATGTATGCCGAAATACGCGAACTCGAAAAATCATGGTAATCTCAAGGCTAGATTGCACGCGCATAGGCGCGTGATAAACCGAACATTTTATTGACAATTTTGCGAAAATTCATGAGAATCGAGGCAGTTTGCGTCGAATTTTGCGATATAAATGCAGCTATCGACGGGATTTTTCTTGTTTCAGCTGTTTGGGAGTAGATATGGCATTTGATAAAGCGCGTTGTGAGCGGTTGGCTAGAGCAATGGCATCTGATACGATGGTCTACATGAAAGACACGATCGATGCAGGTCTTGAAAACGACAATCTCTACGATGTTCTCAAAGACAACATGGATGAGAATTACAAGGCTTTTAATGTGCGAGTAGGTGCCGAGGCTGCGGCGACGAACATTTTGGAACGTGCCGTCGTCGATACGATTATCGTACCGATGGGGACGCAGAAGACATATCCTATTTTTTAATCGCCTATATGCTGTGGCCGAGGGGATTTGATCTATGAAACACGTTTTGCGCATTGCAATGTTCGCATTTTTCGCCGCTATGGCGACGCCAGCCATGGCAGATGTCGTTCAGAATTACGACTTTTCCGACGTTGCTCAACCATTTATGAACATGCCGTTTAACGTGACGCGCGTCGATACGACGGGCGAGTACAACATGGCAAAGCACATCTACCACATCTCGGATTCATTCGATAACGTCATCAAAAAACTCAAGACGACGTTTGAAAAAGGTCAGAAATTCGGCGATTTTATTCCCATGGGATTGAGCAAGCAGCAGAGCGGGGAATATCAAATTCTCTTTGGCTATCGCAATGAACACCACATGGCGATGGTCCGTCCTGAGGGCAACGGTTGCGTTATCGAAGTCGAGGCGTTCCCCGTGAGCTTTATTTCGGGGATCTATGATATTTCGATTTATGGCTATAGCATGCCCGATGGAACGGTCGTTTCGGCCGATAAATTCGTCGAAGAGTAAGCGCATTTCGCAGATTCGGTTTGCGATGAAAATGAATTGATGTGTTTAGCGCGCATTCGCCGCTGGGATCGGCGCGCACGTCGTGTTTGTCTAG
>CAZSWC010000158.1:0-1090 GCA_964610665.1 uncultured Lachnospiraceae bacterium
AGATCTGCTCCGGGGCTTCCTCCACGAACTTACCCTTAACGGTGACCTTGGAGGCAGGCATGGTGAAGGTGTACTTGCCCTTCTTCTCGGTGATCTTCACCTTGTCGCCGTCCTTGTCCAGAACCTTCAGGGTATCCAGCTCATAGCCCTTGTCGGGCTTCACGGTGATGGTCACGGTGTCGCCCTTGTAGGCAGACTTGGGGGAAACGGTGATGGTGCCGTGCTTCACGCTGTCCACGGTAATGGTGTAGCTGGAAGAGTGGGAGCTGCCGCCGCCACCGCCGGAGGAGGAAGGCTTGGTGAGGGTAATCTTCACATTGACGGTGGCGTCCGCATAGTTGGTGGATTTGATGGTTACGGGCAGGGTGACGGTATCGCCAGCCGCGCCGCCGGACAGGGTGTAGGTCACCTTGCCGGTGGAATCCACATTCCAGCTGTCAATCGTCACAGAGCCGGTCTTCTCTGCGGTGCCCACGGTATAGGTCAGCGTGCCTGCGTCAGCGGGCATACCGGCAGTGCCAATGTCCTTGCTCTGCTCGGCGGTCACGGTGTACTTCTGGCTGAGCGTGATGTCCTCCAGAGCGGGGGCGTCAGCCTTGGTGATCTCAAACTTAACCGGAGTCGAGCTCAATTTCAGCGTGTAGTTGCTGGCCTTGAAGCCGGAGCTGAACTGATCTATCAGTGCCAGTGTGCCCAGCGTGATGTCGTACTGACCCACATTCTCGCCCTCAGCTCTGCTCAGTGCGCCGGTATAGTCGGGGATCTGACCGGAAATTTTACCGCTGGTGGTGGAGTGCAGCGTGGGATCCTCCGCGCCGAACTTCTTGCTCTGGCCGCCGTTGGGCGTGACGATCAGGTCACGGGGGGTGATCTTCGCGTCGGTGATGGTCAGCACCTGGGTGTCTGCCAGCCTATAGTTACCGGTGGTGATGGCAGCCGGGGTAAAGGTGATGGTGTTTGCCTCGTTGACATCGGCGCTGTTGTACACGGCGGTGCCGGTGATGGGGAGGGTATCCGAACCGTAGAGGACTCCTTCCTTCACGCCCACGGTGATGCTGCTGTTGGTCGTGCCGTCATAGACCTTGGAGGT
>CAZSWC010000159.1:0-1082 GCA_964610665.1 uncultured Lachnospiraceae bacterium
TCTGGATCGTCGAGATCGTCATAGTTGAGGATGTCCTCGTCCTCGTCTGTGAGCGCCTCGTCCGGCACAGTCGCCTCGTACACCTCACATTCCTCATTCAGCCCGGGCCGCCTGCGGCGGTTGATGAGCCTGTCGAGGGAAAAGGCGTTTTTCACTTTATCGGCCTCAGCCGTGTACTTGTAGTTGGGGTGCTGTTTCAGATCGTACTTCTTGGAGCAGAACGGCGGCAGGCCCCGGAGCTGCAAGATGCACCGATCTCCGGGCATAGTCGCTAGTTCGCTGGGGGTCATCAGTTCCCGGCCCACACGCTGGTTGTTTTGGCTATAACTTTCAGAATTTCCCCGTGTCCGGCCATCGGTCTGCATGGAGATCGTGGCCTTGCCCAGCCAGTTTTCGGATATTTCCTTGATGGTGCTGGCTTCCCGGCCTCCCAAGAAAATCACGCTGTCCATGTTGCCCAGGATGGTTTCGGCGTTCTTATCATAGATAGCCTTACATTGGGCAAGCTGCTGATAAAACAGCGTCAGCGATACCTCCCGGGAGCGGATCACGGCTACCAGCTTTTCAAGATTTGGCACCTGTCCCGTGTTGGCCGCCTCGTCCCACAGCACCCGCACATGATGGGGTAAGCGGCCCCCGTGAACATTGTCCGCCCGTTCACACAGGAGATTGAACATCTGCGAAAAGGCCAGCGCCACAAGGAAATTGTAGGTGCTGTCCGTATCGCTGATGCAGAAAAAGGTTGCCGTGCGCCTGTCGCCCATGCGGTCAAGCTCCAGCTCATCATAGGACATAATTTCCCGGAGCTGGGGGATGTCAAAGGGAGCCAGACGAGCGCCGCAGGAAATCAGGATGCTTTTGGCCGTCTTGCCGCTGCTTAACTTGTATTTTTTATATTGCTTGACCGCAAAGCAATCCGGCTTGCGCTGCTCCAGCCCCTTGAACATATAATCCACGGCGTTGAGAAAATCCTCGTCATCCTCTTTTACCTCCATGCCGGAGATCATGTCCACCAGCGTGTTCATATTGCGCTCCTCCTCGGAGCCTTCAAAGATGATATACCCCAGCAGGGCGCAGTACAG
>CAZSWC010000160.1:0-1082 GCA_964610665.1 uncultured Lachnospiraceae bacterium
CCCCCAACGACGAAGATTCTCCGAGCATCTAATCCGCCAATCCCTACCACTCCCCGAGCGATACCCACAAGATGCATCGATAGTATTTAAACAAATGCCGCTCGTCTCGATCCACCCCTACGCCGCCGCCGCCGCCGTCGTCACGACTTTTGCCAACGAAAAAGACATGTTCTGGCAAATCCACGACACACTATTCGACGATCAAAAGTCGATTTCTGCCAGCCTCCTCACCAAACAAATCGAACGACTCGGCGCCACGCCCGAAGACGTCTTCGACCCCGTCAAAGGTCAACGACTCGCCGTCGTCATCGTCGAAGACATGGCCGACGCCGAAAAAGCCGACATCGCCGGCACGCCAACCGTATTCGTCGACGGCGTCCACATCCAAGGCGGCGCAAACTTCGAACGCGTCGCCGCTCGAATCGAAGCCATCCGATACGCCCAAAATGCTTCGCTCGATCGCACACACATGCCGCCCAAGCTCGACGGCAAAAGCGCAGAAAATTCGCAAACACCACCAAACGACGAACAAAATTCGCCACAACCACACGACGGCGAACAAAATTCGCCAAACAACGAACAAAACTCACCAAACGGCGAACAAAATTCGCCAAACGACGAACAAAATTCGCCACAGCCCCCCAACGACGAAGATTCTCCGAGCATCTAATCCGCCAATCCCTACCACTCCCCCACCATTCACCCTCCATAAGCCAAGGATACGACCGCGATTCTCCGATCATCTCAAGCGCCCATCGCCACACACAGCACGATCACGCCCCCAAAACCGCGCAAACAAAGCAAAAACGCAGCCCATCGCCACATCCAGCACCGCGCATTGACATACAAAATCACATTTTGACATTGTACCGTGATTCGTGGAATATTCGCCGCCGATATGGGGTTAAATGTGCGTCAAAGGCGTTCATACGCCTCTTTTGTGATGCGACGAATGTGCGCCACCGAACTGCGCACGTTTCGACCAAAAGGATCAGACATGAGTAAAAATACGTTGATTTCACTGCTTTTCTTACTTCTCTCGGCTTTTGCGCTGAGCTCTTGCGCCTCGGTCAGCACGATGC
>CAZSWC010000161.1:0-1068 GCA_964610665.1 uncultured Lachnospiraceae bacterium
ATACGATTCAGACACAGATAATTGCGAAACCGGAGATTGTACACAAAAAAAGAGGAACTTTACAGCCCCTCTTCCAAAGATTTTAAATATCCAATTACACAGTCAGCATATATTTGTCTTCCTTCCTTTGACAAATGCACTCCATCCGATAAATATTCCGTTTTTTCATTCGGCGTATCTCCCAACGCATGATACATATCCAGAAAATATACATCCATTTCTGTCGCTACACTTCTGGCTGCTTCCACATAGGTTCCAAGTTCATATTGACGTTCTCCCTTAAACCACTCGCAATAAGTAGGAGAGGTCAAAATAAATTTCATATGAGGATACTTTTCTTTTAATTTCTGTATTCCATGACGAAGAGCTCCTACGTAAGAAGTCATATCGTAATACTCCTTAGGATATACCGGAATATCTGAAAAATAATCATTCAAGCCATAAGAGACTATCACATAATCTACTTCTTCAAAGTCAACATCCTGAATGACTTCATAAGCAGCATCTGCCCCTATCAACTCACTGGCACTTACAATATCAGTAGCAATATACATCATACCATTAAATGACCTGCTGGTCCATTCATCATGTCTGGTAGATTCTTCTTTCACCGCTGCCGTAGTTCCCCCAATGGCGCAATTATAAATCTTCACATTTTCCAACTGCTCCATAACCAATTCTGAAATCCCATCTTCTCCTCTATCAGCATTCCAGATACTATCTCCAAAGACTGCAATCTTTATCTTATGGGCATCTTCATTTTCTGCAATTTTTTCTGAAACCGTATTTGCAGAAAGAGTATTTTCAGAATTGGAAACCGTACTGTGATTCTCCTCATCTGTTCCTAAACTCTCTGTTACTTCTTCCTCTTGCTGCTCTGGTAAGAAATGTTCCACCCAAAGTTCATTTTCCTCATATGTCTGTTCTTCAGCAAATGCTTTGGCGGCTTCTTTTCCCTGCACAGTCTGCCTCTCATCCTTAACCAAGACTCCGATAAGCAACAACAATGCCAGAATAATACCACATTCTCCTAAAAAGACGAAATTATGTTTCTTCATCTATCATTCA
>CAZSWC010000162.1:0-1047 GCA_964610665.1 uncultured Lachnospiraceae bacterium
AGGCCGAGGGCGTGGACCTTGCCTTTGTGGGCATGGACGAGGAGGGCGTCCGGCTGGACGACCTGCGCGGCAGTGGCGCGAGCGTCGTTCACCTCATGCCCTCGCACCAGTTCCCCACGGGGAGGGTCACGAGCATCGCCAGGCGCTACGGGCTGCTGGGATGGGCGGCCGAGGGAGAGGGCCGCTACATCGTTGAGGATGACTACGACCGGGACTTTAGGCTCGCTGGGCATCCGATACCGCCCCTCAAGAGCATCGACGCGGCTGGGCGGGTCATCTACACTGACACCTTCACCAAGAGCCTCTCGCCCTCGCTCAGGCTCGCCTTCATGGTGCTGCCGCCCGACCTTGTGGAGCCCTACCGCGAGCGTTTGGAGTGCTTCTCTAACACCGTGAGCGTGCTTGACCAGGTGGCGCTGGCGCGCATTCTTGAGAGCGGGGCCTACGAGCGGCACGTGAGGCGCTTCCGCAAGCGCCAGCGCGAGCTGCGCGACGAGCTCGTGGGCGCCATAGAGGACGGCGAGCTGGGTGCCAGGTGCACCGTCGAGGAGGCCGACTCGGGGCTGCACTTTGTGCTTGGCGTAGAGACGGCGCTGGGCGAGGACGAGATCGCGCGTCGTGCGCTCGCGGAGGGCGTGCGGCTCGTTCCGCTGTCGTCGTTCGTGCAGGACGCCGCCCATGCCAGTTCCGAGGACGGCCGGGCCCGCTTTGTCATGCAGTACGGCGGGCTGGACCCAGAGCGCATACCCGAGGTGGTAGAAGTTCTCAACCGGGTTATGGGGCCTGGTCGATTGGATAGTTGCCATGGTCAAGGCATATGGAAGCGCATACCATGACGATCGCGACTTCACGTTTGTCGACGGAAAATGGACCAAGTAGGAAGACCCGTAAGCGAATCTGAGGAATGCGGGCTATCTCGCTATTGGCGGGCTAGCCCATTCTTTGTGCAGGAAAGCGAACGTTGATCGAAGAATGGACGAGTGTCACCCAAAACGAAAGAAGGCCAGGGGCCGCTAAGCCTCTGACCTGCGAAAACATGGAGCGGCG
>CAZSWC010000163.1:0-1038 GCA_964610665.1 uncultured Lachnospiraceae bacterium
GCTCCCTACGTATTACCGCGGCTGCTGGCACGTAGTTAGCCGGAGCTTATTCTACAGGTACTGTCCTTTCTCTTCCCTGTCTAAAGCAGTTTACAATCCGAAAACCTTCTTCCTGCACGCGGCGTCACTGCGTCAGAGTTTCCTCCATTGCGCAATATTCCCGACTGCTGCCTCCCGTAGGAGTCTGGGCCGTATCTCAGTCCCAATGTGGCCGTTCAACCTCTCAGTCCGGCTACTGATCGTCGTCTTGGTAGGCCGTTACCCCACCAACTAACTAATCAGACGCAAGGCCATCTATCAGCGGATTACTCCTTTCCCACTTCTACCATGCGGTAGTTATGGCATATGCGGTATTAGCAATGATTTCTCATTGTTGTTCCCCTCTAATAGGTAGGTTCCTTACGCGTTACTCACCAGTCCGCCACTAAAGCCATTGTTATAAAATTCAATCCGACAAATCTTCTCTCCTTTTATAACGACTTCCGTTCGACTTGCATGTCTTATGTGCGCCGCCAGCGTTTATCCTGAGCCAGGATCAAACTCTCTTGTTAATGGTATATATTCTTCGCATATTTCTATGCTACCCATATATCTTTTTTGAGTTATTTAGCTCTTTATTTTGCTGACCATTTTTTTATAGATAGTTTGCTTCTATCTTTATTATTGGTTTCTTTTCTCAAAGGTTTATTGTTTACTTTTCAATGTACTTTTTTTGTTGCTTTTCTTGGGTAACAACAATATCTATTTTAGCACAGCACTGCATATATTGTCAACACTTTTTTTGTTTTTTTTATTACTTTTTTTATTTTAATCACTATACTTCATTTTTAAACGAAAAAATATATAATATAGGTTGCCAATAACATCGACAACCTACTATTTTTTTCATTTTTTAATGGCCTATATTTATATTTTATGCTGTTTCTACTATTTTTTTATTGTTTGCCTTTTTATTTGATTTATTTGTTTTAATTGTTTCTCTATTATTGTTAATTATAATTTTAGGAGGTTCTCCATTTATAACAGCTTCTTTTGTTA